>JUEF01000040.1 GCA_000802045.1 Peptococcaceae bacterium BICA1-8
TATTATTAGGCGAGATATCTCGCCTAATAATATAATAAATTATTGCTCCAATTGACTATATTAAGCCAACTTTTAACAATATTATTGGCATTAATCTTGCAAGTATTAATATTTAACGTAATACAGGAAGGGGAGATAATTATTTTAAGCTTTGAAGGTTATATCAGAAGTGATGGTACTGTAGGAGTCAGAAATCATGTAGCAATAGTAGCGGCCCAGGGGTATGGAAATTCAGTTGTAGAGGCTATCGCCTCAATAGTTCACGGTGTTTATCCAGTAATACACCCTTATGGCAGAGGTCAAATTGGACCTGACGCAGTTCAGCAAACTAATACCTTGGCTGGGACTATCTTAAACCCTAATGTTTTCGGTGCAGTAATTGTTGCCTGGGAACCTGTGGAGGCTCAAAAAATATTTAAAAAGATAAGAGAGAAAAGTGATAAGAAAATTGAAATAGTTACCATTATGGGACAAGGCACCCTTAAGGCTATTGAACAAGGTGCAAGAATAGCTATAGATATGCTAGTAGAAGCATCTGAATTAAAGCGGGAAGTAGCTCCAATAGAAAAGCTGATGATTGCCGTTAATTGCGGTGCATCAGATGCAACATCGGGTATTGTTGCGAATCCAGCAGCCGGTTATGTTTGTGACAAACTTATAAATCTCGGTGGAACAGCTATTTTTAATGAAACTGCTGAGATTATGGGAGCCGAGCATATTTTAGCTCGCCGTAGTAGTCCTGAAGTAGGAAAAAGATTATTAGAAATTGTAAAAGAAGTTGAAGATTATGTTTTAAGCTTAGGAATAGATATACGGGGGAATCAGCCAAAACCTGATAATATCGAGGGAGGGTTAACAACCGTTGAAGAAAAGGCCTTAGGTAATATAGCCAAAGCGGGTTCCCATCCTATTCAAGCAATAATTAGCTATGCAGAAAAACCAGCTGGCAAAGGCTTGTATCATATGTATTCATCACCTGCCGGCGCAGAATCTAATACTGGGTTTTTTGCTTGTGGAGCACAGATCACTATTTTCACTACCGGAAAAGGAAATCCTGTTGGTCATATTTTAGGACCTGTAATAAAGGTTACTGGGAATCATCGAACAGTAATTGCCGCACCGGAAAATATCGATCTTGATATATCCGCAGTCTTAAAAGGACAGATGGATATAGAGGAAGCGGGAGAAGATTTATTTTCATTTTTGCTTCAAGTTGCTTCCGGTAAAATTACAAAATCCGAGGCCCTTAAACATAATGAATTTGCTATTAGCCGTATAGGTTTAACTGTCTAAATTAACGAAAGGGGAGGGTATTATGGAGCAAAAGGGACTTTTATTAGGTATAAACGATAATGTTGTTGTAGTAATAGAGGATGTTAATGTAAATGAGGTATGCGGTGTTATCAAGAAGGATATTGAGCTTACAGCTAAAAATGACATTCCTTTCGGACATAAGATAGCATTATGTGACATGGCAAAAGGTGAGAAAGTGATTAAATACAATGAGATAATTGGCATTGCAATTAAGGATATTGTCAAAGGAGAACATGTACACACTCATAACCTGAGCAGCATTAGAGGTAGAGGGGACTTAGAGGGGGAAATGTAATGCAAATAAATATTCCATATGGAAAATCAGAAATATCCTTAGATGTTCCAAAACAGAACTTAGTAGGTGTTCTAAGACGTAAAAAAGAATTAGAGGCAGCAGCAGATACTAATGCGGAAATCAAAAGAGCTTTAGATAATCCTATTGGCACACTAAAGCTTTCTGAGCTAGCGGCAGGCAAAAAGTCAGCAGTTATAGTAATTGTAGACCGTTCAAGACCTGTTCCTATTGAACCGATGGCTAAGAATGTTATTGAGGAACTAAATAATTGTGGCATTTCTGATGAAAATATATTAATTATTGCGGCAACCGGGATGCATAATGCTGCCACTAGAGAAGAAGGTATTGAGCTTTTAGGGCAGGATATCATGAACCGTATAAAATTTATTAGTAATGACCCTGATAACCCTGATGCCTACTATAGTTTTGGTGAAACAAAACAAGGCACACCTGTTGAGGTCTTAAAAACATACTGTGACGCCGAAATAAAAATATCTATTAGTGCTATTGACCCCCATCATCAAGCAGGCTGGAGCGGTGGTGCTAAAAACGTTCTGCCTGGTGTTTCTAGTCGCAAGTCTGTCTATGTTCATCATAGATTATTTAGGCATCCTACTTCCCAGCTAGGGCGCTTAGACGGAAACTGTCACCGGGAGGAGTTAGAAGAGGCGGCCTCTAAACCTGGCATTGATTTTATAGTTAATGCCGTTCATACGGAGGAACGGGAGATTGCTAAAGTATTTGCAGGTCACTTTATTAAGGCTCACCGAGAAGGTGCCAAGTTTTTTGCAGAGTATGTTACCCATAAAATAAAACCGGTAGATATTCTGATTGCGAATCCAGGGGGTTACCCGCGAGATAGAGAGTTCTATCAAACCGAAGGTAAAGGATTTACTAGGGTGAGCCCTGCTGTTAAACAAGGCGGAATAGTGATAATGGCAGCTGAATGTTCACTTGGTATGGGTGAACCCCGTTGGGCGGAAGCAATGAAATGTACTAAAGAAGAAATGTTGGAAGCTTTTAAAGATTTAGACAATACTTTTAGCACACCTTTTATGAAAGCCTGGCGCTTAAATAGGGTTATGGATCAAGCCAACATTTATGTTGTTAGTAAAGGGATCAGTAAAGACGATATGCCCCATTTGCCCATTCGTTTTTTCACTGATGTCCAAGAAGCTATAGATACAGCAATTGCTGAAAAGGGTAAAGACGCAGAGGTTTTGGTAGTGCCAGATCTCTGTGGAGTAATACTTGAAAATTAGGAGAGATGAACAACTCTCTTTAGGAAACGGCAAGCATTCTTAATATGAAAGCGATGTAATGCATCGCTTTTTCCTTTTTTAAGTGCAGGTTGCACAAAGGAAGTGCAATAAGTTCCAGTTGTCATGAAATTTGCAAAATAATGTAGTTTAAACAACATTTAGGAAGGAATGAAGAAGAAAATGATAGAAAAAAAAGGTATTGGTATAACTGATACTACGTTTAGGGATGGACATCAGTCTCTTTTAGCAACTCGCATGAAAATAGAACACATGTTACCTATTGCGGAGAAAATGGATGATATAGGTTTTCATTCCATGGAGGTATGGGGTGGAGCTACCTTTGATACTTGCATGCGTTTTCTTAACGAAGACCCATGGGAAAGGCTTGACAAAATAAGAAAAGTATTGAAAAAAACAAAAATTCAGATGCTTCTTAGAGGCCAGAACCTGGTGGGCTATAAACATTACGCAGATGATGTAGTGGTTGAGTTCGTTAAAAAGGCTACAGCTCATGGAATGGATATTTTCCGTATATTTGATGCAATGAATGACGTAAAAAATCTGTCTAAAGCCATGGAAACGGCTAAAAAAGAAGGAGCCCATGTTCAGGCGACTATTTCTTATACTACAAGTCCTGTGCACAATATGGAATATTTCCTAAAAATGGCAGGAGATATGGTTGATTTAGGCGCAGATTCTTTCTGTATTAAAGATATGGCCGGTATTTTAAAGCCATATGATGCTTATGATTTAGTTAGTTCATTAAAAAAACAATTTGGTTTGCCTGTCCAGCTACATACTCATTATACAAGTGGAATGGGTTCTGCAATGTATTTGAAAGGGATAGAGGGCGGGGCCGATGTTATTGATACAGCAATTTCATCATTAGCATTAGGTACTTCACAGCCTGCCACAGAAACGATGGTCTCTTTATTTGACGGTACTCCTTATGATACAGGTCTTAATCTGCCTGCTTTAGCGGAAATTGCAGAATATTTTAAAGATATAAGAATGAAATATAAAGAGTTTGATGTTTACTCAGGTGGTGTTGATCCTAATGTATTAATATATCAAGTTCCCGGAGGCATGCTCTCTAACTTTATTTCCCAGCTTCAACAACAAAATGCTTTAGATAAATTACCTGAAGTGCTGGCCGAAGTACCTAGAGTAAGAGAAGATATGGGCTATCCGCCCCTGGTAACCCCTACAAGTCAAATCGTAGGTTCACAAGCAGTGCTTAATGTTTTATTAGGCAGGTATAAGATGGTTACTAATGAGGTGAAAGCATATATGAAAGGACAATATGGTACAACACCGGGTACTGTTAACGAAGAAATTAGAAAAAGTATAATTGGTGATGAAAAACCTATTAAGGGTAGACCGGCTGATTATATTGAGCCTCAACTAGAACAGGCTAGAAAGGAAATTGGCCATTATTTACAAAAGGATGAAGATGTTTTATCATATGTGCTGTTTCCACAGGTGGCAAATGGGTTTTTAGAAGAACGCTATGCTTTAAAAACTAATGTAGACTATAAAATGGCTCGTGATTTAGAAGCAGAGGCAGGTACAAATATTTATCCATTGTAGACTACAAATGATTTCACTATATGATTTTTATACTGCAATAGGTGGATTATAAAACCACTGATACAGAGGGGAGTTACAAAAAAACATGAGTACTCGAGCAAAGTTAGAATACCTTAGGGAAAAAAGTCAAGAAATTGAATTAGGTGGGGGCTGCAAAGCCGTCGAAAAGCAGCATGAGCGTGGCAAATATACAGCCAGAGAACGTTTGAGAATGCTTTTTGATGAAGACACCTTTAGCGAGTTGGATAAATTCGTTAAACATCGCTGTGTAAACTTTGGAATGGAAAAAATGGAAGCTCCTGGAGAGGGTGTGGTTACCGGCTATGGTACAATTGACGGCAGACTTGTTTATGCATTTGCCCAAGATTTTACAGTAGTAGGTGGATCCTTGGGTGAAATGCATGCTAAGAAAATATGTAAACTTCTTGATCTAGCTTTAAAAATGGGTGCGCCATGTATAGGCCTTAATGATTCGGGTGGCGCCCGTATTCAAGAAGCAGTTGATGCATTAAGCGGATATGGCGAAATTTTCTACAGAAATACCATTTCTTCCGGTGTTATTCCTCAGATTTCTGTAATAATGGGTCCATGTGCCGGCGGGGCAGTTTATTCACCAGCTTTAACGGACTTTATTTTTATGGTGAAAAACACATCCCAAATGTTTATAACAGGTCCCCAGGTTATCAAGGCCGTTACGGGAGAAGAAGTTAGTGCTGAAAAACTTGGAGGAGCAATGACTCACAACAGTGTTAGTGGAGTTGCCCATTTTGTTGCCGATAATGAAGAAGAATGTATAGCTCAAATTCGCTCCTTACTAAGCTATATCCCCAATAATAATCTAGAAGAATCGCCTGTTTATGAAAACGGTGATGATACCGAACGTCAGGATGAAACACTAAACGATCTTGTACCTGATAATCCTAATGCACCCTATGACATTAAAGAGGTAATTGAAAAATTTGCCGATAACGGTGAAATTTTTGAGGTACAACCATACTATGCGCAAAACATCATCACAGCCTTTATAAGATTAAATGGCCGCAGCATAGCTGTAATTGCCAACCAGCCTAAATTTATGGCCGGTTGCATAGATATCAATGCCAGTGATAAATCCGCAAGATTTATTAGATTCTGTGATGCCTTTAATATTCCGTTATTAAACGTAGTTGATGTACCAGGATCCTTACCGGGAACTAACCAGGAATTTGGCGGTATTATCCGTCATGGTGCGAAAATGCTTTATGCTTATTCCGAAGCGACAGTACCCAAAGTAACATTAGTAGTCAGAAAAGCTTACGGTGGTGCATACCTGGCAATGTGTTCTAGAGATCTAGGTGCCGACCAAGTAATTGCCTGGCCAACGGCCGAAATTGCAGTTATGGGAGCCAGTGGTGCGGCAAATATTATTTTTCGCAAAGAAATTGAATCAGCAGAAAACAAAGAAGCCAAGCGAGGCGAAGTAATTAAACAATACGAAGAACGTTTTGCAACACCATATGTAGCGGCAGAAAGAGGCTTTGTCGATATGGTTATAGAACCAGCGGTCACCCGACCTGTTTTGATCAATGCCTTTGAAATGCTTGCGACCAAACGTGAAACGAGACCGGTTAAAAAACATGGAAATATTCCTTTATAAAATTGAGGGGCAGTTTTAAAAGAGGCTAATAGCTAATAGTCAATAGCTGATAGTTTTTTTAAGACTATAGACCATTGACTATAAAGCCACCGACCGATATTAAAGGAGGGAATAAATCATGTTAATGTACGGATTAAAGGTTACTTTATTAGGAATGGGTACAGTATTTATTGCCTTATTTATACTAATGAATTTAATTAGCATAATGTCAAACTTTTTAGTTCCCAAGCCAAAAATTAAGACTGAGTCCCTAATGGAGACTGCTCCTGTTCAATCACAAGTTAATACTGTCCAGGAAACTGAAAATGATGATGCAGACGAGCTTTCTGCGGTTATTGCGGCGGCGGTTGCTGCCTGTGGTCAGCAGGTAATAATTAAAACAATTACCAGGTTAAACGGAACTAGTGGAGCAGCGTGGTCAACAATGGGTCGCTCCCAAGTAATGAATCAACATCAGTTGTAAAAATAAAGAGAGCTTGAATCAGATGAGGTATTAGACCCATCTTATGCGTAGTTAATTAGTAAAGGTTAACTATCGAAAAATTTGCGTAAGACTAAAATGGAAGGGAGAATTAGAAAATGAGAAAGTTCAATATAACTGTAAATGGAAAAACCTATGAGGTAGAAGTAGAGGAAATAGGTGGAGTTTCAGCTCCGTCCAGATCGGCGGCACCTATGGCTAATTCTAAGACAGCACCAGTTCCTGAGGCAGCTCCTGCAGCACCAAAAGATGCACCTGTTACAAGCGGGGATAGCGTAACAGCACCCATGCCAGGAAAAGTTTTTAAAGTCTTAAAGGGTGAAGGTTCCGTAGTTAAAAGTGGAGATGTTGTAATGATTTTAGAGGCAATGAAAATGGAAAATGAAATTACTGCTTCTGTTGATGGTACCGTTAAACAAATTACAGCAAAAGAGGGAGTTTCAGTTAACCCTGGTGACGTACTATTCGTAATTGGTTAATTAACTGCACTTTATAATAAAAAGGGGTTGAAGTAGCTCAATGGATTATCAAATGAACCTTAGTAACGCTCTGATGCAGCTAGTTAAAAGTACAGGTTTCCTTACTATTAGCTTAGGTCAAATTATTATGATATTAGTATCATTAATCCTGTTGTATCTAGCTATCCATAAAAAATTTGAGCCGTTACTCTTATTGCCCATAGCTTTCGGGATGTTGTTAGCTAACTTCCCGGGAACGGGGATTAGCGATGGACCGATTTATGATCCAAGTGACCCTCACCATATATTATCACCGGGTGGACTTTTGTATTATTTATATCAAGGTGTTAAACTGGGCATTTATCCTCCGTTAATTTTTATGGGTGTAGGGGCTATGACTGATTTTGGTCCCCTTATTGCTAACCCTAAAACACTGCTATTAGGTGCTGCCGCTCAATTTGGTATTTTTACTACCTTTATTGCAGCACTTCTCTTAGGTTTTTCACCGCAGGAAGCCTCTTCAATAGGAATAATTGGTGGAGCTGACGGACCTACGGCAATTTATGTAACTAGTAAGCTGGCACCCAATTTATTAGGCCCAATAGCTGTTGCTGCCTATTCCTATATGGCTTTAGTACCAATAATTCAGCCACCAATTATGAAAGCATTGACGACTAAAAAAGAAAGACAGGTTATTATGGAACAGCTAAGACCTGTTTCAAAAGTAGAAAAAATAGTTTTTCCCATAATGGTAACAACTGTCTGTGTGTTATTATTGCCAAGTGCTGCTCCGCTAATCGGTATGCTTATGTTAGGTAATCTTTTCCGTGAATCAGGTGTAGTTGAACGGTTAAATGATACATCGCAAAATACTTTAATCAATATTGTAACTATTTTTTTGGGAACTACGGTAGGAGCTACGGCTACTGCTGAAAAGTTTTTAACTGCGCAAACAATTCAAATCATTGTTATGGGGTTAATAGCTTTTTCTATAGGCACGGCTGCTGGTATACTTTTAGGTAAGTTAATGTATGTATTATCTGGTGGAAAAGTAAATCCTTTAATTGGTTCTGCCGGTGTATCTGCTGTTCCTATGGCTGCAAGGGTTTCCCAAGTTGTAGGACAAAAGGAGAACCCAAGAAACTTTTTATTAATGCACGCTATGGGTCCAAACGTAGCTGGTGTTATCGGCTCGGCTGTTGCTGCAGGTGTTCTTTTATCTTTGTATGGCGCTTCTTAAAGGTAATAAAGATTAGCCTGTTATTTTTAATCATAAAAATACGGGCTTTTTTTTATTTGGAAGTAGGTTCAATATTGACCATCAGAAATGCGGGTTTTCTTGGCCGCTTTTAGGTTAATTAAGATGCCTAATAAGTTCGGAGTTTAAGTATGAGTTCTTGTAAATATAAAGATTGAATTCATTTAGTTGTTGGCATAAATTTTGCATACTATTTTAATTTGGAAATATATCTATTTTACCGGAGGTGAAGTTTATGATAATAAAGCAAATAGAGGTATTTAAAACAGATATAGAACTTAATGGAGAACTCCATAGTGCCCATACGCGATATCAAGTTACAGAGGATGTTTATATCAAAATTATTACAGATGAGGATGTAACAGGTTTTGGTGCAACCGCTCCGAAATATTATATTACTGGGGAAACCCAGGAAACAGTAATAGCTGTATTAAAGAAAAGGATTATTCCTGCTATTTTGAGTGAAGACCCTTTTAGCCTGGAAAAAATTCACGATAAAATGGATCACGCTATTAAAGGAAATACAGCGGCAAAAGCAGCTGTAGATATTGCTTTATATGATTTAATGGGAAAATACTTAGGGGTGCCCGTGTACAAGCTCTTAGGGGGATTGTATCGCAAGGAAATGCCGGCTTTTGATTTGATAGGACTTGTAACACCTGAGGAAGCAGCCCAAAAAGCAGCACAGCAGCTAAAAGCAGGATATCGGGAGTTTAAGGTAAAGGTAGGACCTAACCCAGATCTGGATTTAAAAAGGGTGAAAGCAGTAAGCGAGGTAATAAAGGGCATACCTTTAAAAGTTGATGCAAATCAGGCTTGGAAAGGTAAACAGGCTGTATATCTTACTCAAAGATTTGCCGAATTAGGTGTAAATGTGGTTGAACAGCCTGTGCATATGGATGACTTAGAAGGGCTTCTAGCTGTCAAGAATGGTTGTCCCCAGGTAGAGGTCATGGCTGATGAGAGTATAAAAAGCTTAACTGATGCCCTTCGCTTAATCAAGTATCAGGCAGTAGACCTATTAAATCTAAAGCTTGTTAAAACTGGTGGTTTATATCCGGCAAAAAAAATAGCCGCCTTAGCAGAAGCTGCAAACATGGATTGTATGGCTGGGTGTACTATTCAGAATACGCTTATTGATGCAGCTACAGCCCATTTTCTAGCTTCGACCAGAAATGTAGTCTACAATGAGATAAAATCACCCCAATGGATAAAGAATGATTTTGCTACAGGGTTAAAGATAACCGAAGGAATGGTTATTGTGCCGGCAGGCATAGGCCTTGGTCTAGAAATTGATGAAGAAAGGCTTAATTCATATAGGGTTTAAGATCAGAAAAAAAGGAGTGTTTTTAATGGGACATAATATATTTGAAAAGATAATTATTAGCCATGGTATTGATTTAAATCAGCAAGAGCTTCCTCTGATTCCTGACCAGGTATTAACCCAGGATGCTACTGCGACACCTGTTTTCTTACAGGTAGAGGCTATGGGGTTAAATGAGGTAAAGCCTTTTGTCGTAAGTTATCTTGACCATAACACCCTACAGATTGATAATAAAAACCCAGATGATCATCTGTATCTTCAGGGAATAGCCAAGAAGCTAGGAGCAAATTTATCTAGACCAGGTAATGGTATTTGCCATCAGGTACATTTGGAGAATTTTGCTAAGCCCGGTGGGATACTCTTAGGCTCAGACAGTCACACTCCTACTGCAGGTGCTGCTGGGATGCTCGGAATAGGTGCAGGTGGTTTGGATGTTGCAGTTGCCATTGCTGGGGAACCATATTTCGTACCTAAGCCGCAAGTAGTAGGTGTAAAATTAATTGGGGAGCTACCCCTATGGAGTACAGCTAAAGATATTATTTTATCCATCCTAAAAGAAGTGACAGTCAAAGGCGGGGTGGGAAAGGTATTTGAATATTTTGGAGAAGGAGTAAAAACTCTTTCTGTTTATGAAAGGGCTACTATTTGTAATATGGGAGCTGAAATGGGTGCAACTAGTTCTTTATTTCCAAGTGATGAAATTACCTTCAGATATCTGAAAAGCTTAGGTCGTTCACAAGAGTGGCTGGAATTAAAACCTGATTTTGATGCTAAGTATGAGAAAATAATAGAAATAGACCTTTCTGGTATAGAGCCTATGGTTGCCTTGCCACACAGCCCTGACAATGTTAGAAAAGTATCTGAATTAGCAGGTACTCCTCTTTTTCAAGTAGCTATCGGAAGCTGTACTAACTCATCTTATAAAGATATGGCAGTAGCAGCTGGTATTTTAAAAGGGAAGAAAATAGCTGAAAGTGTTAGCTTAGTTATTTCACCTGGTTCCCGACGGATATTATCTAAAATGTCAGAAACAGGAGTTTTAAAGGATTTGGTTGATGCAGGAGCCAGAATCCTAGAAGCAACTTGTGGTCCCTGTAATGGTATAGGGCAGGCACCAGCTGCAGGAACTAATTCACTGCGTACATATAATAGAAATTATCAAGGAAGAAGCGGCACGAAAGATGCCAATGTCTTTTTAGCTAGTCCCGAAACGGCTGCAGTCTCAGCAATATTTGGATATATTACTGATCCCAGAGAAATGGGAGACTATCCAGAGGTGGATATCCCTGAGAATTTATCTGATAATGGCAATTTACTTATTTCCGCCCAAAAAAAGAAAGAGGATCAGGAAGTAATAAAAGGGCCAAATATAAAGCCTATGCCAGTAGGAGAGCCTCTCGAAGGGGATTTAACATTGCAAGCCGCCCTAATAGCAGGTGATAATGTAAGTACAGATGATATTTTACCTGGTGGTGCAAACATGCTCGCCCTCAGGTCAAATATACCGGCCTCTGTTCCTTTCGCTTTTTCCAGAATGGATAAAGATTTCTCTAAGAAAATTGAACAATTCCCGAAAACATGGGTTGTGGTAGGTGGGGAGAATTATGGTCAGGGCTCAAGTAGAGAACATGCTGTAATGGTTCCCATGTCAATTGGAATGAAGGCAGTTTTAGTAAAATCTTTTGCCAGAATATACCGAAAGAACCTAATTAACTATGGAGTGATTCCACTTACCTTTGTAAATAGACCGGATTACGATAAAGTATCTCTCGGTGATGTGCTTCTTATCGCAGATATTAAAGAACAGATTAAGAGCCCAAATGTAATGCTTTTTAACCAGACCAAAGGGATTTCTATTGAAGCTCAGTGCAGTCTGTCCGAGCGGGAAGCAGAAATTCTCTTGGCTGGCGGTTTATTAAACTATGTTAAAAACAAATTGGTGTGGAAGGATTGATTTTTTATGAAGCCTATGACCATAGTGGAAAAGATTTTAAGCCGTAAGGCCGGCCAACCTCTCTATGCAGGGGATTTTGCTACAGTTCCAGTAGATTCTTTAATGATTCATGATAGTAATGCTTTTACAACAATAGAGGCTTTTAAAACCTTTGAAAAGGAGAAAATACTACCTGGAACAGATGTTGTCATGGTAATGGATCATTTTTCCCCCAGCTCTACGGAAGCGGCGGCAAACATGCATATTAAGATGCGACAGTTTAGAGCTCAGCAGGATTTTACCCTTTATGAAGTTGGAGATGGCGTTGGGCATCAGCTCATGTGCGAGCAGGGGCACGTATTTCCAGGGGAAATTGCCGTAGGAACAGATTCCCATAGCTGCACTTATGGCGCACTAAATGCTTTAGGCACAGGAATTGGCTCCACTGAAGCAGCAGGGGTTTTGGCTTATAGTAAGATTTGGTTTAGAATTCCTGAAACCATTTGTATTAACTGGAATGGTTCACTACAGCCGGGTGTTACTGCCAAAGATGTCGCTTTGCGCACAGTTGAAAAAATAGGTTTGCGTCAGGCTCTTTACCGCACCTTGGAATTTGGTGGTGATTTGATATCCCAACTATCAATTGATGAGCGGCTGACTATTTGTAATATGGGTATTGAGGTGGGGGCAAAAGCCGCCCTAATGCCCCCTGATAGTGTTTTAGATAATTGGATAGCCCAAAGGCCCAAAATAAGAAAATACGAACCTGCCGAGGCTGATAAGGGTGCTGAATATTTTAAAGAATATGAATTCAATGCTGACGATCTTGAACCATTAGTCGCCTGTCCTCCTATGGTTAATCAAGTAGTACCTGTTCGCCAGCTACAAGGTAAAAAGGTTGATCAGATTGTATTAGGTTCCTGTACTAATGGAAGGGCAAGTGATTTCCGGGAGGCAGCAAAGCTTCTTGCCGGTAAAAAGGTGGCAAAAGGGGTAAGACTTGTTTTATTACCGGCTTCGAAGGCAGTATTAGAAGATCTTTTAGCCGATGGGACCATGGAAGCCTTAGTAAGGGCTGGTGGTATGATAATAACTCCGGGATGCGGACCCTGCGGTGGATACCATGGGGGTCTAGTGGGCTCTAAGGAAGTAGTTCTGGCTACAACTAATCGGAATTTTACCGGTCGAATGGGAAGTCAGGATTCTGAACTATATTTAGCCTCGCCCCTAACAGCGGCAGCTGCTGCCCTTACCGGAATAATGATTGACCCTAGGGAGGTATGTTAGAATGAGTATTAAAACACAACTCAAGGGAAAAGTTCATAAATTTGAAGATGATATTACAGCTGATTATATATTTGCCGGTAAACATAGGGCCAAAGCTGAAAATGTTCTGGATTTAAAGGATTATGTCTTTAATGAAATTAGGCCCGGATTTGCTAAAACAGTAGCTCAGGGTGATATTTTAGTAGCCGGCGAAAATTTCGGCTTAGGTTCCTCCCGAGAACATGCTGCTACTCTTATCAAAGCTTTGGGTATTGAAGCTATCTTAGCCAAGTCCTTTGCTCGAATATTTTATAGGAACTGTATTAACATTGGGTTACCAGTCATAGAATGTGATACGGATTTAATTAATGAGAGTGACATCATTACAGTTGATCTCAGAAGAGGGACTATCAATAACCTATCAACAAACCAAAACTTAAACTTTAGAGCGGTACCAGAATCCTTATGGGAAATCCTAGAGTGCGGAGGGCTGGTAAACTATCTGAAGAAAATTGGCGAGGAGGGGTAAGTTCAAGGAATGGAGAATTGAGAATGTAGAATGTAGAATGTAGAATTAAAAATATATAATTTTTTTGGTTCCTTGAGTATAGAGAAAGGAATGATAGTTAGTATGAACAAAAAGAAAGAAGCTGTTGCTCTTTTTAATCAGGGATTTAGCTGTTCCCAGGCAGTTTTATCGGTATTTGCCCCTGTATTCAATCTAGATAAAACGACTGCTTTAAGAATTGCCGGTGGCTTTGGTGGAGGAATGGGTAATCTAGGTGAAACCTGTGGTGCGGTAACTGGTGCATTTATGGTTATTGGCCTTAAATATGGAAGAATAGATATTGATGACAGGATTGCCAAAGGTAAGACTTACGGCGTTGTAAGGGATTTTGCCCAAATTTATAACGCAAAGAGGGGCTCCATTAAATGTAAAGAGCTACTAGGCTGTGATTTAAATACTCCGGAAGGAATGAACTATGCTAGAGAAAATAACTTATTTAAAACTATTTGCCCTGGTTTAGTAGAATCAGCTGTAGAAATACTTGAGGAAATTTTACTAGAGAATAAATAAAGTACAAAGGCTCCTGGAAATCCAGGAGCCTTTGTACTTTATTTATATGAGGAGGTATTTAAGGGGGTAGCAAAGTTAGTTATTTCTTGGATAGGTAGGCTTTTCTCCATTTCCCAAATTTTTGAGATAAGTTTCTTTTCTCTACCTTTCAGTATATCCGAAGTTAGTTCAATGAATTTTTCTTCCAGTTCGGTGTTAGTCATAGGCTTCTCTTTACTGCCTACGGCATGTTCTATGGTAATTTTAATAGCATTGCCATTCTTTAGTTTAGCATGAAGTAAAGTTTGATCTTCCATTAATGAATTGTTTATTACGGCTTTAATTTTCTTTCTTAGGTTTACAACATCTTCCCTTAAAACAATATTATTAGCAAATTGAGCTTCGCTGGCTTTGCCAAAAATTATGCCAGCGGCAACACAATGGTAAATACTAAACTTGGCTTCTAATTGGTTTTGGGGTGTTTCCTTTCCTGTTAGTTCTAAGACTAAAGGATGAACTTCTACAACTATTTCGTCAATATCAGCCGGGTTTATATTATGGATATTTTTTAAATTAATCCCCGCTTCAATTCCGGGGTGGGTAACAATACCACAGGCAAAGGGTTTGTAACTGTTATCAAGAAGCTGCCATTTACTTCCCCAAGGTTCAATAATAACATCAAAGCTTGGATTTTCTGATAATACTTGACCAAATCCTCTTTTAGCTTCAAGGGGTGCAAGGGAACTGGTAAATCCTTTTTTGGCGAGCAGGGAACTTAATAATCCATTAGCAGCAGCCTTGCCAGGGTGGAAGGGTTTAGTCATGGTTCCAAACATTTCTCTCAAACCAGTTGGTTGTGCTGCGGCTATACCTAAGGCATTGGTCATCTGCAGATGGTCTAACTTAAGAAGCTTACCCACTGCTGCTGCTGCACCAAAAGCGCCTACTGTTCCAGTAACATGCCATCCTCTCTCATAGTGATTAGGGCAAATAGCTAGAGCAATTCTTTGTTCAACTTCACAACCAATAACAAAGGCTTCTAGAACTTCCTTTGTTGTTAAATTATTGTGTTCAGCTACTGCAAGAATAGCAGGCCAAACTGGGGCACTAGGGTGAAGAACAGTATTTAATATCGTATCGTCGAAATCAAAAATATGGGAAGACATTCCATTTATTAAAGAAGCAAATTGCATATCTGTTTTGACATTTCTCCCTAAAATAGTTGCCTGAGGGAAACCCCCTATCTCATTAGCCAATTCCAATACTATATCAACAGAGGGATGCTGGGAAGCACCTATCGCGACTCCGAGCCAGTTTAAGAAGCTTCTTTTGGATTCGAGAATAACTTCCTCAGGTATAAGGTTTAGGGGAAAATCAACTATATTTTCTGCTAGAGATAATGTTATGCTTTTCATATTTACCTCCAATTGTTCTTTTGTATTATGAATATGCAATTTTCATGCCAGACATTAATAAACAAGAAATGGCGGCAAAGAAGCTAAAAAGGCTTTAATTGGGTAAAAAGGATTGCCTAAAATAGGCCCAATAAAAAAGGGACACACATACTAGAGGTTAGAGGTTAGATGTTGGAAATTGGATTATTGTAATACTTCGAAGCAGGGCTTAAATCTAACCTCCAACTTCCAGATGGATGGCATTAAACTTGCAACATTAAATAGTTGAATAAAAAAAGGTTCCGATAAAAGTATTTTTTTATGATGTTAACAGTGGAGGAGTGATAAACATGGCTTTGTCAATAAGTGTGGAAAGTCTTAAAGAACTAATGCAGTCTGAACAAGAGTTTGCACTAATCGATATCCGAGAAAAACCTGAGTATGAAAAGGGTCAGATTTTTGGAGCTTCTCTCGTGCCTAGGCGTATGTTGGAGTGGCGCATTTCAGCTCTTGTTCCAGTTAGAGATACAAAAATAATTGTTTATGATGATGAGGGTCGTAGATCTTTTTTTGCTGCACAAAAATTAAATAAACATGGTTATGCTAATGCGGTTTATTTAGAGGGCGGTCTTAATAAATGGAGAGAAATGGGGTTTTTTGTAGTTGAAGGAGTAAACGTTCCTAGTAAGGCCTTTGGTGAACTGGTAGCAGCCTTTGAAAACGTTAATGAAATTGAGCCAGTAGAATATAAAGAATGGCTAGATAATAATGAAGATATAGTTCTTCTTGAGGTGCGGCCAGCCGAAGAAGTGAATAGGACGGGGAGTATCCCCGGGGCAATTAATATAGCCGGAGTTCAGCTTCCCTTAAGTATTAATGATTATATAAAAGAGGGAAAAAAAATTGTTACAACTTGTGCAGGGAGGACTAGGGGGATTATAGCTGCCCATACCCTAAAACTAATGGGGGTCAAAAATGTTTTTGACTTAAAAAACGGGATACAAGGCTGGCTCTTAGCAGGTTTTGAGCTGCAGAGGGATATTCCTGTAGGACCAGCCCCGTCAACGGAAAGCGTGAGCAAGGCGGGGGAATTTGCAAGAAAGTTAGCAAAAACAATGGGCATTACATACATCTCTGTCCAAAAACTAAAAGAATTACGCCAGGTTGCTGATAAACAAACATTATATCAATTAGATGTACGGACTAAGGAAGAATATGCTAAGGGTCATATTCCTGGTTCTGTTTTTTTGCCCGGAGGTCAGGCTTTGCAGTGTGCTGATGAAAATATTGCAGTACGCAGAGGGAAAATAGTCCTCATATGTGATAACTTTATCCGGTCAACCATTACAGCTTTCTGGCAGATGCAGATGGGTTTTCCAGAGGTATATGTGCTCTCGGGGGGATTAGAGGCTTGGATAGAAAACGGGGAAGAGTTAGAGAAGGGAATATCTCAAGATGTTCCTTTAGGTCTAGTGGAAGCGAAAGAGAAGGTGGATTTGATAGATCCGCTTAAGCTTTTGAGTATTATCGAAAGTGAAAAAAATATAAGTATTATCTATGTTAATGAAAGTAAAAAATTTGCTGAAGGGCATCTTAAAAATTCTTACTGGGTACCTCGAGGTTGGTTGGAATTAAGAGTGAGAGATGTCATAGCTAATCTTGAGAGTCCAATAGTTGTTACATGCGAAGATGGTATTAATTCCATTTTTGCAGCAGAAGTTTTAAAAGAAAATGGCTACCAAAATTCCTGCGTTCTGGAGGGAGGAATTGAAGCCTGGAGTAAATTTGGTCTTCCTGTGGAAGATGGACTAGTAGGAATTGATGGAGATCCAGGTGATGTGTTCTTAAAACCCTATGAAAGAAAAACCAAGTTTCGAGAAGCAATGCTTAAATATCTTAGCTGGGAGGAACAACTGGTAGAAGAGCCTGAATATCAAAAATATTTCAAGGCTTATAAAAGCATAAAAAAATTAGGATGCCTAAAAGGTTAATTGGGAGGTGAAATCTACCCAAATTGAACCTAAAATACCTAAAAAACCTATACTTAAACCTAATTATCGGTTGGCATCAATATTGCAACTATTAAAAAAACGTGTGTAAATTACTCAAAAGGAGAGAAACAACTTGGGCAATAATTTAATAAAAAAAATACTTGCAAAAAAATTAGGCCATGAAGTCAAGGTTGGGGAAATTATATACATTGAGCCAGATTTAGTTATGACCCATGACCATCAAGGACCTATGACTATCAGAGAATTTGAAAATATCGGCGCGGATAGCTTGTGGAATCCTGATAAAGTAATTTTAGTTATGGACCATAGAACTCCTTCCCAAACGCTGGTTGCTGTAGAAAACCATCAAAAACTAAGAAAGTTTGCAAGAAAATATGGAGTAACTAAATTTTTTGATGTTGGTGAAGGTGTATGCCACGATTTAGTTGCTGAAAAAGCTTTGGTTAGACCGGAAATGGTTTATATTGCCACAGATTCCCATACAGTCACTGAAGGTGCCTTGGGACTTTTTGCAACTGGTGTTGGATCTAGTGAGATGGCCTCAATTTTTGCAACAGGTAAGGTATGGTTGAAAATTCCTGAAACAATTAAGGTTACTTTAAAAGGAACTTTACAAAAAGGTGTTTATGGTAAAGATATAGCCTTGAGATTATTAGAGATTATAAAAACTGGTGGGGCAGATTATAAAGTCTTGGAATTTGGTGGAGCTGGTATTGCATCTGTTAGTGCAGCTAGCCGCATGTCATTATGTAATATGTGTCTAGAAATGGGTGCCAAAACCGCAATTTTCCCTGTTGATAAGGTTACTGTAGAGTATTATAAAGAAAAAGGTGTAGAAGTGCAGGAATTATACCCAGATGAGGATGGAGAGTACATCAGTGAAATTATTGTTGATTTAGACCAGTTAGAACCACTAATTGCTTTTCCTTTCTCACCAGACAATGTCCGCTCTGTTAGTCAAATAGGTGATGAAGTATATGCATTAAATCAGTCTGTAATTGGGACCTGTACCGGTGCTAGATATGAGGATTTAAAAGTTGCTGCTGAAATACTAAAAGGTAAGCAGGTTAGACCCGGAACTAGAATGTTAATTGTTCCTGCGACAAAGGATCTGATGTTAAGGTGTACCCAAGAAGGTATTATCGAAACATTTTTGAAAGCAGGCGCAATGGTTAATGTACCCTGTTGTGGGCCATGTGGTGGTTATGGTATGGCAGTACTAGCTGAAGACGAAAGTTCTATTACTACCGGTAGTAGAAACTTCGTAGCTAGAATGGGGGCACCAGGAGCCCATATCTATTTATCAAATGCCGCAACAGCCGCAGCTTCTGCTATCGAAGGTAAACTAACAGATCCAAGAAAATACTTGTCCGATAGCTAAACGCTACTAAACCAGGTTCAATTAGCGGGTCTAAGTTGCGCTAAGCTCATGGATAAGTGCAACTAAAATTCAGATGGAGTCTAGAAACTCCACCTGAATTAAATTTTACTAATAGGGGTGGAATTAATGAACAAAAGCTTAAATGGAAAGGCATTTAAATTTGGTGATGATGTTGATACTGGTCAAATAATACCTGGTAAATATGTTGTTTTGACTGATCCTAATGAGCTGGCTTCCCATGTTTTTGAAGATGTAGCTCCTGAATTTAAAGGTAAAGTTGAAATGGGAGATATTATTATTGCTGGCAAGAACTTTGGAACAGGTTCGAGCCGGGAGCATGCCCCTAAAGCTATAAAATTTTCCGGGATAAGTGCAGTTATTGCCAAATCTTTTGCCAGAATCTTTTATCGTAATGCAATAAATATTGGTTTATTTGCTATAACCTTACCACAAGTTGATGAAATTAAAGAAAATGATCAGATTACTATTAATTTAAATGAGGGTAAAGTAATTAACCATACTCAAGGAAAGGAATATAAATTTGATCTTCCCCATAAAGTTATGCTGGATATTTTTGCGGAGGGTGGCATAATTCCCTTCACCAAAAAGGAATTAAATTTAAAATAAAAATAACGAAGGGCGGTATTTAAATGGCGAAGTACAAAGTAGGAATTTTGCTAGGAGATGACATCGGTTTAGAGGTTGTTCCTGAGACGGTGAAAATATTAAGGGAGGCGGTTAAACCATTTGCAGGTATCGATATAGAATGGATAGAGCTGCCAGTGGGCATGCCTTCTTATAAAGAAAATGGGGAAACATTACCTCAAAAGACATTAAATACTTTATTTGACTTAGATGGCTGGATATTAGGCCCAATTGGACACATGGCATATCCTAAAGATGATCCCAAGGCTATTAATCCCCATCCAATATTGCGTCGGGAATTTGATTTAGTAAGTAATATTAGACCAGCTAAATCTTATGATTCAGTTCCATCATTACATAAAAATGTGGATGTAGTTATCATTAGGGAGAATAATGAAGGATTCCAGCCAGACCGCAATGTCTATAAGGGAACTGGTGAATTTATGCCTACCTCTGATTTGGCAATGTCTGTAAGGGTTATTACTCGCAGAAACTCCCAAATGGTAGCTAGATCAGCCTTTGAATTAGCAAGACAAAGAAATGGTAAGAAAAAGGTTACTGCTATTCATAAAAATACTGTTTTTAAATTAGGCTGTAGTTTATTCCTTGACGCATGTAGAGAAATTGCTAGTGAATACCCCGATGTTACCTTTGAAACTGCGGTTGTAGATACCTTTTCAATGCAGCTAGTGATGCGGCCTCAGAATTATGATGTGGTTGTTTCTACAAATATGTTTGGCGACATTCTTACAGATTTGGCTGCAGGCTTAGTAGGCGGCCTGGGTATGGCACCGGGCTTATGCGTCGGACCAAAATATGTAATGGCTCAGGCAACACATGGTTCTGCACCAGATATTGCCGGAAAACAAATTGCAAATCCATATGCCATGATTATGTCTGGACAAATGATGCTATCCTGGCTGGGTAATCTTAAACAAGATGAAGAAGCAGTAAAAGCTGCAGCTAATATCAAAAAAGCAGTGGAAGAAATCTTGACTGAAGGTGTAAATGTAACTCCCGATTTAGGCGGTAAAGCTTCTACTTCTCAAATGGGAGATGCAATTTGTCGGATCTTAAGTAGAAATTAGGCATTTTTTAGGTTTGAATAGTACAAATTAGGTTACAAATAGGTTCTCTGAATTTAAAGTCAAAATCTATTTCTTCTATAATACTGAAATGCCTATACTAGCCTTACCTTAATTCTTTTTGGCAATTTTCAGAACATTCGTCAAAGGAGATTTCTAGGCATGAAACTTGCATTAAGGTTAGATGATAATCATTCATCTAATCTTCAAGGGAGGGAGGCTAGAGGAGTCTTTATAAAGAGTGGAGGTATCTTTATGGGTATGACAGTAACAGAGAAAATAATTGCCAATAAAGCTAATTTGTCTCAGGTAAAACCAGGACAAATAGTACAAGTGCCAGTAGATTTCGCCTTTTTTCATGATAATAATGCACCAATAGCCATCAGGCAGTTTTCACGGTTACCCAATGCCAGCGTTTGGGATAGTTCTAAAGTCATGTTTGTTTTAGATCATCATTCTCCGTCTACAACTTTAAGAGCTGCTCAGCATCATCAGAACATCAGGGACTTTGCCAAAAAGCATAATATTAAAGTCTCGGAAGTCGGCAGGGGTGTTTCCCATCCTGTAGTAGCAGAAGAGGGTTATGCTCGTCCAGGGAGAATCATACTTGGTACAGATTCTCATACAGTTGGGCTTGGTACCTTTGGCTGTTTAGCAACTGGTATAGGTTCTACGGAAATGGCAGCTGTTTTAGCCACAGGCAGTATCTGGCTCCAGGTGCCCGAGACAGTGAAGATATGGCTTGATGGAAAACTAGGGCCTCATATTACTCCAAAAGATGTTGCTCTCTTTCTTTTAAAAAACTTTGGCCCATCCTTCTTGAACTATGCTGCTGTAGAAATCGCTGGACCTCTGGTAGACTCTTTAAATGTTGAAGAAAGAATGGCAATTACAATCATGTGTCTAGAAATGGGAGTTAAAAACGCAATAATGCCGGTTGATGAGAAGATCCTAAACTACATTAATGGGACACAGAAAACTGAAAAGATTTTCCAAGCTGATAAAGATGCGGTATACGCCTCAGTTGTGCAGTTTGACGTATCTTCATTAGAACCAATTGTTGCAACTCCCGGATTACCCACAAATGGGGTTGAAGTTAATCAAGCTGAAGGTGTAGAGATTAATCAGGCTACTTTAGGTTCTTGTTCCGGTGCATTTCTGCACGATTTAGAAGCCGCTGCAGAGATATTAAAGGGCAGAAAAGTACATCCGGGAGTAAGGTTTGTAGTCGTTCCTAATAGCTCAAAGGTTGTTGAAAAAGCAGCCCGCTTGGGAATCATTAGTACACTAGTTGAGGCAGGAGCAATCTTTAGTTCACCAGCCTGCGGTACCTGTGGAGGTTATGAAGTTGGAGTATTAGCACCGGATGAAACCTGTATTTCAACCACAACCCGTAATATGGATGGCAGAATGGGTCCCGGTGGATTAATTTATTTGGCTAGTGCCCGCACGGTGGCTGCATCAGCAGTAATGGGTAAAATAACCGATCCTCGAAAATTGGGAGGTGGGAATTAATATGGATGATTTTATATTAAAAGGTAGGGTTTGGAAGTTTGGCGATAATATTAGCACCGACCATATCTTACCTTCCCGCTATATGACCCACGTGGAACCTCATGAGCTGGCAGCTAACTGCATGAAAGGAACAGACCCTGATTTTTTTAGTAAAATTCACCCGGGAGATATTATTGTAGCTGGCGAAAACATTGGTTATGGTTCAAGTCGTGAACAGGCACCCCAGGCCATAAAATGTGCCCAAATCGGTGCAGTTGTTGCAAAATCTTTTGCCCGGATCTTCTACCGAAATTGCTATAATGTTGGATTACCTGCAATTATGGCACCCGATTTTGTTTTAGATGTCAATCAGGGTGACTTAATTGAGATTAATTATACTCAAGGTGGAATAACCAATTTAACTACTGGGAAGAAATACGAGTTTATTAAGCCGCCTGATTTTCTAGTAGAGTATATCGAATTAGGTGGATTAATACCGTATTTAGAAAAACAATTAAAAAAATAAAAGGGGGAAAAGAAAAATGTTTAAGTCCAAAAAGGTAAAGGTTTTATTAGCACTATTGTTAGTTTTTGTGATGTTTGCTGCTGTCGGTTGTGGTGGAGCTAAGGAAGAGCCAAAGAAAGAAGAACCTAAGAGCGAAGCACCAAAAGAAGCTGAAAAACCAGCTTGGCCTACAAAAGACATTACTATGGTTTATCACTCTAAAGCTGGTTCCGGTGGGGACATGTTCCTGAGAGCAATGAGTAAGTCTTTAGAAGGACCTATAGGGAGAACTATTATCGTAGAAAATTTGCCAGGTGCTGCTTCGATGAACGCTTGGAAATATGTTGATGAATCAAAAGACGGTCATACCTTCTTAGGAGTATCTTCAACTTTGATTACTTCACCAATTATGAATGACTTGCCATTAACTTATAAAAGCTTTGAGCCCGTAGCTATGATGTTTGTTGATCCAATGGTTTTATTTGTTCAAGCTGAAGCTCCTTGGGACACTTGGGAAGACTTCCAAAAGGATGCCCAAGCTAACCCTGGTAAATATAATATTGCCGGTGGTATTCCTGGAGAGTTAGGCTTTGTTGCTGCCAAATTGCTTCAAGAGAAAGCTAAAATTGATATAAATGTTGTTCCATTTGAAGGTGGTGCTGATGCTACAGTAGCAGTTTTAGGTGGACATGTTGATGGTGCAATTGGTGAATATGGTGAAGCGGTTGCCCAACTTGATGCTGGTAAATTGAAAGTATTAATAGGCTTTAATCCTGTTGAGGGTGTAGATATTCCAACAGTTCAAGATAAAGGCTATGACTTTCTTGTAGAAAAGTTCAGAGGTATAGTTGCTCCGAAAGGAACTCCCCAAGAAGTAATAGATATTTGGGCTGATGCAGCTCTAAAGGCTTTAGATGAACCAGGCTTCAATAAATATTGGAATAACATGAAGCTTGTTAGAGCCTATAAGACAGGACCAGAATTTGTTAAGGTTATGGAAGAACAAGATAAGCAAATTAGAGCTTTTTTGAAATAATTTAAAATTAAAAGGCGGGGTAATTCCCGCCTCACCTTTATAAAGGAGGAAGCAATTATGTTTAAACGAAACGATTATATTGTAGGCATCGCTTCAATTCTCCTTGGCATTTTTATTCTTTTGCAGTCTGCTGAATTGATAGCTAGAGTAAAGATGTCTATTGACCCTGCTGGACCTGCTGCATTACCTAATCTTATGGCTTATATAATGATTGCCATCGGTATAATTCATTTGGTGGGTGCTTGGCATGCTAATAGAGTAATAGAAGAAAAGCAGTCTAAGAGTGTAAAGGAGTTTGTTGAACAGTATAAAGCAGTTGTTTATGTAACTTTAGTTAGTATAATATATGCAGTTTTTTTAGAAAGTATCGGATATTTAATTTTAACACCTTTACTAATTGGATCATTATTATGGATAGTAAAAATGAGAAACTTTGGTAAAATTTCTCAAGTGAGTATATTTATGACCATAATTTTATTTACAATTTTTAAGTTTGGGTTAAAAGTTAAGTTACCATTAGGCATAATAAATTATTTCTTAGGGTATTAGGAGGTAACTGATATGTTAGAAAACTTACTTGCTGGTGGACAGAATGTTTTTGACTGGGCCTCCCTAGCAGCAATTGCTTTTGGTGTTCTATGGGGTATAGTCGGTGGAATGATCCCCGGCATTAATGCAACTATAGCTATGGCACTACTGCTTCCTTTTACTTGGGGGATGGATCCAATAAATGCCATTATGATGCTAGCTGGAGTTTATTGTGGTGGTGAGTACGGTGGTTCTATTCCGGCCATATTAATTGGGACACCTGGTACAACTGCAGCAGCAGTAACATCCATAGATGGTTATGAAATGCATAAACAGGGAAAGACGGGAATTGCCTTAGGCACTTCATTGATATCCTCTACTTTTGGAGGCATGGTAAGTGCAATCTTACTCATTTTTGTTGCAGTGCCTTTAGCATCAGTAGCAATTAAATTTGGCCCTTCAGAATACTTTGCATTATCCAGTGTTGGTTTGACATTGGTTTGCTCTTTAGGGGGCAGGAATGTATTTAAAGGTATTTTGGCCGGCGCAATAGGGGTTTTTATTGCTAGCATAGGGTATGATCCAATGAATGGGATACCCCGCTATACAATGGGAAATCTTAATATAGCTGATGGTTTTGGGTTAGTGGCTGTTATGATGGGGCTCTTTGCTATCTCTGAGCTTTTATTACAGGCAGAAGAGTTAACTGGAGATGATAAATTTAGTATTGCTAGTAAAGTTGATACCAGCCTTCCTAATTGGTCTATTATCAAAACATTTATGCCTACAGCTTTTTTCTCTTCCCTTTTAGGAACGGTAATAGGTGCGATGCCTGGGGTTGGTGCTTCTACAGCTTGCTTTGTAGCATATAGTGAAGCTAAAAGATGGTGTAAGGACGGGAACACCTTTGGAACTGGAAATATTAAAGGCATAGCAGCTCCAGAGGCGGCTAATAATGCAGTTACCGGTGGAGCATTAGTACCACTATTAGCTTTAGGTATTCCTGGGTCCAACTCTACTGCTATCATGCTTGGGGCTTTAATGATTCATAATGTTCAGCCAGGACCGTTGTTGTTTGAAAAAACACCTGAAATACCCTTCTCAATTTTTGTTGCTTTAATAGTTGCCAACATCTTTATGTTAATTATGGGATATTATATTGTGAAGCTTGCTATTAAAGTTACTAGTATTTCTAAGCCTATTTTATTTGCCTGCATAATGGCCTTAGTTTTTACAGGTGCATTCGCCTACAGCGGTGATACTTTTGATATCTTTGTAACATTTATTTTTGGCCTTATAGGTTATTTGATGAAGAAATATGGTGTTCCCTATACAGCCACAGTCTTAGGCTTTGTTCTTGGATTTATTATGGAAGCTAATCTTCGTAGGGCTTTACTAATATCAAAAGGGGATTGGTTTGCTGGCTTATTTAATTCTCCTATTAGTAGCACGCTTTTAATTCTAGCAATTATTGCCTTCTTTACAACAGTTTATCAAAATTTGAAGAAGCCAGTAGACGTTGAGACAAATGGAAATGCATAAAATTTTTATCCCTGAAATTTTATTTCAGGGATTTTATCTGAAAGGAGCTGTTTAAATAATGACAATGATCAATAATGATTTATGTACAGGCTGCAAAATTTGTCAAAAGTATTGTACTGTAGACGCGATTCTCTATTCAAGTGAAGAAAAAAAATGCTACATTGACCAAGAAAGATGCACTGAGTGTTATGTGTGTCTCCGTCAGAAGGTTTGCTCCCAGGGTGCTATTGAACCGATCGAGTTAGATAACTTCTATAAACAGTTTCAGCATGTTATCAGTGACCCGGTAGAGAATCATGGTGTTACAGGGGTAACAGGAAGAGGTACAGAAGAGGTTAAAACTAATGATGTATCTGGGCGTATTAAAAAAGGTGAAGTAGGTATAGCAATTGATATGGGAAGGCCTGGCATGGGTGTTTACTTAAGGGATGCTGAGAAGGTGGCTATGGCTGTTGCTGGAGCTGGTGCAGAATTGGCCCCAGCTGAGCACACTCCGTTAGCTACTCTAATGACTGATTTGAAAGTTGGTAAACTAGTTGATGAATGTTTAAACTATCACTTGCTCTCAGTAATCGTAGAAGCAAAATGCCAAGAAAATCAGTTGAAGCAAGTATTAGAAGCTTTACAAAAGGTAGAAAAGGAAATTGATACAGTATTCTCCTTGGGTTTAATACTTAGGGTAGATGAAAATGGTGAGAATCAAACTTTAGAATGTTTAAATGATATAGGTATTGCCAGGCCTCATCGAGGCAAAGTAAATGTTGGGTTAGGCAAACCTTTATCATTAGCATAGGGGGGGTATTTATATGACACATTCATTACATCGTTCGGGGTCAATCGAGTCTCAAAAGAAAGATTTTAATTGGTTTATGTACCAAACCCAAGGGGTAAATGATGTAAATATTAAACCTAAGGCTCTAGAATTCATTGCTGCTGCAGAAGCAGTTGGTTCAGAAAACTGGGGTGATGTTAAAACTGGTCCTAAAACCCAGTATTCTGTAGAAGAGATTAAAGATAAAATTTCAGATAAATCAAGAATCAGAGGAGTTTTTACTAAAAGAGAACAGGTTGTAGAGTTTCTAAAACGTATTAAAGAAAAAGATGTTGGTCAGTCAGTGGTTATCACAGGTATATTAGAAGAAGTTTTACCTGCTTGTAAAGAAGCGGGAGTTACCCCCCATTCTATTAACTACTCTTTAGGTGTATGGGGTAAAAAGGATAATCTTCCTGATGATACGACACTATCTATTACTACAATGTGCGGCCACCACATGATTCCTCCTAAATTTGTGGAGCATATGATGAATCAAGTAGCAAAAGGAAAGTTAACAGAAGATGAAGCTGCTATAAAGCTTGCTAATTTCTGTTACTGTGGAATATTTAATCAGGTGCGATGTGCTGATATAATAAAAGAAACTGTTGAAAAAGCAAATAAAGAAGTTGCTGCAGCTACGGAAAAATAGTTTTTTTAATAATCCCCCTGGAGGATAAGGTATCTCCTCACTAACCCTTGTATATAGATGCCTTATCCTCTAAAATATAATTAAGCAATTAAGCCAAAAGAGGTGAAAAAATGACGAAAACTATTTGGGATTTAGATACTCCTGCCTTAGTCGTTGATGTGAATATTATGGGAAAAAATATTCAAAACATGCAGGAAAAGGCAGATAAGTTTGGTGTAAATTTAAGGCCTCATACCAAGACCCATAGGACACCGGCATTGGCTAAAATGCAGGTTAAAGCTGGAGCTCAAGGAATCACTGTTGCCAAGGTTGGTGAAGCTGAGGTAATGGCAGATGAAGGCTTAGATGATATATTTATAGCTAATGAAATATACGGGGAAAAAAAGCTAGAAAGATTAAAGGCGATAGCAAAGAAGATTAAGGTTAGCCTTGGTGTTGATAATCGAGAGCAGGTTGCTGCTTTATCTGAAGCATTTAAGGGTGAAGAAAAGCCAATTGAGGTATTAATAGAAATAGAAACAGGGGAAGAAAGGTCTGGTTTGATTCCTGGACAAGAAGTGGTTGAACTAGCTAAATTTATTGACCAAGCACCAAATGTCAGGCTAAAAGGCGTATTCTCCCATGAAGGGCATACATATGGTGCAGCGTCAGTGGAGGAATGCATCAAGCTATTTAATAAGAGCCAGGAAGATACCCTCTGTGCTGCAGAATTAATCAGACAAGAAGGAATTGAAGTAAATGTTATAAGTATTGGAGCCACACCATCTTTGCTGCATGGCGAAGTATTACTAGGCATTACTGAAATCAGGCCGGGTACATATATTTTAATGGACGGTGCTCAAGGTCATGCTATTAATGATTACAGTAAATGTGCATTAACAGTGCTGGCCACAGTTGTCAGCAAGCCCACAAAAGAAAGGATAGTGCTTGATTCAGGAGTGAAAGCATTAACTGCTTTTACAAGGAATAAAGGAATTTGTTATACTCCTGGTTTTGGGCTAGTTAAAGGCTATGATAATTTAAGATTAGTAAAGCTTTATGATGAACATGGTTTAATTAATAACCAAGAGGTAAATGAAAAACTGAATATCGGAGATAAACTAGAGATTATACCTAATCATGTCTGTCCTACTTGTAATCTTTATGACAAAATTCATATGGTACAGGATGGAAAAGTTATAGTCGAATTTCCTATTTTATGTCGGGGTAAATCACAGTAGGAGAGGAGGACTTTTTTATGGCTGAAGTTATAGTTTTAACGGATAAAGATGTAGAAGAATTAATAACCTTTGAGGAAACTATGGTTATGGTTGAAAAAGCTTTTGCTGATTTTCAACAAGGATTAAGTGAGGTATTCCCGGTAGTTAGAGAAGAAATAAAAAAACACCAGGGGATATTTGGTGTCAAATCCGGCTACTTAACAGAAGATGAAATTTTAGGATTTAAAGCTGGCGGGTTTTGGTTAAAGAATATGGAAAAGGGAATTACCAATCATCAGTCCACAATGGTGTTGTTTGACCCATTTACAGGACAGCCCAAGGCTCTCATCGCCGCCAACTATATAACTAAAATTAGGACAGCTGCTTTAGGAGCTGTTGGCTGCAAGTATTTAGCCCGTAAAGACAGTAAAGTTTTGACTGTAGTGGGGGCTGGCTTGCAAGGTAGAAACCAATTATTAGCTACTTTAAAAGTTCTACCAAATATCGAAAAGGTTCAAGTTTATGATATTAGTAGTAAATATGCAAAAAAAATGGTTGAAGATATGGCTGGATTAATAAAGCCTGAGATAACATTTATTGAGGATGGCGAGAAGGCTTGTCAGAATGCCGATGTTATTCTTACGACAACCCCTAGCTACCAATATATTGTTAAAGCTCAGTGGATAAAGGAAGGCACCCATCTTAACTGCATAGGAACTGATACCAAGGGAAAACAGGAGATAGACCCACAAATATTCTCTAAAGCAAAAATTGTTGTAGATAATCTAGCCCAGTGTATTACTATCGGAGAAACTCAACATGCCTATACCCAAGGTTTAATTTCCGAAAAAGATATTTTTGCTGAAATAGGAGAAGTTATTTTAGGTCAAAAACCCGGCAGAACAAATGAGAAAGAAATAACTATTTTTGATACAACGGGAGTTACCGTTCAAGACTTGATTACAGCTGGCAAAGCCCTAGAAAAGGCTATAAGTTTGAACAAAGGGGTAAAAGTAGAGGTTTAGCACAAAGAAAAGAAAGGAGCTGTCATTTACCGACAGCTCCTATTAGATTCTGATATTTTGATTTCTCTAGGTATTGGAGGAAATCTGTTCCTAAGAGGGTTATTTTCGTACCCTGTTTTGTTTTGCCTGACTCAATAAGCTCCATCCTTACTAAGAGATTTAATAACTGTCTTAACTTATGGTCAGCATAAACTTCTCCGGTACAGTCCGTCATTCTTTTAGCTAAGGTTGACCTACCTAAGCCCTTATCTAAAGAGGAGTAGCTTTGGATTTCATTTAGTGCAAGATAGATAATTTTCAAGAGGTTTTGATTTGCTAATTCCTGAGCCTTTAAATCAAATTTTTTATCAAAATTATATGGCTTAAAAGTCGTATCTATTTTAGGTTTTATATTTCTAGTTAAATAAATTGGCAGGTGTTTTATTGTTGCTATTTCCTCTTTGGGTACGATACTGCACATATAATTAACAACATTTTCTAGTTCCCTAATATTCCCCGGCCATGAATATTTTAAAAGGTACTCTTTGACAGAAACGTCTAAAAGTAATTTGCGCTGATAAAATTTTTGCGCAAAATAGTCAATAAAAATAAGTATATCTTCCTCCCGATCCCTTAAAGGGGGAATGCCTAAGGGCAGGGTACACAATCGATAAAATAAATCGCTACGGAACATATTTTTTTCAACTAGTTCTATCAAATTTTGATTGGTAGCAGCAATTACTCTAACATCAATAGGTATTATGTTTCGGCCACCAACCCGTCGTACCTCCCGTTCCTCTAAAACCCTTAACAACCTTTTTTGTACATCTAAACCGGAATCACCTATTTCATCGAGAAAAATAGTTCCATTATGGGCTTCTTCGAATAAGCCGGACTTTCCGCCCTTTTTTGCTCCAGTAAAAGCACCATCCTCATATCCAAAAAGTTCACTTTCTATTAAATTATCGGGTATTGCAGCAAAATTGATAGCTACAAAAGGCCCGTTTTTACGGTCAGAGGCATTATGGATAGCTTGGGCAAATAATTCTTTACCTGTACCGCTCTCGGCCTCAATGAGGATAGTGAGATTAGTTTCAGCAAATTGATGGGCTAAGGATGATACATTTTTTAATTCCTGGGATGTTCCTATAATGTCACTAAAATTATACTTAGCTATATTACCTTGTTTTTTTAATTCCCGACGGACTTTATATTCTAATTCTTGCACTTGACCTACCGGTTTAAAAGTAGTGACAACACCTTCTACCGACCCATTTGTATCTAGGATAGGGTATGCATTTAAAACATAATAATTATTTTTAATTTGTTGAATTTTATCAACTATGCATAAAGTATTAGTAAGTGTTGATGTTAAATCGACCTGCGGGAGAATATTATTTAGCTTTTTATCGATGGCAGAGAAGCTATTAATGCCTAGTAAATGTTCAAATGCAGAGTTTATTAAAATTATTTTTTGCTCTTTATCTATGGCGAGAATTGCTTCATCAACAGTATTAATTATTACTTCCAGTCGTCGTTTTAGATTATTATTAATTTGAGCTGAAGTGTGTATTCGTTTGCTTAGATTAAATATTTCGTTAACATAGTGCTGGGAAATATTATTAATTAGTTCCTTAGGTAGACCAATTTCTATAATTAGCTCTACGTAAGTAGAAAGATCAATACTTTTTACCCCTATATCAATAGTTCTTTTAATATGTGAGGGTACAAGTTGACTTAATCCGGTTGTAATAGCAAGGGTAATATTTTTATCAGGCGTGGGGGTAATTGTCGGATAATAGGGAACAAGCTCAAGATAATCAGTGCCCAGTTTTTTCAAAAGGTCGATGGCCATATTTGTTGTTTCTTCTGAATTTGCAACGACCAAGGCTTGTGTGCCTGATACGAGTTCTAGTACTTTATCTAAATTCACTGTATCTAATGTTCTTGCTGCTACAATTACTTTTTTATTTGGGGGAATGCTATCCTTTATTTTGGATAAAGCAGTATAACTAGAAGTTACATAGATGTCGCAGTCATAACAATCTATAGGCACCTCCATATGCTGAAGACACCAAGATTTTATATCGAGATATTGACCTAATAAATAGTTTAGCTGTTTAGTGAGGGTTAAGGTAGTTTTTTCATGGTTTCCTACAAAACAAATGCTTTTTCTTTTCTCCAATTCCAATCCACCCCATTTTATGTGCTATTATAGATATTAAACATTAATATCTATAAATCCTGCAGGCTAGTTAGGAGGTTATAAGAAAGATGGAAAATTATGAAGTGTTACAAAGAAATTTAGAGAACAGAGGGTTTTCAGTTAGAGTTGTAAATAATCAAGAAGAGGTAATACCTATACTCAAAGAATTAATACCTGAAGGAGCAGAAATTGGCATACCGGGTTCAGTAACTATACGTAGCCTAGGGATAATAGAAACATTTAAAATGTTAGGCCATACGATAATTGATACCTGGGATAACGGAGATAGGGGAAACCGCTTAGAACAATTAAATGCCGATGTTGTTTTAACTAGCTCTAATGCAGTTACTGAAGACGGTATTCTTGTTAATTTAGATGGAACAGGAAACAGAGTAGCATCTATGTGTTTTGGGCCAAAAAAGGTAATCGCAATTGTAGGAATAAACAAAGTCACAAAAAATTTAGAAGAAGCAATTTATCGGACAAAAAACGTTGCCGCACCTTTACTTTATAAAAATAAGAATTCTAATACCCCTTGCCAGAAAACTGGGTACTGCCATGACTGTAAAACAACCAAGACCAAGCAGTGCAGAGTATTGGTAATTCATGAAGGTAAACCAAGGGGAATAGAAGAATTTCATATTATTCTAGTCAAGGAAAAATTAGGCTTTTGATTTTTATATGAAATGAGTAAAAGACCGGCTCTAGGCCGGTTTTTCCCATTCTGTGTAAAGTATACATTATACGTACCTTCATATAGGAAATAATATTGTATACATTTGCAAAATCTATATGAATTTAAAATATAACATAGTATTATATAACAATAGATGAGCATGTGTATTGATGTAATACAGTGCTGATTATTAATAAAAATAAACACAAAGGGGTGTTTTTTTATGATTGAATGGCCAAAATCAAATGATGTAATCGGTTCGGTAAATAGGGGGAATCCTGCTGAGTCAGGACTATGTACCTTATGTAGAGCTGACTGCCAAGGAAAGTGTGAATCATTTTTATCCAGTATGAGTGGAAGAAAAATCCTATATCCAAGGGATTTTGGAACAGTTACTTCCGGTAGTAAGAATACAACCCATGTTGGAGTTTGTTACAATTCCTTAAGAATCCAAGGGTATAATTATGGTGCTACAGGATTGGCAAATGGATTATCAAATTCTGCTGATGATTGTATTTTCCCAAATGTAAGTCTCGAAACTGAGTTTGGCAATGAAGTCAAAACTAAGTCAAGAGTACCCATTATGACCGGAGCCCTAGGCTCTACCTTCATAGCTGCAAAATATTGGGAATCCTTTGCTGCCGGTGCAGCTTTAGTCGGTTTTCCAATTGTTATTGGTGAAAACGTAGTAGGTGTTGATAAAGAATCGGTAATCGAAAATGGAAGAATAAAAAAGGCTCCAGAATTGGAAAGAAGAATTGATACCTATCTCCGTTATTATGAAGGTTATGGTGCTATTCTTGTTCAATTGAATGTTGAAGATACCAGAAACGGTGTTGCTGAATATATAAGTGAAAAATATGGTGATAAAGTAATAATTGAATTGAAATGGGGCCAAGGGGCCAAGGATATCGGTGGAGAAATCCAAGTAACTAGCCTTGATTATGCATTGTTCTTGAAAAATAGGGATTATATAGTTGACCCAGATCCGAGTTTGCCAGAAGTTCAGGAGGCATTTAAAGGTGGGGCTATCAAAGCCTTTGCTAGACACAGTCGGTTAGGATATACTGATTTATCCTCTGCTGAGCAAGTTAGAGAACAATTTATGAGCTCTGTAGACTACCTGAGAAAATTAGGCTTTAGCAGAATCACATTAAAGACTGGTTCTTATGGAATGGAAGCCTTAGCTATGGCTATTAAGTTTGCAACCGATGCAAAACTTGATTTATTGACAATAGACGGTTCCGGTGGAGGAACAGGCATGAGTCCATGGAATATGATGGAAACCTGGGGAGTACCTTCAATTTTACTTCATGCTAAAGCTTATGAATATGCATCTATCTTAGCTGCTAAAGGACAAAAGGTTGTTGACATTGCCTTTGGAGGAGGTTTGGCTAGGGAAGACCATATTTTTAAAGCCTTAGCTCTAGGTGCACCTTTCACTAAGACAATCTGTATGGGTAGATCTGTGATGATACCTGGCTTCTTAGGTGCTAATATTGAAGGTGTATTAAAGCCAGAAAGAAAAGCTCATGTTAATGGCAACTGGGATAAACTCCCTGCATCTGTAACTCAATACGGTATGACTGCAGAAGAAATATTTGCTGGCTACTATGATGTTCAAAAGAAGGTAGGAGCACAGGAGATGCAGAACATTCCTTATGGTGCAGTAGCTATCTGGACACTTGTAGATAAGTTAGCTGCTGGGCTGCAGCAATTTATGGCAGGTGCTAGAAGATTCTCTGTTAATCAAATTTCCAGGGATGATATCTTCTCTGGTAATAGAGAGACAGAAAGAGAAACAAAAGTACCTTTTATAACCGATGTAATGGATGAGACAGCTAAGAAGATATTAAATTCACCTCCATTTAATGTTGTAGAGGAAAATGCAAAAAAAATCATGAATTTCTAAATTTCTAATAAAAAAGCCGTCTGCTAGGTTTAGCAGGCGGCTTGATTTTTGAACTTGAACGATTTACTGCATCCTTTCAGTAGAACAGTAGCACTTTAGCACTGTAGCACTGTAGCGTCTGCTTTAAAGCCAGGGCATTTTATCTAGGTCATCACCATTAAGGATAGGGAGTATTTTTGTTTTCAAAGGTTCTGGGACATCCTTTATCTTGTAAGTATCAATCCTTAGAATGTCAATATTTTCTACTTTTACTCGCATAGCAAGCTCCTTGGTGGTTAAACCCCATTTCTTTCTTAATTCTTTAACTGTCTTGTTACGGAAGAAAAATGCCATAGAAAAGGTACTCCTTCTTTCAAATAATTATAATTATAACACAAGTGTATGCAAAAAAAAGTCAAAACCACAATAGTATTTACCTACCGTGGTTTTGGCTTTTTAACCTATTAATAAAAATTTATTAGCCTTATTAACTTTTTTCTCTGATCTTATTACCCATCAGGAATGTTATAGAGTATAGGCCGGCAGCACCAACTAAAGAATATACGATTCTACTTAAGAGTGCATTTTGTCCACCAAATAAAGTTGCCACAAGGTCAAAGCCGAAAAGGCCAATTAACCCCCAGTTTAGAGCACCAATAATAACTAATAACAATGCAATTTTATCCATATACATGATCCTCCTTAATTTGGTTAGAAGACACAACTTTAATGCAAGTGTACCTTCTTTGAGGAATGTCCCCACTTAATGTTAGGGGATACACCTCCCCAATAATAATAGGTTTAACAACTTATTTTTAATTATGCACATAAAAAATAATTATATTCCTAGGAAGGGAAAAAATGTACTGATGTTAAATTTATAACTAACTCTATATATGTAGATTTAGTTTTAAGTTTGGGTATTTTAGTAGTAGGAACAATTAAATAATTGAGGTGGTAAATATGGAGAAAGCACTTCCAGAATTATTGATTATTGGCTCCGGTCGAATGGGGAGCTTTTTAGCAAGGAAATTATCCGGGATTTATCAGGTATATGTTTATGATCGGGATAGAGAAGCTGCGGAAAGCTTAAGCCAAAGCTCTAATGCTTTAGTAGTAAATAAAACCGAATTAAATAAGGCTGATTTAGTTATCTTAGCTTTAGCCTCTGAAGTCATTCCCCGAGCCTTAGAAGAGGTTGAAGGCTATTTAGCTCCTAATGCGGTTCTTGTAAATATTGCTACAACATTTGCTCATATTGCTCTTAACACTAACAAGAATAAAGTATCAGCCAAAATTATAGGTCATGCCAAGGAAATGGATTTAGGTGAAAAGCCGGTAATTATTATTGAAGGTGATGATGATGCTTCAAGGGAAGTGGTGAAGGAAGTTTTTCAAAATATAGGCAATGTTTTTGAAGGCTCGACTGATTTGGTAAGTAAAATTAATACGATTTCCTCGAGATTTGGTATTATTGCTGCACTGGAGATAAAAAAAGCTCTGGGTGAAATGGATTTAGATGAGGAGATCATTACTGCTGCTATTAGAATTGTTGCAGCAGGCACTATGAAGGCTTTTGCTGTTGGTGATGTGGGTCCCTTTGCTCAAGCTATCATCAACGAATATCAATCAAAGAAATAAAAATTTCTTTGATTGCGTTTACTCGTCATTACGTCAATTCGTCTATTCGTCTTAAAAAGTAAAGTATTATTTTTGTATAGATACCGGATATTCAATACATATTATTAGAAACTGCTATTCACTATATCCATGACTCATGCGTCATCCGTGTGCCTCGAAGGGCACTATGGTTAGAGTTTTTTTATGGGCACAGGTCACTGAGCACTGGGCACGAAATATTATAGACCATAGACCATAGTCATCTAACCAGTCACCAGTCACTAGTCACCAGTAACTTTTTCCAAGGTGGTGTTACTAAATGAAACCTCGAAAGATGAAAACCTTTTATGCTAGAGATATTTTGAAATTGGAGATAGCAGAAGAATTGGGTTTAATGCCGAAGATAAAATTCGGTGGTGGCTGGCCTGAGCTTACCGCCGAAGAATCTGGTCGTATCGGAGGGGTTATGACCAGGAAAATGAGAAATTGGGGTTGGCTTTAGGTTACTGTTTTATAACAGGGGCCTTTTTTATTATAATGAAGTAGTACAACCAGGGTATTTCTGTTATAATTATCAAAGAATTGTTCAATTGGAGGTGATTTTTTAATGGAAACTAAGCACGAGGTGATAATAAGATATATAAGGGATTTACAGGTAGGAACTAAGGTTTCTGTTCGACAAATTGCAAAGGAGTTGGACGTAAGCGAAGGAACAGCTTATCGGGCAATTAAAGAGGCAGAATCCCAGGGGCTAGTAAGTTCCATTCCTAAGGTAGGGACAATCCGTATAGAAGAAGTAGCGGAGAAGGAACTAGAGGACTTGAACTTAAGAGAGATATCCTTAATTGTGGAAGGGGAAGTTTTGTGCGGCCATGATAAATTGGGCACGTTACCACAGCAATTTGTTATTGGTTCTACAACTGAGGATGTTTTAGGAAAATATATTGAAAAAGAAGCCCTTCTTTTAGTTGGAGACAGGGAAGAAATTCAGCTTTTGGGTTTGGAAAAGGGTGCTGCCCTGCTAGTTACAAGTGGTTTTAATGTATCAGATTCAGTACTGGAAAAAGGAAAAAGCTTAAACCTCCCAATCATAACCTGTCCCTACGATACCTTTGTGACTACTTCTATGATTAACCGGGCAGTCTATGAAAGGTTAACATACAAGGAGTTAGTAAGGGTAGAGGATATTATGGTTACTGAGGCAGAATTTTTATCTCCCGAGTATACGGTTGCTAGGTGGCATGAATTGGCTCAAAGATCTGGGCATAGCCGTTTCCCTGTCGTTGATCAGAATGGTGTTCTTGTGGGCATCGTTTCTGCAGTTGATGCAGCGGGTGCTGACCCTGATGATAGCATTTTGGCTGTTATGACTGCTGATGTTTTAACTGCAGGACCTAAGACTCTGGTTACTCACCTTTCTAGGATCTTAGTTTGGGAAGGCTTTGAATTAGTACCGGTAGTGGATGATGAAAAGCATCTAATTGGCGTAGTCAGCCGTCAGGACATTCTTAAGGCATTTCAGCAAACCCAAAGACAGCCACAAGTAGGTGAAACTGTCGATAACCTAACCCTAAGCGGTTTCAAATTGGGTGAATGGGAAGGTGGGGTCAAGCTAACAGGAGAAATTACAGAGTTTATGGTTAGTGAGATGGGTACAGCTAGTGTTGGTACTGTGGTAATGATTATGAGTACAGCCGCCTTTATTGCTATTCGTAAAAGTTTAAAGTGGGATACAGTGACGGAAAACTTTACCCTCTATCAGATGAGTCCTCCAGCAGTAGGAGAGATGGTCGATGTTTTCACTAAAATATTGCAGACCGATAAAAAGACCTGTACCGTGGAAATTGAAATGTACAGCGGCACAGAACTCAAAGGAAAAGCACTCACTACCGCAAGGGTAGTTAAGAAATAGTGAAATTTGTTTAACCACGGGTCCCTCCGGGGCACACGGATAAACACGGTTAAAGATTTAAAATGGAAGGCTAATTGCAGGTACGAGTGTAGACTTTTTTCTGGCACTGAGCACTCGGACACGAATATAAGATTTATAGTAAAAGTATTCTGTAGGTTCCTTATACTTTAAAAAGTGTATAAGTTAAAATTATTCTTACCCAGTTTCTTTAACTATCCAACTGGGTTTTTTTTTAGTGTTTTTATGCTTTCAATTCTAAATTCTAAATTCTACATTATATTTAAACCACCGGTTCCTCCTGCTGATTAGATGCCTGATACTCAGCATAAACAAAAAATACAACCTTTTCGGATACTAAGACACCTCTTACTTTTAAGAAAAATTTATAGCCTAATGCTTCGATCTGCCTTCCTTCAACAATATGCCAAATTAGTTGGGGATCTAAGTCATTGACCCTTTTACCCCGAATTTCTTTTAGCATATCTTTAATTTGTTCTTTGATTTTTAGCTCTAGATCATCTTTATCGGCAAAGTTCCTCTGGGGTAATTCCAAGTCTATTTCGATTTCTTTAACAATAAACCATTTTTTAGCCTCTGTGACCTGATCCTCTAAGGCTTTAATCTGGTTTTTTCTTTCATTTAGTTCTACCTTTAATAGTGAGTTTTCACTATGGACTTTTTCTATTTGATAACCAATAGCCAAAGTAGCAAGAACTGCTCCAATAATTATTCCTATCGTAAGTAAGGCCACATCTTTGGCAAGCTGTCTTCCTGGTGGAAAATAGAAAATCTTCATGGATTAGTACTACTTGTAAGTGTATAAATAAGATAGATACCAAGCTCGGCTCCGGCAAAAGAGCTTACTACATAAAAAAAATGCTTGCCTAAAATTCGGAACTCACCAGAAAAAAGCCCTGAGCCAAGGGCTTCAAAGGAACTAAAAGAGCCTCCTATGGCGGCAACTACTGCCCAAAGCTTCATATCCTCGGCCAATTTTCTCATTGTAAAGTAAGGTTGATGTCCTGTTATAATAGTTGATAATGAACCTATCAAGGCACCACCGAGAACTATTCCTAAAGAAGTGCAAAAGATGAATATTAATCTATCAGTAAAAGTCATAGTAATTACCCCACAATTAGGTTGATTATTAATATATATTTTTTGTAAAGTAGTAATATGCAGGACAATGATTCTTTTATGTTGAAAAAATATAGTTACAAAAAAGATTTCACTCAACTTCTTTTTCGTTAGATTAAGATTTCGCTTCGCTAGATTAAGAAACCGTGACAAGTGTCACTGAAAAGGTATCTGATGAATGTAAAACTCTGAAGATGCATCTGCTATTAGGATTCATTCCATGATGCATCCGAAGAAAGTGACTCAAAGTTGATGCATCCCTAAAGCTAGACCAAGGTGCAGATGCCTCATGCAAGTTTTGCATGCATGGGATGCATCCCAGTAGACTGACATTCATCGTTACACGTCATAAGATATTAACATGCTGGTTGTTCCCAGTCACTAGTCACTAGTCACTAGCCACTAGTAACTGACCTCGAAGCATATCCCAGAAGTAAAGGTGGTGAAAGTATGACCAAAGAATTTATACATCTTCACACACATACAGCCTACAGTTTATTAGACGGAGCTAGCCGCTTGGATAGTTTAGTAGCCAAGGCTAAAGCCAATAATATGTCAGCGTTAGCTATTAGTGACCATGGTGTAATGTATGGTGTTGTAGATTTTTATAAGGCTTGTAAAAAGGCAGGAATCAAGCCTATTATTGGTTGTGAGGTATATGTGGCCCCTAACTCCCGTTTTGATAAACGTGCGAATATAGATGACTCACCATATCATTTAGTACTGTTGGCAAAGGATAATGCCGGTTATCAAAACTTGATTAAAATCGTCTCTATGGCTTGGCTAGAGGGCTTTTATTATAAGCCAAGAGTGGATAAAGAGTTATTAGCCCAATATAGTGAAGGTTTAATAGCTTTAAGTGCTTGCTTAGCTGGCGAGATACCCAGCCTTTTAATGGCTGATAAATATGAGGAGGCAAAAAAGAGTGCCCTTTGGCATCAATATATTTTTGGTCAGAACAGCTATTATTTAGAGCTGCAAAACCATGGACTCAATGATCAGGTCAAGGTTAATGCTCAACTTGCCCAAATTAGCGCGGAGACAGGAATACCTTTGGTTGCCTCAAATGATGTTCATTATGTAAATTCTGAAGATGCTAAGGTTCAGGATGTTCTGATGTGTATTCAGATGGCGAAGGTACTAGAAGATGAATCTAGGCTGAAATTTGAGACCCAGGAGTTCTACTTAAAATCTTGGGATGAGATGAATCTTTCTTTAGGAGAGTATCAGGAAGCACTACAAAATACAGTTAAAATAGCTGAACAATGCCAGGTTGATTTTACCTTTGGAGAAAACCATATGCCGGTATTTGAAGTGCCGGAAGGGTTTACCATAGAGACATATTTGGATAAGTTGTGTTTTGAGGGTTTAGAGCAGCGCTATGGACAACCTACGGAGGAAGCTCATAAAAGACTGGAATTTGAACTTGGAGTCATAAAGCAGATGGGGTATGCCGGGTACTTTCTTATTGTCTGGGATTTTATCCGTTTTGCCCGCAGTCGAGGTATTTATGTAGGCCCAGGTCGGGGTTCGGCAGCGGGGAGTATAGTTTCTTATACATTAGCTATTACTGATATTGATCCACTCAAATATGACCTATTGTTTGAAAGGTTTCTGAATCCAGAAAGGGTCAGCATGCCTGATATTGATATAGATTTTTGTTATGAACGACGGGGAGAAGTAATTGATTATGTAGTAGCAAAATACGGTAAAGACCGGGTTGCGCAAATTATTACCTTTGGAACAATGGCTGCCCGGGCTGCTATTCGCGATGTCGGTCGTGTCATGAATATACCCTTAGGACTAGTTGATAAGGTAGCCAAATTGATTCCTAATGAATTAGGGATTACTATTCCAAGGGCTCTTGAGGTTTCAACAGAACTAAAGGCAATGGTTGAAGAAAATCTGCAGATTAAAGAGCTAGTAGATACTGCCATGGCTCTCGAGGGTATGCCTCGCCATGCTGGTACTCATGCCGCAGGTGTTGTTATTTCTCAGGAACCATTAGATCACTACCTGCCCTTGCAAAAAACTAGTGATGGTGGAGTTACCACTCAATTTGCCAAAGAAAATGTAGAAGAAATTGGCCTTTTAAAAATGGATTTACTTGGTTTAAGGACATTAACAGTTATAAATAATGCGGTAGATTTAGTAGAAAATAATTGGGGAGTCAAGATTGATTTTAATAAGCTTAACCTTGATGACCCGTTAACTTATGAACTCCTAAGTAGGGGTGAGAGTATCGGGGTATTTCAATTAGAAAGCTCAGGGTTACGGGCTATTTTAAAGGAGTTAAAGCCCGAACACTTTGAAGAAATTATTGCTTTAGTTGCCTTATATAGACCCGGGCCATTAGGAAGTGGAATGGTAGAGGATTTTATTGCCCGCAAGCATGGTAAAAAAGCAATTGAATATTTGCATCCGAAATTGGAATCCGTTCTAAAGCCTACTTATGGAGTAATCCTTTACCAGGAACAGGTTATGCGTATTGCCAGCGAACTAGGCGGATTTACCTTAGGACAAGCTGATCTATTACGTAGAGCCATGGGGAAAAAGAAGCCGGAAATAATAGCTGGTTTGAAACAGGAATTTATTGAAGGTGCAGGGAAGAATGATATAGATTCAAAGGTAGCAGTTAAAATATTCGAGTTAATTGAATATTTTGCAGGATATGGGTTTAATAAAAGCCATAGTGCAGCCTATGCACTTCTAGCCTTTCAAACTGCTTACTTAAAAGCCCATTATCCTGTGGAGTTTATGGCAGCACTTTTAACAAGTGTTATGGAATCTGCAGACAGGGTACCCTTTTATATTGCCGAATGTCAGCATATGGGAACTAAGGTTTTGCCGCCCGATATCAATGAAAGTCGTGAAAACTTTATTGTAGTTGAATCAAATATCCGCTTCGGGCTTGTTGCAGTAAAAAATGTTGGAAAGGGTGCCATTCAAGCCATTTTAGCTGCTAGGGATTTGGAAGGCCCCTTTAAATCCTTGCAAAATTTCTGTAAAAGGATTGATTTGAGTCAAGTTAACCGCAGGGTAATGGAGAGCTTGATTAGGTGTGGTGCCTTTGGTTCAGTACCGGGAAACAGGGTTCAACTCTTACAGGTATTAGATACTTGTATTGAGCAGGGGCAGGAGCTGCAAAAAAGCGTAAATTCAAACCAAGTTTCACTTTTTGATGTTGGGGTAGAAGCAGGGTTTACTATGGATTTTGCTGACATTAAGCTGCCTGATGTTGAGGACTTCAGCCAAAGGGATATATTGACTATGGAAAAGGAAATATTAGGCCTTTATGTCAGTGGGCACCCTTTACACGAATATACCCAAATGTTAAAATCCAAAGTCAAACACCAGATTGCGGACATTACCCACGAAGAAGATGGCAGCAGGCAGGTTATTGGAGGGGTAATAACCGCTTTTAGGAGGAGTGTTACCAAAAAAGGTGAGACTATGGCCTACTGTAGCCTCGAGGATTTAACCGGTAGTATGGAGGTATTGATATTTCCTAAAACACTACAAAAATATCAACAGTTTGTAGAGACCGATAAAGTAGTGTTAATGAAAGGGCGAATAAATCTTCAGGAAGATACCCCTAAGTTTTTTGCGGAGGATATATCAGTTTTAAATCTTCCTCAAGAGAAGTCCACTAAGCTATATATTAAAGTTGATTCGAACCTAGACGCGGGCCGATTAGAGGCACTAAGGGAGATTTTAAAAAACTATCGGGGAGATATACCTGTTTATCTTTATTTTGAAAAAGAGAAAAAAATGATCTTAACTGAAAAGGATTATTGGGTAAATTGGCAGACTAGCTTGGAAAATGATTTATTAGAAATATGTCCACCGGACAATATATCCTTAAGTAATAAATAAGCACATTCTCAAGCCTCCAGCATAAATTAGAAAGAAACTGATTTTGGAGGCAAAGAAATGAAAGAAATAGCTATTGAACAAATGGAACAAAGGGGAATAACGGTAGAAGATATAGCTTTAATTGTTTTTGATTTACAGAAGTCCTATCATCCTGGATTAGAAATGGGAACTTGTTTTGAGGCTATTGATGCTGTTTTGGAAAAAAGGGAGGTACAACATGCTATTTTGACAGGCTTAGCCTTAGATGTATTGGCCGAGCAAGATTTGCTTCCGGAGCCAATTTCCACGATAATAAAAACCGATGAATCCCTTTATGGTATAGATGAAATATTGGCCATAGCTATTACTAATATCTATGGAACAATTGGAGTTACCAGTTTTGGGTATTTAGATAAAATGAAAATTGGTTTAATAGGAAGGTTGAATTCAAGCTTAGTTTATGTTAATACTTTTGCTGATGATATTGTTGCTGCAATCGCCTCAGCAGCTGCGGCTAAAATCGCCCATAACCAGAAGGAAAGTAGCAAATATCGTCATTAATGAACGAGAAATATTTTAATTCTGGCAGGAGAATAAATACTAGTCTAGAATAAGTTTTGGTTAAGAAAAATACTAGAATATTATCAATATATGAAGTAATTTTGGACAAGCTAAAGTGGTAAAGGTTGGAGGGTGATTTTTTTGGAAAGAATTGCAGTATATCCTGGAACTTTTGATCCAGTTACCGATGGGCATATTAACATTATTAATAGAGCAGCAAAGTTATTTGACAAGGTTATTATGGCTGTTTCCTCAGATAACTATAAAAAAACCCTATTTACTGTTGAGGAAAGGCTTTCTTTAATAAGAGAGTGCTGCCTAGAAGATTTACCTAATGTGGAACTGGGTGTTTTTGATGGACTTTTGGTTGATTATTTGGAAAGTAAAGGAGCAATAGCTATTATTAGAGGCTTAAGGGCTGTTTCCGATTTCGAATATGAGATGCAGATGGCTTCAGTTAACCACCTTCTTAATAAAAAGGTAGAGACAGTTTTCTTAATGACCGATGCGGAGTATTCTTTCATCAGCTCTAGCATTATAAAAAATGTTGCGGCCTTAGATGGTAATATCGACCATTTTGTGCCTACAGTAGTAGGAGAAGCATTAAGAAAAAAATATAAAGAAGGTGAAAGACATGGAGGATAATAATAACATTTCTGGTGAATACATTGTAGTTAAAGCATTAGATAATGGTGTTAATCTAAGTGGCTTAACCAGAGGAAGGGATACAAAATTTCACCATACTGAAAAGTTAGACCGGGGAGAAGTAATGATTGTTCAATTTACTGAACAGACCTCGGCAATAAAAATCAAAGGACGGGCACGAATATATACAACTCATGGTATTGTTGAATCAGGAGACTAACATTAATTGGGGACATATCTCATGACAAGAAGCATGAGGTAAGAAGCATCCTGCCTCCTATAGGAGGTGTTCCCTTATCCAATGAAAAGGAGGAATTTGCATAATGTGGACTGTTGTTTATATTGCTCCTAATAGAATAATTGCTGAACAATTAAAAGAGGTCTTAGCAGGAGAAGGTTTGTTGGTCAATTTGAGATCCTCAGGCATTCCCCATTTGGGGGATTCAGGCTCTGTAGAAATTTTGGTACCAGAATCAGAAGTAGAGGAAGCCCACGAAATATTAAGCAGTGCTATTGCAAAGTAGCTACACGCTTAGAGTGCTACAGAAAAAGATTGCACTCCACGTTCGTTCCGTTAGATTAAGATTCCGCTTCGCTAGATTAAGAAACATGATGCACTGTGTCACCAAGCCTTGCACTTAAGTGTCAGATGACATTCTTTGTTCTAATTAAGTATCAGACACGCAATGGCAATTTTGAGAAAATATATAAGCTATCGACCATCGACTTAATACTAAAAATATCTTTTCTAAAAACACTAGACACTGAGCACTGAGCACTGGTCACGAAGTTCTATTAATTGTGTCTAAAAACTTTTTACTAGTCACCAGTCACTAGTAACCAGTAACTAATATGAAGGAGTTGCATTTTATGCAAAAAATTGCTCTTTTGACCAGCGGTGGAGATGCGCCTGGTATGAATGCCGCCATTCGAGCTGTAGTAAGAACAGCTATCTACCATAATCTAGAGGTTTACGGTGTTATGCGAGGCTATGCCGGTCTTATTGAAGGCGTAATGCATAAAATGGACCTAGGCTCTGTAGCCGATATTATTAAAAGAGGGGGAACAATTCTTCATACAGCCCGAAGCAAAGAATTTATGACGCCCGAAGGAAGGCAGAAAGCCCTGGAAAATTTAAAGCATTTTGAAATCGATGGGTTAGTTGTAATAGGTGGAGATGGTTCTTTCCGAGGGGCAAGTGAGTTACATAAGCTAGGACTTTCCGTAATCGGAATACCAGGGACTATTGATAATGATATTCATGGTACTGAGTTTAGTATAGGATTTGATACAGCCATTAATACAGTTGTTGAGGCCATTGACAGGATTAGAGATACCGCAACTTCCCATGAAAGAATTTTCTTAGTAGAGGTTATGGGAAGGAGTTCAGGCTGGATTGCTTTAGAGTCTGGATTAGCTGGTGGGGCCGAATCAATTCTTGTTCCGGAAATCGAGCCCGACTACAATGAGATTGTAGATAGGTTAAAACGAGGTATGGGTAGAGGCAAACGGCACAGCATAATTATCGTAGCTGAAGGAGTAGATTCCGCTTATAACGTAAGTACGGAAATTGAAAAGCGTATTGGTCTTGATACAAGAGTGACGGTGCTGGGTCACATTCAAAGGGGTGGTTCCCCTACTACTTTAGATAGAGTAATTGCTAGCAAAATGGGAGCATCAGCGGTAGGACTTTTATTAGAAGGCAAATCTAATCTTATGACAGGAATAGTTGGCACAAATTTAATTACCCTATCATTAGATGAAACAGTAACTACGAAGAAAACTATAGATTTAAATACTTATAATCTAGCAGGGATGTTATCAATATAAAAAGGAGGGGATGATTTATGAGGCGTACTAAAATTGTCTGCACTATAGGTCCTGCCAGTGAATCAGTAGAAAAATTATGTCAGCTTATCGAAAGCGGTATGAATGTAGCGCGCTTGAACTTTTCTCATGGTACCCATGAAGAGCATGGACAACGGATTAGAAACATACGTGAAGCAGTAAAAATAACAAATAAGCCTGTTGCTATTATGTTAGATACAAAAGGGCCTGAAATTCGGACCGGTTTGTTAAAGGACGGGAAAATAACCCTAGAAACCGGCAAAGAATTTATACTAACTACTGAAGAAATAGAAGGAACTAGAGAAAGGGTTACTGTTAACTATCCCGGTTTAACCAAGGATATCCAGATTGGAAAACAGATCCTATTGGATGATGGTTTAATAGCTCTTGAAGTCCTAAAGGTAGAAGGCACAGAAATATATTGTCAAATATTAAATGGTGGGGAATTAAGCAACAGAAAAGGTGTTAATGTACCTGGGGTTGTTATTAAATTACCTGCTATTACTGGTAAAGATATTGCAGATATTAAATTTGGTATTGAGCAGGATATTGATTTTATAGCTGCATCCTTTATCCGCAGTGCCAGTGATGTGTTGGAAATTCGTAAGATTCTAGAAGACTATAAGGTAGATATCCATATTATCTCCAAGATTGAAAATCACCAAGGTGTAGTATATATTGATGAGATACTAGAGGTGTCTGATGGATTAATGGTTGCTAGGGGTGACCTAGGGGTAGAAATTCCTGCTGAAGAAGTCCCATTAATCCAAAAGATGATGATTGAGAAATGTAACAGAGCGGGTAAGCCCGTAATAACCGCCACACAGATGCTTGATTCCATGATTAGAAATCCCAGGCCTACAAGAGCCGAAGCCAGTGATGTAGCTAATGCTATTTTAGATGGTACAGATGCTATAATGCTCTCAGGTGAAACTGCCGCGGGTAAATATCCGTTAGAGTCAGTACAGACAATGGCAAGAATTGCTGAGAGGATAGAAACTGCTATCAAACATGAACAAATTGCCGCCATGCGGGGTATAGTAACTCGTCAGACAACTACCGATGCTATTAGTCATGCAACATGTGCAACAGCCCAAAGTTTGGAGGCAGCTGCTATTATTACTGCTACTGAGTCTGGCTTTACTGCACGGATGGTATCCAAGTATCGCCCTAAAGCACCTATTATTGCTGTTACTCCAAAGCTTAAGGCACAGCGTAAGCTTCTTTTGGTTTGGGGTGTAGAACCAATTTTCGCACCGGAGACATATGGTACAGATGCCATGTTTGAGCAGTCCATAAATGCTTCCTTAGCTGCAGGATTAATAAAAAATGGAGACTTGGTAGTTATTACTACTGGTGTACCGGTAGGAGTACCGGGAACAACTAACCTAATTAAGGTAGAGGTTGTGGGACAAATATTAGCCCAAGGTTCAGGAATTGGGCGAAATAGTGCAACAGGGACAGTGCAAGTAGCCAAGAGTGCACAGCAAGCAGTAACAGAAATCCAACCCGATGAAATCCTAGTTGTCCATGCAACAGATGCTGATTACGTTCCTGCTATGCAAAAGGCAGCAGGCGTTATCACTGAGGAAGGTGGCTTGACTTCTCATGCAGCAATTGTTTGCCTGAGCTTGGGCAAACCAGTTATTGTTGGTGTAGAAAACGCAACCGAGAGGCTGCCTACCGGAACTTTAATAACTATGGATGTGACTAGAGGAGTTATATATAGGGGACGGACAAAGGTGATGTAGGTAAAAATAGTGGCTAGTGGCTAGTGGCTAGTGGCTAGTTACTGGTGACTAGTGACTAGTATTTGTGCCCAGTAAATAAAGTGAAAGAGTGTGAGAGTATGAGATTGCTTGGCAGTAGTAATTATACTTGCATGTCATTGCGAAGGAGGTTACGACTGAAGCAATCTCTACATTTTTTTCTGTAACACTGTAGAACTGTAGCTTCTGTAGGTTCTCGCCCAATTGCTCACTCTATTTTATGGAGGAAGAAAATGCCGCTTATTATTGTTTTATTAGGAGTAGGGTCGTTTATAATCGCCTTGACAGTATCCTGGCAGGTAAAAAATATTAATCCTGATTTTATATCAGTTGCTAAATATAATTTAATGATTGCTCCAATCCTGTTTCTTGCAAATATATCATTAGGCATAGGATTTACCAAGGGTCACCAGATTTACAAGAACCTTCCTTTAATTATCGCATCCCAGACCTTTATCTACTATATATTTATTTTGGGTTTTTCAATTTATCTTTTAGGGGATAAAGTTTCTGTTATTAAAGCCCTACTAGCTTTTAGCATGATTGCTTTTGCAATTTGGCTGATTAAGAGCTAAGTATTTACATAATATTCCCTTGTTAACTTCAGAACAAAATTGTAAAATTATTTAGTGTGTAACACCATTATTTCTTTAGAAGGAGGGTAGAAAGTGTATCAGTTCCAACTGATACTTGTAACAAGTTTGGTAAAACTAAATAAAATAATACTATCTAAAAACAGCACAAATTAAATAAAAATATAAAGCGCCAGAACCAACTAGACGTTAGAGGTTGGAAGTTAGAGGTTAGAACTAAAAAACTAGTCACCAGTCACTAGTAACTTCTTAGATGGTTGACGAGGGTGGGAGTTAATCGAAGAATTCGGCGGATGCTCCCCGGTCACTGTATGACCGAAAAAGATACTACAAAACCCGGAAGTAATTTCGGGCACAAAGGGTGTCAAATACAGTTGTGCTGTAACTTAAGGAGGAATTAATTTTGTGTGGTATCGTAGGTTATATCGGTAATAAAGAGGCTACTCCGATTTTAGTAGAAGGTTTACGTAAATTAGAGTACCGGGGTTATGATTCCGCTGGCGTTGCAGTTTTAAAGGAAGGCAGATTACAGGTTATCAAGGCAGAGGGTAAACTGTCATTTTTGGAAAGTAAACTTCTTGGCAAAAATCCTACAGGAAGTATAGGTATTGGCCATACTCGTTGGGCGACACATGGAAGGCCATCAGATGAAAATTCCCATCCCCATACCAGTTGTTCAGAAGACTTTGCTGTAGTTCATAATGGTATCATCGAAAACTATATGGAGCTTAAGGAATGGCTAGAAGAACAAGGACATATCTTTTCGTCTGAAACTGATACCGAAGTAATTGCTCACATGGTAGAGCATTATTATACCGACAATTTAGAAAAAGCAGTAAAAATAACCTTAGACAAAATTCACGGGTCTTATGCTTTGGGTGTTATCTGCAAGAACGAGCCTGATAAGCTTATTGCAGCTCGAAAAGATAGCCCCTTGGTAATTGGCATTGGTGAAGGGGAAAATTTTATTGCCTCAGACATACCAGCTTTACTTTCCCATACTAGAAAATGCTATCTAATAAATGATGGAGAAGTCTGTGTACTTACTCCTGAAACAATAAAGATTACAACAATTTCCGGGGAAATAGTGAATAAAGAGGTGTTCTATGTCTCCTGGGATGCTGAAGCTGCTGAAAAAGGCGGCTATGAACATTTTATGCTCAAAGAGATCCACGAACAACCGGTTGCCTTTAGAAAAGCCTTAAGCGGTAGAATTGCAGGAAATAAAGTTAAATTTGAAGATTTCCATCTGCCTTTAGAGACCATAAATAAATGGAAGAAGGTATATATTGTAGCCTGTGGTACTGCCTATCATGCAGGTTTAGTTGGCAAAGGTATTTTTGAAAATCTTTTACGTATTCCGGTAGAAGTAGATATTGCTTCTGAATTCCGCTACCGGAGACCATTAATCGATGATGAAACCCTGGTTATTGTTATAAGCCAGTCCGGGGAAACTGCTGATACCTTAGCTGCTCTAAGAGAAGCTAAAAGTAAAGGTGCTAGTGTTTTGGCAATTACCAATGTAGTGGGTAGTTCCATTGCCCGAGAAGCAGACTTTGTAGTATTTATTTGGGCAGGACCAGAAATTGCTGTAGCATCAACAAAAGCTTATACAACAATGCTGGTAGCAGAATATTTATTAGCACTCTACCTTGGTCAGCTTAAGGGTGTAGTTAGTGAAACTGAGGCAAAAGTAATTATTGATGCATTGCACTCTCTACCGGAAACAGCTATCAGAATTTTAAATGAAGTAGATAAATATAAAGAAATTGCTGATGAATATAAAGAAAAGCATGACGCCTTCTTTATTGGTCGGGGCTTTGACTGGGCTGTAGCCCAAGAAGGTGCTCTAAAGCTGAAGGAGATTTCTTATATTCATGCCGAGGCTTATGCTGCCGGCGAATTAAAGCACGGAACACTAGCTTTAATTACAAAGGAAACGCCTGTAATTGCCTTATGTGTCCAGAAAAGCACCTACGATAAAACTTTATCAAATATCAAAGAAGTAAAAGCCCGGGATGCAGAAGTATTGGCAATTGCAATAGAAGGTGATACCGAAGTAGCTAAATATGTGGATGATGTTATTTACATTCCGGATATTTATAACTTTGTAGCTCCGATTCTTACAGTAATACCTTTGCAGTTGATTTCTTACTATGCCTCCAAAGCCAGAGGCTGCAACGTCGATCAACCACGGAATTTGGCTAAGAGCGTGACGGTTGAGTAGGTTATGAATTAGATTCACACTAGATGAGTGAGTGCTGCAATAGAAAATGACAGTGAATGCAATAAATCACTAGTTTTTTGACAGTAAACGTATGTTCTATTGTTAGTCTTAGATGCATAAGATTTATTAATAAACACAAAAAACCATATTCTGCAAGTAGACTAAATCCCATTAACTTTTTTGGTTAATGGGATTTTTGTTATAAGAAGATGGATTTCTGCTGGTAGTTGGTGAAAGATTTCTATTTTATATAACATATGCTTTCAATAAATATTTTTAGTAATGTTTTGAGAATGTTTTTTGTAATGGAGTGTGGACTAATATGTGTTATATTTTCGAATGTCAATGCATTTCTTTACCACCTGACTTTTTGGAGGCGTTACGTCAGTGTCAGTTTGGATATCTCGGAGAGTCTGGAACTGGCAGACAGGCACGTTTGTGGCGGCGTTATGTCAGTGTCGGGTTGGATATCTCGAAAAAATGACCCTCTGAAAAAACTAAATAATTCTAATATGCGAGAGTGCTGGAACTGGCAGACAGGCACGTTTGAGGGGCGTGTGTCTTATGGCGTACGGGTTCAAGTCCCGCTTCTCGCACCATATATTAACGATTGAGCATCAAGGTTATATTAACTTTGATGCTCTTTTTTTTATTTTCTCAGGAGAGCAGTAGTTATATTTTAGATAATGAGCATGGTTGATAGGAATAAAATATATTGTAAATTTTATAAATTAAGCTGTAAGCCGTTGAAGTCTTTTTAACTCTTTACATTACGTATTTTTACAGCAGTTGCTTGAAAACATCAGCACTTGGATAAAGCAGGTTGAACAGGAATTTACGATGGAGGAGCTTAATCCAGGCTTGAGGAGCTTGGGCAAGAAATGATGGGCCTTATAACACTAAACGCACGAGCGGGCACTGGTACTGAGGCCTATGAGGCTGAATATATAAGGGTATCGGAGGAAATGGAGCAAATACGTGAGTGTAAGGCAGCCATAGAAGAATCGGAGTTGTCAGAACTTCTTAGACAAAAAAGAATAGAGGAAATGAAAAAACACTTGAATTTTAAAGACACGCCTCTTGCAAAATTTGATGCTGCTTTATTTAGACGACTGGTTGAAAAGGTAATCATTCATTCTTTTGTAGAGGCAGTGTTTATTTTTAGAAGCGGAATTGAGCT
>JUEF01000041.1 GCA_000802045.1 Peptococcaceae bacterium BICA1-8
TAGCCACTAGCCACTAGCCACTAGCCACTAGTCACTAGCCACTAGTCACTAGTCACTAGTCACTAGTCACCAGTCACTAAACTAACCGAAAGGTCGGTGTATGTAATGTCCCAATGGACAAAGGAACAAAATGAAGCTATTTACAGTCGGAGCTGTAATCTGTTAGTAGCTGCTGCGGCGGGTTCAGGGAAAACTGCCGTTTTAGTAGAGCGGATTATTACCCGTATTTGTGATGAAAAAAATCCGGTAGATATTGATAATTTGCTGGTTGTTACTTTTACCAATGCAGCTGCCCAGGAAATGAAGGAGCGCATAGGAATTGCTATTAATAAGGCTTTAAAAGAAAGCCCCTTGTCCAGACATTTATACCGGCAAAGTACCCTGTTGAATAAAGCCTCGATAATGACCCTCCACTCCTTTTGTTTAGATATCATTAAAGAAAACTTTTACCTCTTAAATATCGATCCCCATTTTCGAATTGCTGATCAAACTGAAGCGGAGCTTTTGCGGTTAGATGTTTTAGAGGATTTACTAGAAGAATATTATGAAACGTGTCAGGAAGAGGACTCCTTTAGCAATTTAATTGATGCTTATGGGGGACAGCAGGATGATAGTCTTATCCAGGACTTGATTATTAAGCTTTACCTATTTTCCCGCAGCAACCCCCGGCCTTTTGGCTGGCTAGAGCAGGTGGTTACTAATTTTACCACTACAGATTGGTTTAAATGGTTATTGCCTAGCATCAGGATGGATTTAGAGGGAGCTAGAGAACTCTTAGTAGAAGGGTTACGGCTTTCAGAAAAAAAACAGGGCCCTGCCCCTTACCTGCCAATTTTGACTCAGGAGCTGGCAATGCTTGATGATTTGCTGGGCAAAACCCAGATATCCTGGGAAGAAATGTATCAAGGCTTTTCTCAAATAGGCTTTGATCGGCTGCCTCGGGTAAAAAAGGATGAAATTGACGAGGTTTTGCAGGAGCGAGTTAAAGGCTGTCGGGATAAAGCCAAAGAAACTATCAAGAGTCTTGAAGAAAAATATTTCCAGAGGTCTCCTGAGGAACTAACAGCAGATCTAAATAGGATTAAACCCCATTTAGAGGTGCTTTGCCAATTAGTAGAGGAATTTAGTAATAATTATCAAGGGGCTAAAGCCAAGAAAAATTTGCTGGATTTTAGTGATTTGGAGCATTATTGTCTTAAGCTTCTTTTAGCGCAAGGTTCAGCACCTGATAATCTTATGCCATCAGAATTAAGTCACAAGCTTAAGCTAAAATTTGTGGAAGTATTTGTTGATGAATACCAGGATATTAATGAAGTACAGGAAACAATTTTAAGCTTGGTGGCTAATGGTGATAACCTTTTTATGGTAGGTGATGTCAAACAGAGCATTTACCGCTTCCGCTTAGCTAAGCCCGAGCTCTTTCAGGCTAAATACCAGAATTTCTCCCCGAGGGAAGAGAGTATAAATCGAAGGATCGATTTATCAAGGAATTTTCGCTGTCGAGAGGAAATAGTTGATGGCGTTAACTATATTTTTGAACAGATTATGGATAAGGAATTAGGTGAAATTCCCTATAATGAGGAGGCAAAGCTGGTTTGTGGAGCAGTATATCCTGACTGTGAAGAAAAGATAAGCATCCGGGGACCCATAGAGTTCCACCTTTTAGAAAAGGATATCCCAGAAGAGCTTGAAGAGGACTGGACTCCGTTAGAAAGGGAAGCATTAATTATTGGTCAGAGGATAAAAGAACTCTTTAATGAAAACTATCTGGTTTTCGACAGCAAGCTTACTCAATATCGGCCGCTGGCCTTTTCAGATATCGTAATCCTCTTGCGTTCACCTAAGGGTGCGGCGGAAACCTTTTTAGAGCAGTTTCGGCTTTTAGGTATTCCCGTCTATGCCGAATTAGGGAGCGGGTACTTTAAAGCTACTGAGATACAGGTCATCCTTTCACTATTAAAAGTAATCGATAACCCTAGGCAGGATATCCCTTTAGCGGCATTACTTCGTTCACCCGTACAGAACTTAGGTGTTGATGATTTAGTAACTATCCGTTTGAATAGCCCCCAGGGGGACTTTTACAATGGAATTGTAAGTACTGCAGAGGAAGAAAGTAATTTAGGGGTAAAACTAAAAGGATTTTTGGAGAATTTAGACCGTTGGCGTACCATAGCTCGCCAAAATGACTTAGCTCACCTGGTCTGGACTCTATTAAAAGAAACCGGCTATTATGATTATGTAGGGGCAATGCCGGGAGGTAGTCAGCGCCAAGCTAATCTGCGGGCCCTCCATGACCGTGCCAGACAGTATGAAGCAACAAGCTTTCGAGGCCTTTTTGCTTTTTTAAGATTTTTAGAAAGGCTAGAAGATAATAAAAGTGATCTTGAAGGTGCTAAGGCTCTAAGTGAAAATGAAAATGTTGTACGCATCATGAGCATTCATAAAAGTAAAGGTCTGGAGTTTCCCGTTGTTATTGCAGCGGGTTTGGGTAAGGAATTTAACTTTTTAGATACAAGACAGGATGTGACTTTACATAAAGACTTAGGCTTAGGTCCCGTTTATATTGATGCGGAAAAAAGAAATAAGTTTCCTACCATTGCCAAACTTGCAATTGATAATAAAATTAAGTTAGAAACCCTGGCGGAGGAGATGCGGATTCTTTATGTAGCGTTGACCAGGGCAAGGGAAAAATTGATACTGGTAGGTTCGGTTAGAAAAATTCAGAAAAAAGCTGCCGAATGGAAGCAGGCTGCCAATACTATGGGAAGGATACCTGATAGCTACCTAGTTAAGGCTAAAACCTTCCTAGATTGGATTGGTCCAGCATTAATGAAGCACGGGGATTCTGGAGCATTACAGCTTCTAGCTGGTGGAGAGGAATTACCTGTAATAATAGACCATAGCTCCAAATGGCAGGTCGAAGTTTATCAGGAAGAGTTGTTTATTGAGCAGGATGCAGAGGCTTGCGCTACCCAGGATATGCTGGAGTATATTAAAGAATTAGAGCCTATTCAGGTGAATCCCTACCTCTATGAAAAAATAGACCAAAGGCTTAAGTGGCATTATCCCTTAGAAAAGCTGGTCAATAAAGGAGCTAAGGTAACAGTTACGGAGATTAAGCATAAGTTTAGGGAGCTGGCTTTAGAAGCTGAAGAAAGTAAGCCCTACCAAGGTTTTAGCAGGCGACCTGTTTTTATGCAAAAAGAGCGAGGGCTATCAGCTGCTGAAAAAGGCTCTGCCTACCACACTGTGCTGCAGCATATTGATTTAAACGGAGAAATCAGTGGGGAAAATATTGAGAAATTACTGAATGATTTAAAGAGAAAGGAAATTTTATCAGAGGAACAAGCGGATGTAGTAGATAATAAAGTAATTCAGGGCTTTTTTGCAAAATCTTTGGGACAGAGGCTCCAAAAAGCTGCTAATCTTAAAAGGGAAATACCCTTTAGCCTTGTCCTGCCAGCCCACGAGGTCTATGATGACTTGGACGACTGGGGAGAAAAGGTGCTTCTTCAAGGTGTTATTGACTGTCTATGGTATGAGGAGGATGGCTGGATTTTACTGGATTATAAAAGTGACTATATTAAGCCCAGAGAAATTGATGAATTTGTCAATCGTTATCAAGGCCAGATTAATCTCTACGCCCGAGCAGTAGAAATTATCTGGAAACAGCCAGTGAAAGAGAAATATTTGTATTTGCTGAGCCGGGGACAAGCGGTGAAGATATAAAGGCCCGTCAAAATACGTGGGCACGTGAGCGCGAAGAACGGTTTGAAAGTGTGTTAAGTGAAAGACGTGCGACCAAGTATGTGAAGATTCCCTGACGTGTCATGATGAATGGCAATTTGCCGGGATGTGCCGCCGTGCCATTGATTAATAAGAAGCTAATATTGAGGGATGCATCATGCAGTATAGCATATGAGCAGACACATCCCAGAAAGCTGTCATCCATCGGATGCCTTTTTCGGCAACACGGTGGCACGGTAGCACGTCAAGATAGCTAGACATTCATGATGACACGTCTTTCCTAGCCACTAGCCACCAGCCACCAGCCACTAGCCACTAGCCACTAGCCACCAGTCACCAGTCACTAGTCACTAGTCACTTAGACGAGTAAACGAGTAGACGTATGACTAATAGACGAATAGACGAATAGACGCTAAAAAGGAGTTGATACTATGCGGATTCTTCATACCTCTGACTGGCATTTAGGTCGGTCCTTAGAGGGTAGGGACAGGCTTGATGAACAAGAGGAATTTATTGCAGAAATGTGTGATATAGCTGATAAAGAAAAGGTGGATCTTGTGCTAATTGCTGGGGATGTCTTTGATACCCCAAATCCCTCGGCTAGGGCAGAGCAGCTTTTTTATCAGGGGCTTTATGACCTTGCTGCAGGAGGACGACGGGGTGTAATAGCAATAGCTGGTAACCATGATAATCCTGACCGCATAAAAGCCTCGGATCCCTTAGCGGAACAACTGGGGATAACCTTGTTAGGATTACCTAAAGACCAGGCTATTGTTTCCAAGACAAGGGCGGATCGAGTGCAAAGGCTTGCGGCAGGACCAGGCTGGCTTGAGGTAAAGGTTCCCGGCTGTGATCATTCTGCAGTTGTAATTGCTCTGCCTTATCCATCAGAACAAAGGCTGAGAGAAATATTGGTGGAGAAGCTATCAGAAGAAGACATGCAAAGGTCATACTCTGATCGGGTTGGAGCTTTCTTTCAAAGCTTGAGCGGTAATTTCCGCTCTGATACAGTCAATTTGTGCATGAGCCACTTGTTTGTCCGGGGAGGAAAAGAAAGTGAATCAGAACGGCCTATTCAGCTAGGGGGATCCCCTACTGTTGATGTAGAAATGCTCCCTTGGCAAAAAGCCCAATACATAGCTTTAGGTCACCTGCACCGTCCCCAAAGGGTAGGCGGCATTGACTATGCCCGTTATTCTGGGTCCCCCTTAAGCTACAGTTTTTCCGAAGCAGGACAAGCCAAAGCAGTTTATATAGTTGATTGCCTACCTAGTCAGGTGGCACGGGTTCAAGAAATTCTGCTTACTAAAGGTAACCCTTTGGCCAGGTGGGAAGCCCATAATGGATTTTTAGAAGTAATAAAATGGTGTGAGGAGAACCGGGATGCTAAAGCCTGGATAGATCTCACCCTTCATGTTGATGAGCCCTTAACCATCAGTCAAATCAAAGAGCTTAAGGATATTCGGGCTAATATTATTAATATAAGGCCTGTTTTGAAAAATGGGCTAGAGCTAAACTATAATCCAATAAACAGAATTAACCTTCCGGTAGAGGAGCTTTTTAGGGATTTTTATAGGAAACGTAATCAGACAGAGCCCGGCTCAGAGCTGACAAGGCTTTTCTTAGAGCTATTAGATGAGGATAAAGAGGGGGAAGCTGTATGAAACCCTTACTTTTAAGAATTGCCGGCTTAAACAGCTTTCGAGAGGAACAGGTAGTGGATTTTTCCGACCTTGGTCAAACAGGTATCTTTGGAATCTTTGGACCTACAGGTAGTGGGAAGTCAACGGTTTTAGATGCTGTTACTCTGGCCCTTTACGGTAAGGTTGAAAGGGCAAAAGGGGGCACCCAAGGGATAATTAACCAAAATGAGGATCGCCTCTATGTTCACTTTTCCTTTCAGATTGGAGGTAAAAAATATACTGCTGAGCGGACCTATAAAAGAGGAAATGATGGCAGTATAAATCAGTATAGCTGCCGTTTCCGAGGATTTGATGACCTAGGGAATGAAAGTGTAATTGCTGATAAAAAAAGGGAAATGGATGAAAAGGTTCAGGAGATTTTAGGCTTAACAGTAGATGATTTTACTCGGGCAGTTGTATTACCCCAAGGGAAGTTTCAAGAGTTTTTGACACTGCAGGGTGCAGACAGAAGGAAAATGCTGCAGCGAATATTTGCCCTGGAAAAATACGGTGAACAGCTGGTGAAGAAAATTCGGGGAAGAGTTACTAAAGCACAGCTAGAGCTAGAAATGAAAGAGAAAGAACTGGATTTTCTGGGAGATGCTTCAGAAAAAGCTATTCAAAAGGCGAGAAAAGATTTCAAAGAAACGGAAAAAAGGTTGGCACAGCTTAAAGAAACGCTTGATGCCTTTAATAAAGAGCTGGACGAATATAAAGAAATCCGTCAGCTCACCCAGGAACTAACGGAAGTTAATAAAGATATAATTAAATTAGCCTTGGAAGAACCGGATATAAAGAAAATGACGGAAAAGCTTGATTTAGCCAATAAGGGTGAAAAATTAAGGATTCATTTGGAGCATCTTACTAATGGAGAAGAGGCTTTAAGTGTAAAAACAATAGAAAATAAAGTCTTGGAAGAAGAGCTAATAGAGCTACAGAGTCATTATGCCCAGATTGAGCTAGAATACAAAAAGTGGGATAATAAGCACCAAAAAGATGGAGAATTATTACGTATAAGGTTAGGCGATTTGAAGAGGGCGCTAGAGGATGAGGAAAAACTGGATAGTTATGCTAAGATACTGCTTGAGCTGAGAAATGAGTATCGGAATCTAGATGAGACAGTAAATATCACAAAAGAAGAGAAAGCCAAACTAGAAAGCCTAAAGATTAAGAAAGAAGCAGAAATATTTGCAGTGGATGAAAAGCTCAGACAAAAGGAAAAAATTGTCTCCCAAGATGAAGAAATAAAACAGCAAGAAGATGCTTGGAAGAAGCTATTAGAAGTGACTTCCCGGCTAGAAAAAATGGATAAGGAGCTTAACAGTAAAGTTGAACAAGTCAACGGTAGAGAAATTAAAAAGAATGAATTATTAGCAGAAGTTCAAGAAGTTGAGAACAATAATGCTGAAAATCAGATAAGACTCCAGTCTATCCCCTTGCCAGAGTTAAGTCTTGAGGAAATATATACAGAAAAAATAAAGCTCCAGTCTATTACCAACCTTATTGAACCTATCAGGGATAGCGAGAAAAACTTTCGGAATAAAGAAAAGGAACTGGAGGAAAACAATAGTCTTCTAACCCAACAGGAAAACCTCTTCACTAAGGAGACTCAAACATTAGAAGGACTATGGTCAACTAAAACCCAGCTTATTGGAGCAATTACCTTTTTAGCAGAAAAAGAGCGGGAAATCGAAAGGGGAAATTATGCACTGAGTTTAAGAGAAACCCTTGAGTCGGGACAGCCTTGTCCTGTGTGCGGGTCTTTGGAGCACAATAAGCCTGTCTATTCCGAAGCTAGCCAAAATGAACTATTCGAGGAAATTTCACTACAGCTTGCCCTTAAAAAACAGGAACTCGCTCAGGTAGAAGGGGAAATAGAAAAGCAAAATAAATTTTTGGCAAGTAGAGAAGCAAATTTAGAAGTGCTAAGGAAGAAAAATGATGCTCTAAAAGCGGAACTTGAGGAGCAACGTATTAGGACCGAGGAAGGTCGACTCAAATTGCCAAAACAGTGGGTGTCGGAAAAAACCGATGCTTTGATTTCTCTAGTTCAAGCTGCTGATGAAAGACTTCTGAAAAACCAGAAAGAGCTAGCTGAGTCTGAAAAGATCAAGGAAAAGTTAAATAAAGAAAACCAGGATAATGAAAGTAAGCTTAATGCTTTACGGCAGAAGCTAAGTGCAATAGAAGCAGAACTAAGGCTTATACTAGATGAAAAAGAAAATATGCAAGGGGAAATTAGTAATAAACTGGAAAAGGTAAAACTAATTAGAGAAGAATTTATTGCGTTGGCCGGTGATAAATCTGGTGAAGAAGTGGAGAATCTGGTTGCCCTATTAAAATCGTCCCGTATAGAAATGAAAAGGCTCCAGCAGGAGAAAGGTAAATTAGCAAAAGAACTGGATGATCAGAATATCTCTCTTACTCTTCTTGAAAAAAAACTAGCGAGAAATGAACAGGAGCTTAAAGGCCTAGAAGAGAAAGGCAGTGATTACAAAAAACATTATGAGGATTTAAATACAAAGATTAACAAGATAACCGATGGAAAAAAAGCCAAGGAAGTAAAAACTGAGGTAGAGTCCCATATTCAAGTCATAGTAAATAATCTAAATAAATACAAGGATGAGCTTGAAAATTCTAAGAACAAGCTAGAAGATAAGAAACAGGTGGTTCAAAATATTTCCCTGCAAATAATTATTCTTAATAACGATATCAAGAAATATCAGAATGTACTTCAAGGTAAAATGTTAGAGTATCAATTTGTTTCTCAAGGGCACTTACAGGATTCATTATGTACTGAAGAAGAGCGACAAGTATTAGCAGAAGAGATAAGGAAATATGGTGAAGAAAGGCTTTTGACTGAGGATAGAAATAAAAGTCTATTAAACAAACTGGCTAATCGGAATCTCTCCGAAGAGCAGTGGACTCAATTTATTGAACGAAAATCTCAAACTGAGGAAGAAGAAAAACGGGAGCGGCGCGAAAGCATTATCTTAGATGAACATTTAGAAAAATTGAAAAGAGATAATACACTTTGGCTTGTGTTAGAGAAAGAAATAAAAGAATTGACCAGTCTTCTTGACCATCTAGATAAGTTGGATAAGCTATTTAAGTACAATACCTTTGTAGAGTTTATTGCTGAAGAGCAGTTGATGAATGTAGCAATAGATGCATCCCGCAGGTTAGGTGAGCTCACTAGCTATCGCTATGCCTTAGAGGTGGACTCTGAAGGTGGGTTCATTATCAGAGATGACACTAATGGCGGTTTACGGCGGCCTGTTGCCACCCTCTCCGGCGGGGAAACCTTCTTGACCTCCTTAGCCTTAGCCCTAGCCTTATCAAGTCAAATACAGTTGCGAGGCAAATATCCCTTGGAGTTTTTCTTTTTAGATGAAGGCTTTGGAACCCTAGATAGCCATCTCTTAGAAACAGTTATGAATTCTTTGGAACGATTGCACATAGAGAAAATGACCATCGGCATAATTAGTCATGTCCCCGAATTAAAAGCCAGAATACCCCGCAGTCTTATCGTAGAACCCGCCGAAAAAGGAGGTAAGGGGACAAGACTGAGACTGGAAGTGCAATAGCGAAGCTATTGCGACTATGCGTGGGCACGTGAGCGGGTGGGCGCGAAAAAAATAATAAGCCACAGATGAACACAAATAAACAAGGATAAATTAATAGTTCCGGTCATTGCGAGCGGAGCGAAAATCTCAGACCCAAGATTAAAACCATAGATTGCCACGCCTCACGAGCTCGCAATGACACATAGACAATAGACTATAGACGATAGTCGCATTTTACTAGTCACTAGTCACCAGTCACTAAAAGGAGGTGTTACTAATGAAAAAATTAACCTCAACCTCAACCTTAGCCTTAATACTCATAACCTTAACCCTAATAACTACAGCCTGCGGGACTATCGAAGTAAAACAGGAGGATATCCAATCAGTAACCTTAACAGTAGGGGGACCGGAGCAGGAGGAGCATACTGTTGTTGAATTTCAAGATACTGAGAATTTTAAGCACTTTCTAGCCATTGAGAAACAGCTGGATAAATATAAACCGAAAGACCATATGATAAGTACCTGGAAATTGGATGTGAAATTTGAGTACCATCTGACTAACGGTGAAATTGTAGCTCGAGAGTATAAAGGGATAAGGCCGGTGGATGAATTTTTAAAAGACCTATATAACAGCCAAGAGTATAAAGAACAGACCATTCCTCTCTTTAAGCTGGATAAAGGTGAGGTTAAAAAGGTTAAATTTGATTCTTATCTTAATCAATATGAGTTTACCGCCGATGATTCGGTATTAATTAATTCGGCATATGAGAATCTTTTGCAATATTATCAAGAGCATGATTATTTTGGCGGTGAGAATGACTATCTTATTGCCAGTGTAGAATTGTTTGGTGCTACTGGTGAAAAATTAGCCGAGGGTCCTATTTTGCGGGGGGATAAAAATTGGGCACCGTTATTTAATTCCCACTACAAATTTCGGAAGCTGAAGTATTGGGCGAAGGATATAGCTGAAGTGCAATTAAAACAAGGTGACCAGCTCATTAAAGTTACCGAACCACAGTTTGTCCAAGAGATACTAGATACATATAAGGACGGAAGTACTGGTAAATCTGTAGTATCAGTAGAAATAATCCCACAGGACAGCTCAGCCCGGCATTTATTTGGTAGCTATGAGAAAGATAGTTTGCCAGAATCTATAAATAATTTAGTTAGGTAGATCAAATTAATTTGGTCTACTTTTTTTCACAAAAAAATGGGATAAAGGGGACAGGAAGAGATCTCTGAAAAAGTCTAACAATATGACAAATATGACAACTATAATCAGTTGCTTTCATAGTAATCACACGAGTCGGACTTTTTCAGTGCCTTCGGGACAGGACCCTTGTCCCATTTATAAAGGTTGAAGGGTAAATATAAAATATTAAAACATGTGACTATTTAATAAGGGAGTCGATATTTTTCCGTTCCTTAAGTTCATATAAATCAAGTCTTCTGTTTTTAAGAAAGGTCACAGTGCCCGACTTTCTTGAACGCTTTAATAATTCAAGATCGACATCTCCAACGATAACCATTTCTAAGTTTGGAGTGCACTCGGCCATAATGCCGTCTCTAGGAAAAGAAAAATCTGAAGGGGTGAAAATGGCCGATTGAGCATATTGAATATCCATATTTTCAACATGGGTTAAATTACCTACAGTACCTGCAATAACAGTATAAACTTGATTTTCAACTGCTCTCGCTTGGGCACAGTATCTCACGCGCAAATACCCTTGTCGTTCATCGGTACAAAATGGCGTGAAAATAATATTGGCACCTTTTTCAGTGACCAAACGTGCAAGTTCAGGGAATTCTATATCATAGCAGATTAAAATTGAAATTTTCCCACAATCTGTGTCAAATACCTGGATTTGATCGCCGGTAGAGATACCCCACCACTGGTGTTCATTGGGGGTGAGAGGTTATAGCCTTCGGGATTATGATTTGTGATATAACCATTGTCTGTAATTTCATCCAATGAATGTTGGTCGTTATATTCATCAAAATTAATGATTAAGCTCGAGCTAGAGCCAATAATAATGTCGTCATATTCAACGCAAATTTGACCCTCAGGGAAAATTTTGATATGGCTTTCAAACTGTGAGATTTTCCAAGGTGACATCTTTGGAAAATCTCACAGCTTTTGAAGACTGATAATGGCTTCGAAATCTTCTGCTTGAATTCTTCTGACAATAATTTTCTTTTCGAATTTAGATAAATCTATATCTGACATATATACCCACTCCTGAAATATTTTCTATATTGTACCACTTTCAACAGCACCTATCAATATTTATGGGAAGGGGCAACAATGGAAGAGTTGAATGAAATGGCTCAAGGTCTATTAAAGAAAATTATAGTATTTAAGCTATAGATTTATTATTTAAGTAGTAATTTTCAAAAAAATCTGAAAAAAATGTCTAAATTAATAGTAAGTCGGAAAATAATGGTATATAATAAAAATTAGTTTTAAAAAATACAATTACACCAGAGTAACACCTGCTGCTAGGGAGGGTTTCTAGGATATGGCTAATAAAGTATTGGTAGTTGATGATGCCGCCTTCATGAGGATGATGTTAAAAGACATCCTCAACAAAAATGGGTATCAGGTGATAGGTGAGGCAGAAAACGGTCTTAAAGCTATAGAAAAATATCGGGAACTTAATCCTGATATTGTAACAATGGATATTACCATGCCTGAGCTAGACGGTATTGCCGCTGTTAAACAAATCAAAATATTTGACCCTAATGCTAGGATTTTAATGTGCAGTGCTATGGGGCAGCAGGCTATGGTTGTTGATGCAATCCAGGCAGGAGCTAAGGATTTTATTGTCAAACCTTTTAAGGCAGAAAGGGTGTTAGAGGCGTTCAGTAGAGCATTAACATAATTTTTTTAGGAGTTATATTTTTATTAGAAGTTAATAATAATGGAGATATGATTAAGATAGGAGGATAAATATGCCGATTATCAGCTATGATGGACCTATGCTTACTAAGGAACAAAAGTCAGAGTTAGCGGCAAAGTTAACCAAAGCAACCCATGACGTACTGCCGCAAATGCCTGAAAATGCTTTTATAGTTGTTATTAAAGAAAGCAGCCCTGATAATGTTGCGGTTGGAGGAAAGTTATTATCTGAAAGATAGAATCGCTTAGGCGATTCCGCTATTTCCGTGGTCGCGTGAGCACGTGAGGCGTGGTATATTTTAAAAAGAGAGCAACGCCCTAGGATGATATGGGGCGTTGCTTAACTTTTTCCCAAGCTTCCATTGAAAGCTTAAAAAACTGTTCTCCGTCCTTAAGGTTTAACTGTAATTCAAAGGTTTTTTTCATTGAGAGTTGATAAGTAATGGTTCCATAGATACCTTTTTCCAAGTATGTTATAGCTTTAATCTTTTTAAGGCTAATTACATTTTTTTCAAGTTTATTATTTATTTTAGCTAACAAAGTGATAAGTTTTTCATCCGTTAGAATGTTAGCATCTTTTACTTTACCCAAAAATGTATTGACATATATAGCCTTAACTTGGTCTTTGTTACCGATTAGAAAAAGTTTTTTTAATTGCTCTAATATATCTTCGGGAAAGGCTTCTGTATAGATTTTAATGGTCATAAAAAAATACCTCCTATCAAATGTCCCCTTTTATTAGCCAATGTGATAATCATTATTCGCTATTGACTATGGACTATCGACTATTAGCCATACTCAATTTTACTATGACCTAAATGTCCCTGATACAAACTTCTCTTTTTGAGTATAACAGTTAACGTCTAAGTATAAAAGATTAAGTATTAAGATTAAGGAGATTTAAGACTGAAGAATATGTTATAATATATAGGAATTTTGCTAAAATAGGGGTGTTGTAATAATGAAAGTTCCTAAGTTTTCCCGCTGGATAACCATTCCTGTATTACTAATTTTAAATTTTCTGGCATGGTTGTACATTTATGATGATTACATGATGGGTTGGGTTATCATTTATCCTTTGTTTATAGTAGTAGCTGCTGCTTTTACTACAGCGGCGGAAGTGGCTTTCGGTAAGGATAAACAGGTTAAATATATTGGTATTAATATCTGTATAATATTACTTTTGCTGGTATTTGCTCAAAAGTATTTTCCTATGGAACAAATAGAGAATAATCTTAAAAATAATTATTATGATCATGTCCTGGCTGATGTGGTCGAACTGGCTCCAACTGATAAGGCGGTACGAATTAACGGCCTCTCAATAGTTGTCCGTAATTATCAGGATAACAGTAATACTCAAGTATATAAGGCGGATGCACTGGAAGTATATAAGGATGGAAATCTAATTGATAAAATAACAGTTTCAGAAGCAGCTGCTAAAATTGAGGAAATAGTTCCCCTGGAAAAAAGTGCTGAATATAGTACTCTTCTTTATAACGATGTGCGCTATACAGGGGTAAAGAAGAAGGGGGGCAGCATCAACCTAGTCTTTGCCAAAGGTCATGTTAATTTTGGATATGATTTGGTTGCAAATGAGAAAGGCTTTATCTGGGAGTCTGATAAGTACAAGTTTGGAGGATTTACTCTCCCAGCAATGGAAGGACTTTACGGTGATGCAACAAATAAGAAGATTAAAGATATTCTAATGAAAGGTGATAAGGAACAGCTAATTACTGTGGAAGTTACCATACAAGGTGATATCGGAGAAGCAGTTAAGAGCCTAAAAAATATGGGCTATGAGGTTATTGCAGAAGACCCTATTTCCGTCAGAATTCCCTTCTATGAGATAGCTAATCTTTCTCACCAGGAATATGTACAATTCTTTGAGATAAGGTAAAAAACAGCCGAGAGGCTGTTTTTTAAGGTTTCGCTTCGCTAGGTTGAGGTTTCGTTCGCCAAAGGCTCACTAGGTTAAGGTTAACGTAAAACCACCATTCTGCCATACTGCACTTTTCCATTCAACCATCCTACTGAGTGCCAAAGAATATGAGTATAACTAAAAATATAATCTTACAATAGTTAACTAACTTAAAAATCCATATTGAGAAAAGGAGTTGGCCTAACTCCCTTCCCAATAACTGATTTCCATCCTGCCCGTACTACCGCACTACCGTTCTTCTATATCCGTACTACCATACTACTAAAAAATGACTAGTGACTAGATAATCTATTATTTAACCACGGTCCCCTCCGGGGCCACGGATAAACACGTTTAAAGAAATATTTTTATAAATACAAAAACCCCCGTCCTATATAAGGACGGGGGGATTACCCGCGGTACCACCTTAGTTGGCCAATGAAGAGCCCACTTTGTTAATGAATACGCAATAAGCAAAGGCTTATTTTAATATTCCCTTCCAGGTAACGGCGGAAGCTTCCGGTCACACCTACTTATTTTTCAGCGGACAACTCCAGAGGGAACTTCATCTTAACCTTAGCTACCGGTTTCCAGCAGACCCGGCTCTCTGTAAACTCCAGTAAAGATTACTTTCCTCTTTCCTTGTTGTTAAATGAGTATTATTATTTAATTAGTAGTATAGAAGCAATAAGCTTTAGAGTCAACATATAAAAAATATTTTATTGAGAAGGATAGGTGGTAATAAATGGTTTCAATTCGCAATGCCTGTATAGATGACATAGAGGAGATTGTCAAATTAGACTCAGATTTGGGTTACCAGGTCACAGCAAAGGGAATAAGAGCAGCTTTAATTCATCATATCGAAAACTCTGATTATTATCTGTTAGTAGCTGAAGAACAGGGCGAGGTTATGGGTATGGCAAGTTTCAGTATCAAATACTACTTACACCGGGAAAAACCAGTTTTATATATTGGAAGCATGGTTGTCAAAGAAAAGTTTCGTTCGCAGGGAATTGGGGGGAGATTGATGGAGGAGGTGGAGGATACTGCTAGGCAAAGAGGCTGTAACAGCATCCAGCTTAACAGTAACAAGAGAAGAATAGGGGCCCACCGATTCTATGAAAATTTAGGATTTTCCGAGGTTTCATTAAAATATGAAAAAATCGTTTAATATAATTATAAAAGGGTAAATAATTAATACTTGTTGTTTAATAAAAATCGAGATTTGTGATATATATCATTGCCACTAATCTTTTAAGTAGTTAAGCTTGGAATATAGAAAATAAGTAGAAAGGTGGTATATAAAATGAAAGTTTGTGTTGACCAAGACCTATGCATTGGCTGTGAGGCCTGCCCTGAACTTTGTCCTGAACTTTTTGGCATGTATCCTAATTGTGACTTTGCCTATGTTTTAACAGAGGATGTACCTTCTGAGCTTGAAAAATGTGCTCAGGAAGCTGCTCAAACCTGTCCTGTCCAGGCTATTCTTATTGAAGACTAAAAAAAGTAAAATAGTGAAAATATAAATAAGAAATTTAAAAGGGGGATTTTTAAGATGATGGAAATTGCAAAGAATATATATTGGGTTGGTATAAAAGATTGGGAGCTAAGAATGTTCCACGGGGAGGAATATACAACCCATAGAGGATCTACCTATAATTCTTACCTAATTAAAGATGAAAAAATAGCACTGGTGGATACTGTTTGGACGCCCTTTAGAGAGGAATTCATTAGCGAATTAGAAAACAATGTAGGTCTGGATAACATTGATCTAATAGTTGTAAATCATACAGAAATCGATCATGCTGGTAGCCTTACTTTATTGTTGGAGAAAATTCCTGATACCCCTATTTACTGCACCAAAAAGGGTGCGGAAATGATTAAACAACACTTCCATAAGGATTGGAACTTTAAAATTGTAAAAACCGGAGATACCATTGACTTAGGAGAATACAAGCTGGTGTTTATAGAAGCACCTATGCTGCACTGGCCAGATTCGATGATGACATATGTAGCCGGAGCTGGAGTATTATTATCAAATGACGCATTTGGTCAGCATTATGCTACACCCCTTTTCTACAATGACCAGGTAGATCAGTGTGAGCTGTATCAGGAAGCAATAAAATATTATGCAAATATCCTTACACCCTTTAGTAAAATGGTTAGATCCAAAATCGAGGAAGTTAAAGCCTTGAATGTACCCGTAAATATGATTGCTCCCAGCCATGGAGTCATCTGGCGGGATAACCCTATGCAGATAGTAGAAAAATATGACGAATGGGCCAATAACTATGATGAGGGCATCGTTACTATCCTTTATAATACAATGTGGGGAGCTACTAAAAAGATGGCTGTGTCCATTGCTAAAGGTATCGAGAGTACCGGCATCCCTACTAAAGTGTATAACACTGGGAAAAGTGATAGAAATGATGTTATAACGGAAGTTTTTAAGTCTAAAGGGGTACTAGTGGCCAGCTCTACTATCAATAACGGGATTCTAGCTGAAACTGCAGCTGCCTTGGAGATGATAAAAGGGCTCAAGTTTAAGGGTAAAGTAGCAGCAGCCTTCGGTTCTTATGGTTGGAGTGGTGAAAGTATTAAGATAGTAGAAAATTTCCTTAAGGAAGCAGGGCTAGAAGTAATAATGGAAGGTAAGAAGGTTAAATATAATCCAACTGACGAAGAACTCAAGGAGTGTGAAGAGTTTGGACGTCAGTTTGGGCAAAAAGTTAAGGAAAGGCTAAGTAAATAATTGAAAATTGAGAAATGAGAAGTGAGAAATTTAGAAGTTAAGAAATGTAGAATGTAGAAGTTAGAAAAAATGTAGAATGTAGAATGTAGAAAGAAATGTAGAAAATAGAAAGAAATGTAAAATGTAGAAATAAAAGAAATGTAGAATGTAGAATTTAGAATTTAGAATGTAAAAATTAAGGGATTAAGAAATTTAGAATTTGAATAAAGTTAATGATTAGAGAGTTTGCTGCGCTAGATTAAAAGTTTAAGGAAGAAAAAGAAACTCCTTGAAGCATTTGCTTCAAGGGGTTTCTTTTTGGTTGCGGGAGGAGGATTTGAACCTCCGACCTTCGGGTTATGAGCCCGACGAGCTGCCAGCTGCTCCATCCCGCGTTATTGTGTCCTTAGTATAACATATTAGAACACGAAGTGCAAACCTAATAATTTACTAGTGAAATAGTGGGAGAATTTAAGAGTGGAAAATTGAATTGCTTTTAGCAGATTATAGTATTAGACAGTAATATTATGTATCTAATATAGCATATTCTTCAACTAGCAATTATAATAAGATAAGTATATATTGAGAAAAAGTTTTGATCTTTGAGGAGCGGTTTTTGTGAAGCTTAAATTAGGTATGCGTACTTTTAAGACGGGACTAGGCATTTATCTCGCTTTTTTAATTAGTGAGTTGGTGGGCTTGGAAAGGGGTACTTTAGCAGCAATTACTGCTGTAGTAGGGATGCAGCCATCTCTAAAAAGTTCAGTATATACAATAAAAAATCAGATATCTGCAACTCTTATTGGTTGTATATTTGCAATTCTTATCGCCTATTATTTTAACGGCAGTCTCATCATGCTAGCTATAGCTTCAATCGTGACCATTTGGTTGTGTTTGCGTTTGGGCTGGCAGGATAGTATTATCTTAGCAGTAATTACTTTAATTCTTATTGGTGAAGCGACCAAAGGGGATTTCATAGTTGTTGTCCAAAATAGAATGATCAATATTTTCATAGGGTTGTCTGTAGCCTTTGCTCTGAACATCATTATTCCTCCAAGACATAGTCAGCGACTTTTAGAAAAGGTAGATGAGTTACGGCATACCTTTGAAGAATTCTACCACAGATGTGTTGATGATATTTTAAATGACATTCCTCTAGGTCGGGAAGAGGTTAAAACAAATACTCAAAGTATAAAAAATCTGCTTGAAGAGGCAAGGGCAATATATATATTGTCTATTGAAAGCAAACTAAAGTATGATGAAGAAAAGGAAAAGGACACCTATTTTTTAGTCAGAAGATCTATCAATGCGATTCAATCTAATTTAGAACGACTATTAGAGGTACACAGAAGCATTATCCTAGCTCCTAATACTGAAAAGCATAAAGAACTGCGTCAGGAGATCCATGATTACCTCACCTCAATTTTTTTCTATCATCAAAAAATATATGATTATATTCTCCATGATAAGCCTTTGGAGGATAGAATAATAACTGAATTTAATGTAAAGGAAAAAGAAGTGGAAAATAAAATTGTTTGCTTAGTAAATCAAGCCTGTGACTTAGAACCCCTGCATTATTACAATATGGTAGCAGAGGCTCAACGAATTATGAACAAGGCTTGGAGTTTAGCGGAGGAAAAAGAAAAATTTCATATTAAAACAAGGGATAAATAAATTTAAAAGAATCAATCCTTGAAAGATTTAGATTCATCTATATAATAAATATAAATTGGGTGTTTGCTTCGGACAGGGGGGAGGGAAATTGGCCCGTATATTAATTTGTGATGATTCTTTATTCATGAGATATGTTTTAAGAAAGATTTTAGAAAACGGAGGCCATGAGGTAATCGGGGAAGCGGAAAATGGCCTTGAAGCTATAGAAAAATATAAAGAGTTTATGCCTGAATTAGCCACAATGGATATTACCATGCCGGAAATGGATGGCATTAGGGCTCTGGAGAATATTAAAAGAGAAATTCCGGAGGCTAAAATTATTATGGTTTCAGCTATGGGTCAGGAATCAATGGTCAAAGAGGCCATTCACTATGGAGCCAGTGATTTTATTATTAAACCTTTAAAAGAAGGCAGAGTCTTGCATGCTATTGAAAAAGTATTAGGTAATAATCCTCTTGGAAATATACTCTATTAATAGTAATATCTCATAGTCTATGGTCATAGCAGGGTAAAGCCCTAATTAAATTATTGATTTTCCTTTTCGTTAATGGTATATTTGGCAGTAGTATAGAATATTGAATATTTCGCAGTAACAGCGACCTGCGTTATCAAAACTGTGGTTTAAAAACATGACGCTGGGTACTACTGTACTTGGCGTTTCTTTTATTAGTCTATTAGTGGGCGAGTGAGCGAGTGGGCGAGAACAGTCTTTCAGGTAGAGGTTAAGAAAAAAAACCTAACCTAATGATATAAATATAGCGAAACCTTAGTCTTATGTAACCCGATAAATTTACGAAATCCAGCCACTAGCCACTAGCCACTAATAACTAG
>JUEF01000042.1 GCA_000802045.1 Peptococcaceae bacterium BICA1-8
CCCGAGTTTGTCATTATAGCGGTGGTTTGTTTTGCATTTGGGATGCTTATGAAAAAACTCCCAAATGTGAAGGATTGGTTAATACCTTTTCTAGTTGTGGGCTTTGGCATATTGCTTGCCATTGTATATCAAGGTTTTGTCCTAGAAGAAGGGGTATTTTCAGCAAAGAGCATTGTACTTGGTTTTATACAAGGATTTCTTTGTGGTGCATCTGCAGTATTAGTTAGCCAAGCTAAGATACAGGTAGCAAAACGAAATGAAGATAATAATTACATTAGTACTTTAAAAGTTAATAAAGAGACAATTAATAATTATGTAAATAATCAAGTTGAATTGCCTCAAAAGAAATCTCCTGAAGAAGAACACAGGCTGGAAAATACTATATAATATTATAAACTAACAGAAAGCCTCGGTCTAATCGCCGGGGCTTTTTTTATGCCCATTTTTACACATACAAACACCTTGACCCCTTGATTCTAAAGGCTTAAAAGGAATTTTAGAGGGGCAAATTTCCCAAACTATTACAGGCTTAATTATTAAAAAATTTAAGCATAATAAATGTATAAAATAAGAAAGGAGAGATGTTGAATGCCTAAACAAAATGATAACAAAAACGTTGGCGCAAACAAATATACTAAAGGGTTAGACCCAACTGTAACTCAAACAGGTATTGGCCAGGCTGAGAATGAAGCACAAAAAAATATTAAGAATAAACAAAAATCATAGTTTTTTTTAAGCTAGAACTCTATTGATTAGATAGAGTTCTTTTTTACCCCAAAATTTCCATATCCACAATACTTTTTACCCACACTTTAACCAACCCATTTACCCTAATATCAACTTGAATAATTCCTTCTACTGGGTTAGTTTTCTTAATATATCCCTCTATAATTTCAATTCTCTTATTCTTATAAATCCTAAACTTAATTAACTTACCTTCCATGACCCCATGGTTTAAGATCATATCTAACTCTTCCAGTTTATCTTCTTCTAACAAAGGTTTTTCCACATCATTTAGCAACCTATCATCTAGTTTTTTTAAACCTTCTCTATGCTCTACCAACATCATAGATGTCCACTTTTTACTTCCCCGGTCATTGATTTGCATAAATAACTCTCCTTTAATAGAACGATACAATAATAGAACAAACGTTCGGTAATATTATTATATTTTTATTAATGGAAGTTTACAATATTTCTGCAATGGTATTTAATGGAACATAGATAAGATTGCTACAATAATAATATGTAAGGAAATATCAAATATACAGATAAACAGTAAGTGGTAATGAAATCACTTTAATTGATGTATTAGGAACAGAATGGGATATAGTGGCTGATACCGTAGAAGCCGCTTTTGAATATGAAATGATGTTGGATAGAGTAAAAGTATTAACTAAAAGGGAAAAAAAAGTTTTGGAATTAAGATTTGGTCTTATAAATGGTTTGCGGAAAACTCAAAGAGAAATTGCTAAAATGTTAGGCATTTCCCGTTCCTATGTATCACGTATTGAAAAAAGAGCTATTGAGAAGCTTATTAAGGAAACTAATACTAAAAACAACTATTAATTATTATTAATATACAGGTATGTATTTAGCTGGTAGGTTAGTTTAGCATATGTTATAATTCCCTTGATTTCTAGTTTTTGGGGGGAGCTTTTTTGCTAGAAAAACTAAAGCCTGATATTATGGTTAATACATTAAGGGAAGTACCGCTAGAAATACTGAAAAAAAATAAAATCACGGGCATAATACTTGATCTGGATAATACATTAACTGATTGGAATTGTGTAAACATTTCTAAAGATGTTTGTGAATGGATAGTTACCTTAAAAAATCAGGGCTTTAAAATATGTATAGTTTCTAATAATGGTGTAGAACGTATAGAAGCTTCTTTAAAAAATTTAGACGTACCTTATGTTCCAAACGCCTTAAAGCCTGGGAAAAGAGCTTTCTTAAAAGCGATGAAATTGTTAGGTACCACTTCTTATTCTACAGCTATAATTGGCGATCAGCTTTTTACTGATATATTAGGAGGCAAAAGATTAAGACTAACTACTATTTTGGTTAAACCAAGGAGTAAAAAGGAATTTATCGGTACACAATTAGTGCGAAAAATTGAAAAAGTAATTTTAAGTCGATTTTAAGAAAAAAAATTGTTCCGACTACAGTTTTCGAGTAATTATGACACACTATATCTAGTATACTTTAATAGGAAAATGTAGGAGGGAGTCGATATATAGTGAGAAGAATTCTGCTAGCAGATGATTATCCTTTAATCAGGGAAATCTTAAAAGAATATTTTATACTCAATTATCCAGAAATCCAAGTTGTGGGAGAAGCTCAAACTGGTAAAGAAGCAGTTGAACTTTGTCAAGAGCTGAAACCAGATTATGTGATCATGGATATAAAGATGCCCATTATGGATGGCATTACAGCTACGGGTATAATTAAAAATCATTCCCCAAGGACCAAGGTAATTTGTTACACAGGGTATCGTCATGAAATACTTGAACATAAAGCATTAGCTGCAGGTGCAAGTGCATTTTTTTTGAAGCCTTTTGATTTACAGGATATAGCTGGTATTATAATGGAACTTGAAAAAGGAGAATTGAATTTATACCAAGCAAATTAAAAATTTGTAGGTTATTATCGAAAAAAGCATAAAAAAAAATAGAGGAATGGGCCTCCTTTTATGGAAAAATATAACATGTGATAATGAGAGGAGGCTTTCTAATGGTAGGCCGTTTAACTGTCCGACAGGTTAGTAATATTTTGCAGGTGGAAGAAAGCACCTTGCGTTTTTGGGAGAAGGAGTTTGAGGAATATTTAAGCTTAGATGTACAAAAAGGTCAAAGGAAAAGATATACCCAACAACAATTGGAAATACTAGCAAAAATAAAAGAACTACTTCATTCTGAACAGTATACGATTAAAGGCGCAAAAAGGAGATTAGATTTGGATAACACTATTGCTGATCCATTAGGAATTGAGCATAATTTTAAAACAACGGTTGTATATATGTTTTCATCCATTATGAAGGAGCTGCAAAAAACTCAAGAAGAAAGCAGAAAGCTCTCTCAGCAGGTGGAATTATTACGTCGGGAGAGGAATAAAATTGCAGCCCAATTGGTCGAAGAGCAGAGTAAAGGCATTTTAGATTTTTTAAAGCAACGTATAGGAACTAGAAATTTAGCAGAAGAATAACCACTGCTGTTCACAGCAGTTGTTATTTTTTTAGATGGTAAAGGATCAAATATTAAAAAAAATGATGATCCCTTAGAGATTTTTAGGTTAAAATTGGAATGTCTTAAGGGCTTTGCGGATATGTTATTTAGAGGAAAAGAATCGACATAACGATAAAGGCAGGTGTATAGACAATTGAAGAATGGTAAAAATTTAATTTTAATTGGTTTTATGGGTACAGGAAAAACTGCTGTTGGTAAAAGGTTGGCTGGGATTTTAAACATGGATTTTTTTGATACTGATCAGGAGATAGAGAAGGTAACAGGGATGTCTGTCACTCGCCTTTTTTATAAGCATGGCGAAATTAGATTTAGATCAGAGGAAGCTCTAATGATACATAAATTGACTAATAAGAAAAATTCTATTATTGCAACTGGGGGTGGGATAGTTTTAAATTCTGAGAATATTAATCTTTTAAAGAATACGGGCTACCTTGTTTGTTTAACAGCAAAACCAGAGGTAATATTTGAACGGGTGAAAAGACGAAATAATAGACCCTTGCTTAGAAAAGATGATACATATGAAACTATTATTACCCTATTACAAGAGAGGGAAGAGCTTTATCAGTGTGCGGACTTTACAGTTGATACTTCCGATATGGATTTTGAGGAAATTATTAATAAGATTTTAAAATTTCTGAGTGAACAAAAGGCAAATAATTAAATTTTAAAAATACCGAGAGTGATCGGTATTTTTTTATTTGATACTTTAGATATCATTATTAATTTCAACAAAATCATTCTTATTCTTCCGAAATACGGTTCTGTTTTTTAAAATTTTGACGCTTAAAGAAGGAAAATTAAAATATTAAGCGAAATTTGCATCAGATAGAGTGCTTTAAGAGTTGGGGAGGTTTTTATGAACAGAAAGATTAAGAGAATAGGCGACATATTAGTGGAAAGTGGAGTTATTACCTCAGCTCAGCTTGAAGAAACGTTAATAGAACAAAAAGGGACTGGCAAAAAACTAGGTGAAGTTTTGATTGAACAGAGACTTGTTACCGAGCGACAAATTTTAGAAACCCTAGAATTTCAGTTAGGTATTTCCCATATTTACTTAGGAGAGCAGCAGTTAACTCGAGAGATTGTCCATTCAATATCTGAAGAATTAATAAGAAGACATGACGTCTTCCCATATAAAATTGAGGGTAATAATATCTATTTAGCTATGGCGGACCCTTTGGATTTTATGGCTATTGATGATATAGCTTTATCAACGGGCAAAAGTGTTATTCCGGCTATTGCAACTCAAGCAGATATTGAGGCCAGCATCGGCAGGTATTTCGGTTTTTCTCAAGAGGTTTCGGCAGCAATAGATGACCTAGAGTCAGGAACCGATTATTTGGACAATCTTGCCTTTGATATGGACCAGCTAGCTAATGATGATGCACCTGTAATTGCTACAGTGAATGGTATTATTAACCAAGCGGTAACTAGTGGAGCCAGTGATATTCATATAGAACCATCCGAGGATAGCTTGAAGGTTAGATTTAGAATTGATGGTTTACTGCAGGAGGCCCTAAATCTTCCCCGTAAGGTCCAGCCGCCTTTAGTCTCAAGGATTAAGCTTATGAGTGATATGGATATTGCAGAAAAGAGGCTGCCACAGGATGGAAGATTTCAAATTAAAACAGGAGCAAAAAAAGTAGATTTGCGGATTTCCTCATTGCCTACTATTTTTGGGGAGAAATTAGTTATTCGTATCCTAGATAAGGATCAGAAATTAGTTCAGATTAACCAGCTGGGGTTTACCTTGAAACAATTAGAAAAATTCAATAAACTATTGCGCTTTCCCCATGGAATGATTTTAGTTACTGGCCCTACAGGTAGCGGAAAAACAACTACTTTATATGCAGCACTCAATAGTATCCGAAGTATAGCAAAAAATATTGTTACTATTGAGGACCCAGTGGAATATGTTCTTTCAGGTGTTAACCAGGTCCAGACTAATGTCAAAGCAGGAATGACTTTTGCAACAGGTCTAAGGTCAGTTTTGCGACAAGACCCAGATGTAATAATGGTAGGGGAAATTCGAGATAAAGAAACAGCAGAAATATCTGTAAGGGCTGCCACAACAGGTCACTTGGTCTTTTCGACCCTGCATACTAATGATGGAGCTAGTGCTTTGACTAGACTTATTGATATGGATATCGAACCATTTTTAGTGGCATCTTCGATAATCGGTGTTGTAGCTCAGCGGCTGGTCAGGAGGGTTTGCCCCCGGTGTTCTAAACAGTATCAGCCTTTAGCAGACTCTTCGGAATTGCTTTTTTTAGGTTCTAAATACTCAAATCAAGAAATTATTCTAACTAGGGGTACCGGATGTAGCTACTGCAACCACACAGGCTATAAAGGAAGGATTGCCATTCACGAGATCTTACAAATAACTTCTGAGGAAAGAAATCTGATTCTATGTAAAGCGGATGCAGAAACTATCCAAAAAAAAGCCATTGAAAACGGTATGATTTCTATGAAAGAAGATGGGATCACCAAGGCCCTTGAGGGTTTAACAACAATCGAAGAAATAATGAGAGTAACCTTTGGGGGCGAATTTTAGAAAATTTTCGATAAAATACTTGATTTGTTTAGTATTTCTGTCTGGAATTATATAATTAGGTAGGAATTTTCAATTTTTGGTCGAATATGTACTATATAAATACTAACCGTGTTTATATTAAAAGGCAAAGTCACTGAAAGGTGGCGGCGCAAAGCTCAGGGGCTACGGCAGTTTTTCTGCTATGCCAGCCAGTTGCCGGTAGTTTAATTATCTTACCGCTAACTGGCTTTTTTACCTAAAAGGGGGGAAACAGTTGGATATCAGAGAATTGCTAGTATTTATGATGAAAAATAAATGTTCTGATTTGCATATTACTGTCGGCTTGCCCCCAATATTTAGAAAAGATGGAAAGCTGGTTAAGCTCAATGATCTAGATAATGCCATGGCTAGTATGTCTTTGACCAAGGAGATTACTGAGGTTTTGACAAAGAGTATAATTCCTGATGATAAATGGCTCATACTAGAGGAAAAAGGTGAAGTTGACTTTTCTTATGCTGTACATGGTTTAGGACGTTTTCGGATTAATACCTACAGGCAAAGAGGATGTATCAGTATTGCTATTAGATCAATCCCCTTGGATATTCCGACTATTAAGGGCTTAGGGCTGTCCCAGAATTTGAGTCAGTTCGGTCGTTTCCCTAATGGCTTAGTCTTAGTAACAGGACCTACCGGAAGTGGCAAAAGTACTACATTAGCAGCCTTAATTGACTTAATAAATAAAGAAAGAGGCTGTCATATTATTACTTTAGAAGACCCCATAGAATATCTGCATAAACATAATAAAAGCATTATTAATCAGCGGGAATTAGGCTCTGATACACAAAGCTTTGCCAGTGCCCTAAGGGCTGCTTTGCGGCAAGACCCTGATGTCATCTTAATTGGTGAAATGCGGGACTTAGAGACTATGGAGACCGCCTTAAAGGCTGCGGAAACTGGTCACTTAGTTTTTGCTAGTCTCCATACTAACAGTGCTGTTCAGACCATCGATAGGATTGTTGATGTTTTTCCTTCCTCCCAACAGCAGCAAGTCAAAATTCAGCTGGCAGCAGTTTTGCGAGGGATAATAAGTCAAAGGCTCTTACCCCTCATTGATGGGGGAAGGACTGCGGTTCTGGAAATCTTAATAGCTAATCCGGCAATTCGTAGTTTGATTAGGGAAGGAAAGACCCATCAAATTTATTCCATCCTTCAAACTAACTCCAGAGAAGGAATGATTACTCTGGAAAAGGCAGTCAAAGAGCCCTATTACCAAGGTAAAATAAGTGCTGAGACAGCACTTTTAGAATTGCCTGATGATGAGGAATTAAAAGCCCTTAGTTCATTAAATAATGATTATTTCAGCAGTGAGTTGATATAAATGGCACTTTACATATATAAAGCCCGGGATGGTATGGGGAAATTGAACCAAGGTCAGCTTGAGGCTGAGGCGCTAGACCAGGCTGTAGCAAAGCTTCAGCAGTCAGGTTTGTTGATTTTAGATATCACCCTGGATAAGACGGTGAAAAAAACACAAGCTTTCGAGTTGCCTTTTTTTTCTCGAGATAAAATTAAATTAAAGGACTTAGCTTTATTTTGTCGACAGCTTTCATTTATGCTAGAAGCTGGGATATCGTTGGTAATGGGCTTACAGATTATCGCTGATAACCAAGCTCCACCAGGGATTAAAAAACTGGCACAGGACCTCACAAAAGAACTGCGGTCAGGTCACAGCTTTGCAGAATCCTGTGAACTCTATAAAGATAAATTGCCGCCCCTTTTAATTGATATGGTAGCTGCAGCAGAAGTGGGCGGATTTTTGGATAGTGCTCTAGAGAGATTAGCCAATTATTTTGAAAAAGAGGTGCAGACCAAGGAAAAAGTCAAAACTGCCTTGATTTATCCTATAGTGGTCTTGATAATTGCAGCCTTGGCTATCAGTATTGTTTTTGTTTTTGTGGTTCCAGTGTTTGGTGGAATTCTAGAGGATATGAATGTACCTATTCCTCTAAGTACGCAAATTATATTGGCTATTAGTTTATACTTCAATAAATACTGGTATTTATTGATTTCTGGAATTTTTTTATTAACCCTTGCTCTTATGTTCTATCTTAAGACTCCCAAAGGCAAAAAACAGGCTGATAATTTGTTATTTGTAGTCCCTATTCTCAAGGATATAGCCCAAAAGGTTATTGTTGCCAGGTTTTGTAGAACCCTAGCTAATCTTTTGCACAGTGGTGTTCCTATACTCCAGGCTTTAGAGGTTGTAGAGCGGACTATCGGAAATGCTGCCTTGAAAGAAGAGATAGATAAATGCCAAAAAAATGTTAAAGATGGCAGAAGCCTCACAGAAAGCTTTCGGGAAGGTAAGGTTTTCCCCCCTATGGTCATCCAAATGATGGCGGTAGGTGAACATTCCGGTAATTTGGACGAGTTATTGGTTAAGGTAAGCAATTATTATGATACTGAAGTTGCCGAAGCCACAGACAGACTACCTAAATTAATTGAGCCGATTATGATTGTTTTATTGGGGATTGTGGTAGGTGCTGTGGTGATGGGGGTATTACTGCCGATGTTTAGTGTGATGAGTAGTATTGGAGCCTAAGGCTCCAATACTAAGGTTTCGCTCACTTTGTGAGCTAGGCTGAGGTTAAGGTTAAGGTAACATTTGGTGATCAGGGATCAGGGACCGGTATATACATGGACATACTAATGGGATAGTTTTTTGAGTCTGACAATACACCACTGATTGATTTTCCGTCTGACAATTCTCAAGGGTTAAAATATTGCGTCTGACACAAGCCTTCTTATTGTAATTATTATGAAAGTATTGGTTGTTACTGTGTCATCCTGAGGGAGGTACGACCGAAGGATCT
>JUEF01000043.1 GCA_000802045.1 Peptococcaceae bacterium BICA1-8
CTACAGTGCTACAGTGCTACAGTGCTACAGTTCTACAGAAAAACCTAGATTAAGATTTTGCTTCGCTAGATTGAGATTGAGACCCTTGAATGTTAACTGTGTCATTGCCACTCACTAAAAGGCTAGCAATGACATCATGAAAAAAGAGAATAGACAACTGTCTATTGACCGAGTAAGAGATTTTTTTTCTGGGTACTGGACACCGGACACTGGTCACTGGTCACGATAACCAAGGAATGATCGAAATACAAGCCACCAGTCACCAGTAACTAGCCACTAACCACTAACAACTAGCCACTAATAAAAGGAGTGTGATATTTATGGAAGATCTCATCAGTTTAGCTGTAATGAACCCTAGGGATAATGTAGCTACTGCTGTTAGGGATTTAACTGCAGGAGAGAAGGTCAAAACAGAAGATGGAATGGAAATTGAACTTTTAAATAATATACCTTTTGGACATAAGGTGGCTATCAAGGATATAGCTCATGGTGCGGAAGTAACAAAATATGGTGAACCTATCGGTTTGGCAGTTGCTTCTATTACAGTAGGCGAGCATACCCATGTTCATAATGTAGATGGTGCTAGAGGACGGGGAGATAAAGCAAGCAATGTTTAGATTTGATAAATAGGGGGAGTAAATTATGAAGGAACTTATGGGTTTTTGGCGCCCTGATGGTAGAGTGGGGATCAGAAATCATCTTCTAATATTATCATCTGTAGTTTGTGCTAATAGAGCAACTGAACTAATAGCTGCTAGTGTGCCTAATGCGGTAGGAGTTACCCATCAGCATGGCTGTGCAATGATAGGTGCTGATAAGGATATGGTTTATCGTACATTAGAAGGAACAGCAACTAATCCTAATGTGGGTGCAGTATTAATTTTAGGTTTAGGTTGTGAGAGTATCCCCGCCGTAGAACTAGCCGAAAGTATCGCTAAGTCAGGGAAAATAGTTGATTATGTTTCAATTCAACAGGCCGGGGGAACGATGGCTGCAGTTCAAGAGGGTGTAAAAAAGGCGAGCCAGATGGCGGCTAATTTAGGAAATATGAAAAGGGAGCCCTTTGGCTGGGAACATTTAGTTTTTGCCACAGAGTGTGGTGGTTCTGACACAACTTCAGGATTAGCTGCCAATCCAGTAACCGGTGGTGTCGCTGATCGGATAGTTGATCTAGGGGGAACGGTTATTTTGTCCGAAACACCGGAAATGATTGGAGCTGAGCATTTGCTTGCCCGTCGGGCAGCTACCCCTCAATTAGGGCAGGAAATTCTCGCTCTCATAAAAAAAGTGGAGAATCGTTATCTTAATTTGGGAGTAGATTTCCGAGGGGGTAATCCAACTCCTGGTAATATTGCTGGAGGGCTTACCACCTTAGAAGAAAAATCTCTGGGAGCCATTAAAAAAGCCGGTAATCGCACTGTACAGGAAATACTTGACTATGCTGAAAAGCCAACAAAAAAGGGTTTAGTAATCATGGATACTCCAGGCCATGATGTGGAATCTTTAGCAGGAATGATGGCTGGTGGTGCGCAAATAGCAGTATTTACTACAGGTCAGGGGACACCCACAGGGCATCCTATTGCACCGGTGATTAAAATTACAGGTAACCCCAAAACCTGGGGCTACATGGCTGAGGATATAGATGTTAATGCCAGTACCATTATTCAAGGAAAAGAAAAAATAGGCGATGCTGAGGAACGGTTATTTAATTACCTGGTTGATGTAATTAACGGCCAACCAGCTAAAGCGGAAATTATGGGACATAGGGAATTTGGCATATCTAGGTTGTCGATGTCACTGTAAATAAAAGTGGCTAGTGGCTAGTTGTTAGTGACTAGTGACTAGTCACTGGGTATTTAGGTAACCTTTTTAGTGGGTTCGTGCCCAGTGCTCAGTAGACAGTGACCAGACATTTAAGGCTAAGGTTTCGCTGCATTTCATTCCGCTAGGTTAAGGCTAAGTATTTTTTTAAAACTCAACCTTAACCTCAACCTCAACCTTAGATATTTGTCTCGCCCACTCGCCCACTAATAGACTGTTAAAAGAAAGCGAGGGTTGACATGAGAGAAAACAAATTAAAAACCAAGCTGAAGGAAGGAAAGGTTTGCTTAGGCACCTTCGGTCGTTTAGGGCCAGCGGCAGTAGAAATCTTAGGTCATACGGGCTGGGATTTTGTTGTTATAGATATGGAGCATGGCGGCTTTGACATTCCACATGTAGAGCATCTCCTGCGGGCAGCAAGAAGTGCCGGTATTACCGGTTTGGTAAGGGTTCCTGAGCCTAAGCCGGTTGCTATAATGCGGGCTTTAGACGCAGGGGCTGAAGGAGTTCAGATACCTCAGGTGGAGACGGGGGAAGAAGCAGAAATAGTAACTAGGGCAGCCCGTTATTATCCGGAAGGTAACCGAGGCTTATGTAGTTTTGTCAGGGCTAGTGGATATTCCTCCACAGCAGCTCCCGAACATATAGCATCTTCTAATCAGGAGGTCTTGACAGTAGTTCATATTGAGGGCCAAAAAGCAGCCCAAAATGCTGCTGAACTTGTTAAAGTACCGGGTGTTGATGTCCTATTTTTGGGTCCGTGGGATCTTTCTCAGTCTTTGGGTATTCCCGGTCAGACTAGCCACCCCAAGGTTATTTCAGTAATGGAAGAAGTTACGGAGATCTGCCGCAAAGCTGGTGTAGCGGTTGGCACATTCATTACTAAACCTGAAGATGCCAAACACTGGGCTGATAGAGGTATTCAGTATCTTATGTACTCTACTGATGCCGGCATGATGGTTCAGGTATCAAAAGATAGGCTGCAGGCATTAACAGCTGCTCTAAAATAAAATAAAATTAGTTGGGACATTTCACATTCAAGAGGCAAGAGGTAAGAAGCAAGAAGCAAGAATTGATTTTTTAAGGAGGACAAAATTGTGCAAAAACGTAAGTTTATAATGGGCGATGACGCTATGGCCATGGGTGCCATTGAAGCAGGCGTTAAGGTTGTAACCGGGTATCCCGGCACACCTGCTACAGAAATCCTAGAAGTTATTGCCAAAGAAAGACCTGATATTTACACTGAATGGTCCTGTAATGAAATGGTTGCGACAGAGGTTGCTATGGGTTCGTCTTTGGCAAATGTCCGTACACTGGCCGTGATGAAGCATAACGGCACAAATGTGGCCACTGATATGATAATGCATTTTGCTTTTACAGGTGTAAAGGGAGCTTATGTTTTAGTTTCCGCTGATGACCCTGGTGCAAATTCATCCCAAAATGAAGAGGACACTAGGATTTTATTACACACTTATGGTCATTTACCAATTTTAGACCCCTCTTCTCCAGCAGAAGCCAAAGAAATGATGAAGGCCGCATTTGATCTTTCAGAAGAAACAAGCTCTGCATATATCCTACGTCCAGTAATGCGGGTCTGTCATGCTAGGTCTGTTATTGAAGAAGGTCCAAGTACTGCGCCAGATCGGGAGCCCAGTTTTGAAAATGATCGTTCCCGTTTTGTTATGAGTGCAGTTTCTGAGCCTAAAGCAGGCGGTAAAATGCGTCCCTTGTGGAGACATGAGCTTCTAAATGCTAAACAGGCAGAATATAAAGAAATTGCGGAAAAAAGTCCATTTAACTGGATAGAAAAGGGTGAAGGTCATACTGGTCTAGTTGGTTGTGGGATTGGTTACACCTATGCCAAAGAAGCTTTAGAATCTTTAGACTTGAGTTTGCCGATCTTAAAGCTAGGAACTCTTCCTTTACCTCCAAAAAAAGTACGAGAGTTTTTAAACCAGGTAGATAGGGTAATCGTATTTGAAGAGATAGAGCCTGTTGTGGAAAAAATGCTAAAACAAATTTGTTATGATGAAAAGCTTCAGGTTGAAGTGTTAGGAAGAGAATTCTTCTTGCCTGCAGAAGGTGAGCTTAATACCCAGATAGTTCTGGAAGCTCTAGATAAACTAGCAGTTGCTGAACTGCCTGAAGATTTAAAACCTTTCGATCGTCCGAAAATGCCAATAAGAATCAGAACCCAGTGTGTTGGCTGTAGCCACCGTAGTCTTTTAAATGCTATGAAGGAAGTAACCAGAAAGCATAAAGGTATTGTTACCGGTGATATTGGTTGTCATGATGCCGGGAGTTTTCCACCTATTGAACTTCAGTCAACTATTTACTGTATGGGTGCATCAATCCCTATGGCTGCTGGCTTGGCGAAAAGCGGTTTAGGCAGACCTGTTGTAGCCATGATTGGTGACTCTACTTTCTTCCATATGGGCTTACCAGGTCTTGTTAGTGCATCATATAATAGAGCCAATATTACCGTAGTAATTGGTGATAATGGCACAACAGCCATGACCGGTTTCCAACCCCATGCAGGCTCAGGCATTAATGTTATGGAGCAAGATGTACCGAAAATTAGTATTGAAGAAGTTGTTAAAGCTGTCGGAGCATCAGTAAGGAAAGTAAATCCCTATAACATTGCAGAAACCAAAAAAGCCTTAGAAGAAGCTGTTACAGAAGAAGGTGTTTCTGTAATTATTGCTACGGCACCATGCTATCTGCGTAACAGCAAGACGGATAATTTATTCTTTACGCCAAGGGCTGTAGAAGTAAATCCTGAACGCTGTAATGGTTGTAAAATATGTATCAATGATTTTGGCTGTCCGTCCTTACGTTATAAAGATGAAAAAGTCACTATTGATAAAGCAACCTGTGTAATGTGCGGAATGTGTGCTGATGTATGTAAGAGAGGAGCGATAGTATGAAGCTTGATATCATAATTGCCGGTGTAGGTGGTCAGGGTAACCTTTTGGCTTCAGTGGCTCTTGCCAATTATTCTATGAAAAAAGGGTTAGAGGTACTAGGGACAGAGACAATTGGCTCTGCTCAAAGGGGTGGTTCCGTTGTATCCCACATGCGTATTTCCGACAAAAAAATACATTCTCCCTTAGTTCCTAACGGTAGGGCTGATATACTTATTGGTTTTGAACCAATTGAAGCTGTACGTAATATTCATTTTCTAAATCCTAAAGGCAAGTTTATAATTAATAATTATCCTGTACCTACTATATTCTGCAACATGGGTATGGAGGAGTATCCTTCTGAAGAAGAAATCTTAGGTGCCCTAAAAGCCCGCTGTTCTCAAGGCTATGTCATTGGTGCCAGCGAGAAGGCCAAGGACATGGGCACGTTGATGATGACAAATGTTATTATGCTAGGTGCTTTAGCAGGTATTGAGCCTTTCTTTGAAAAACAGGAATTAGAAAGAGTTATAGCTGAACTCCTGCCTAAAAAGGTTCTAGAACAGAACTTAATGGCTTATGAAGAAGGCTACAAAATGGTAGCAAATTCCGAGGCTAATGCTGTTAGTGCATAAAACTTTTACGTTAGCATGATGGCTTACGGGCTTAGTTTTTTGGGACGGCGTGACGTCTTACGCGTATTATTTTTAGGTCCGCATGACGTCTTCCAAGTTAGATTTTTGGTCGGCATTATGGCTTTGTGGTTAGCTGTGTGGTCGGCATAATTGTAGCTAAATTGATGCCGACATTCAGAGTATCCTTCATAAGCCGTCATGCCGACATCATGAATTACCCCAGTAGCCGTCATGCCGTCATTAACTAGCCAAATACTTTTTGAAGGAGGTCCCGTAATGAAAACTGCACAAGAATATATTAAGAGCATCAAGAAGATGAATTTTAATGCGTATATCCTGGGAAAAAAAGAAGAAAATCCTGCAGACCATCCTCTGGTTAAACCTTCCCTAAATGCAGTTGCCATGACCTATGAGGTAGCAGGGGATCCCCAGTATCAGGAGCTAACTACGGTAGTTTCAAATATAACCGGAAAAAGGGTAAATAGATTTACCCATACCCATCAAAGTACACAAGATCTAGTGAGTAAAGTTAAAATGCAGCGGCTTTTAGGTCAGAAAACAGCTACCTGCTTTCAGCGGTGTGTAGGTATGGATGCTATAAATGCTTTATCCATCACTACTTATGAAATGGATCAGGATTTAGGTACAGAGTATAATAAACGGTTTAATGAGTTTTTAACATATGTTCAAGAAAATGACCTAGTCTGTGATGGTGCTATGACTGACCCTAAAGGTGATCGGGGCAAGCGTCCCCATCAGCAGGCAGAAAAAGACGTATTTGTTCATATTGTTGAAGAAAAAGAGGACGGGATTGTTGTCAGGGGTGCCAAGTGCCATCAGACTGGAGCTTTAAACTCCCATGAGATAATCGTCATGCCAACTATGTCTATGAAACAAGAAGATGCAGATTTTGCTGTTTCTTTTGCTGTTCCTAGCGATACAAAAGGGATAACTTATATATTCGGTCGTCAGCCTTCAGATACCAGGAAGATTGAAGGAACCTATGATGTAGGAAATATGAATTATGGCGGCCAGGAATGCCTGGTTATCTTTGAAAATGTTTTTGTTCCTTGGGATAGGGTGTTTATGTATAAAGAATATAAATATTCTGGAGCGTTGGTAGAAAGGTTTGCATCTTACCATCGGCAGAGCTATGGCGGTTGCAAATGTGGTGTAACAGATGTTTTGATTGGCGCAGCAGTGAATTTAGCTGAGTACCATGGAGTAGAAAATGCTTCCCATATTAAGGACAAATTGGTGGAAATGGTTCATCTCAATGAAACCATGCATGCCTGCGGTCTAGCCTGTTCCACCGAAGGGAAGGCTACCCCCTCTGGCACTTACTTTGTTGATTCATTATTGGCCAATGTCTGTAAGCTCAATGTTACTCGCCATCCTTATGAAATTGCCCGCATTGCCGAAGATATTGCCGGAGGGCTTTTGGTAACTATGCCTTCTGCATTTGATTTTAAAAACCCTGAGATCGGTCCAATTATGGAAAAACTCTATGGTGGTATTGAAGGTATTTCTACTGAATGCAGAATGCGGATGCTTCGTTTAGTAGAAAATCTGACTATAGGTGCAGGAGCAGTTGCTTACCGGACAGAATCTATGCACGGGGCCGGACCCCCTCAAGCTATGAAAATCATGATTGCCCGCCAAGCTGATTTTGAGAAGAAGAAGGAGCTAGCGAAAAAGATAGCTGGAGTGGAATGAAAATTAGTCTATAAGTGGGCGAGTGAGCGAGTGGGCGAGACAAGATAGCTAAGGTTTTAATTATCTTTCGCGCTCACGGGCCCACGCGCCCACGAAAAAACGCAATCGTCTTTGGCGATTAAGGAGGTTTATCGATTGAATTATAAATTGACTGAAGAGCAGGAATTAATTAAGCAAATGGTTCGAGAGTTTGCTGAAACAGAAGTAAAGCCTATAGCGGCTGAAATAGATAAGAACCACCGCTTTCCAGTAGAAACCATGGAGAAGCTTAAGGACTTGAGTTTAATGGGAGTAATAATCCCTGAGGAATATGGCGGTACTGGTGCTGATTCGATATCCTATATGATAGTTATTGAGGAGCTTTCTCGGGCTTGTGCATCTACGGGAATTATTGTGGCAACTCATATATCCCTTTGCTGTTATCCTATTTTTAAATATGGAACAGAGGAACAAAAGCAAAAGTATCTGACTCCGCTAGCCAGCGGTGAAAAGCTGGGAGCTTTCTGTTTAACAGAGCCAGGAGCTGGAACAGATGCTGCAGCTCAATTAACAACAGCAGTATTGGATGGCGACCACTATGTTTTAAATGGTTCTAAGTGTTTTATCACTAATGGTGGTTATGCAGATACCTTTATTGTCATGGCCATGACTGATAAGAGTAAAGGCACCAAGGGGATTTCGGCTTTTATCGTAGAAAAGGATTTTCCAGGCTTTAGTGTCGGCCAATCAGAAGATAAGCTGGGTATAAAAGGCTCTAGTACTACTGAAATTATTTTCAAAGACTGTCGAGTACCCAAGGAAAATATTTTGGGGGCAGAGAGTCAGGGTTTTAAAATTGCCATGCATAGCTTAGATGTAGGCCGGATTGGTGTAGGTGCTCAAGCTTTGGGTATTGCCCAAGCTTGTTTAGACGAATCTATTAAATATGCAAAAGAACGGCAGCAGTTTGGTAAACCTATTGGTTCCTTCCAGGCAATTCAGTGGATTCTGGCTGATATGGCTACCAAGATTCAGTGTTCGAGACATCTGATTTATCATGCCGCCTGGTTAAAGGAAAACAACCTTCCTTTCTCTGCGGAAGCAGCTATGGCAAAGCTTTATGCTTCGGAAACAGCTATGGAAGCTAGTGTCAAGGCCATTCAGATTCACGGCGGACATGGGTATACTACAAATTATCCTGTAGAGCGTTTCTTTAGGGATGCAAAAATAACAGAAATTTATGAAGGAACCTCAGAAGTAATGAAAATGGTTATTGCAGGTAATCTGTTAAGATAAGGAGGCCAATATGAAAAAAATAGTTGCCTGTTATAAGTGGGTAGTTGATGAGGCAGACATCAGGGTTGAAGGTAAGGCGCGGTCCTTAAACTTTGACAGAATTAAATATAAGATAAGTGAGTATGATCGCAATGCTATTGAAGTTGGTGCGTCATTTAATGAAAAGCAAGGCTGCCAATTCCTAGCAGTCACCTGTGGAGCAAATGTTGAAGCTTCCTTAAAAGATGTGTTATCTCGGGGACCTGAGAGTATTGCCTATGTTAATGATGGGGCTTTAGAAGAAACCGACAGTTCGGTAACCTCAAAAGTGCTGGCAGGTATAATAAAAAAAATTGGTGAAGTGGACCTGGTTATTTGCGGGGAGGGTTCTAGTGATGGTTACTCTCAGCAGGTAGGGCCTAGGCTAGCAGCCTTATTAGGTTATGCTTCGGTAACCTTTGTCAATAAATTGGAACTAACTGAAGATGGTATTAGGGCTGAGCGAAAGCTTGAGGATGGAGTGGAAGTGGTAGAATTGACAGGGCCAGCAGTTGTAACGGTCCTTCCTGATATCAATAAACCCAGAATACCCAGTCTAAAACAAATTCTGGCTGCTAAAAAGAAAACTTCGGAAAAACTAGAACTAGCCGCTATTGGTTTAGACTCACTTGCCCTGAAACAGAAAACCTTGGATGTCTCTGGGACTGTTATGGAGAGAAAAAACATTCAAATAAACAGTGGTGGTATGACTATCGAAGAAGCAGCCCAAAAATTAGTCCAACAGCTTAAGGCTGACGGTTCTTTAGCTTAGAGGAGGAGAGTTATGAGCAATTTATGGATAATTTCCAATACAGTTGAAACTGCTTATGAAATGCTGGCCAAAGCTAGAGAATTAGTTAGTGATAGTGGTGGCAGTGTTACAGCTTTTCTTAACGGCAGTGAGTACCAAGCTCAGGAGGCCATCAGCTATGGAGCTGATCTGGTAAAGCTCATGCGGATGCCGGAAAAAACCGCCTGGGAAGAATATGTGCCTGTACTTGTACAAGAGGCCCAAGGGCAAAAGCCGGATATTATTCTGGTAGGGGCTACCCGCAGGGGAAAAGATTTGGCTGCCCAGCTAGCTGCCCATTTGGACTGTCCTTGTGTTACGGAATGCAAGACAATTCAATATGACGGCAGTAAGGCTATCTTGAAGCGGATGGTTTATGGTGGATTGGCTGAGAAGACTATTGAGTGTAATGAGTTTCCGCTAATAGCTACCGTAACTGGCCGCACCTTCAGTAAATGGGAAGTGAAAGAAACTGCACGGCAGGGTACTGTAAGTACTTTAGCTTTACCTAATGTAGTGAAGATGCAGGTAGTTGAGCGCAGACCTAAGCCTAAAGAAACAGTAAACCTTAAAGATGCCCCCTTTGTAGTAGGAGTTGGCAGGGGCTTCTCCGAGGCAAGTGATGTGAAGCTGGCTGAAGAGCTGGCTCAGGCTATGGGTGGAGAGGTGGCTTGCTCAAGACCTATTGCTGAAGACCTCCATTGGCTGCCTGAAGATAGATATATCGGTATATCAGGACAGGTAATTAAACCTGACGTATATCTAGCTGCAGGTATTTCTGGTCAGGTTCAGCATGTGTATGGAATCAGGGATGCCAAGACTATTGTGGCAGTTAATAAAAATGAGAATGCTCCTATATTCCAGGTGGCAGATTACTATATTGTCGGGGATTTAAAGGAAGTTCTGCCTGCTTTAACAAAAGCAGCGCAAGAAGTAAAGGGTAGTTGACACAAGGGGTGATTTACGATGTCGGGAGATATATTTGATTGCATTATAGTAGGTGCTGGACCCTCTGGCAGTATTGCCGGATATTTGCTGGCACAGGCCGGGCTAGAAGTCCTAATAATTGAGCGGGGAAACTTTGCAGGCAGTAAAAATATGACTGGCGGCAGATTATACAGCCACAGCCTAGAAAAAATAATCCCCGGTTTTTCTAAAGAAGCTCCTGTAGAAAGAAGGGTAATCAAGGAAACGGTTACTATGCTTACGGGAGATAGTTCCGTTTCCCTGGATTTCCAATCTGAGCTTTTAGGAGAAGAAAAAAAGGATTCCTATACGGTATTAAGGGCTGATTTTGACCAATGGTTAGCTTCGAAGGCCGAAGAGGCTGGGGCAATTTTAGCTTCCGGTGTCAGGGTTGATGACCTAATAATTCAGGATGGTAAAGTTACCGGAGTAATTGCTGGTGAAGATGAAATGGAAGCCGATGTGGTTATTCTGGCCGATGGCGTTAATTCTCTTTTAGCCCAAAAAGCAGGGCTTAAAGCAGAGTTAAAACCTGATCAAGTGGCAGTAGGAATTAAAGAGGTCATCGAATTACCTGCTAATGTTATCGAGGATCGTTTCAACTTAAATCCTGGAGAAGGTGCAGCACGGCTCTTTGTAGGTGACTGTACTAAAGGGAAAATAGGCGGAGGCTTTCTTTACACAAATAAGAACAGTATTTCCTTAGGCTTAGTTTTTACTCTTTCTGATATAGGTACAGAGGGACTTTCGGTTCCTCAAATGCTTGAGGAATTTAAACAGCATCCTGCTGTTAAGCCTTTGATTAAAGGAGGCAAGCTGGTGGAATATTCCGGCCATCTTGTACCGGAAGGCGGCTTAACTATGCTTCCTAAGCTTTATGGTGACGGAGTATTAGTAGTAGGGGATGCAGCTGGTTTAGTTATTAATGCAGGATACACTGTACGGGGCATGGATTTGGCTATTGCCTCAGGAGAAGCAGCAGCCCAAGCTGTTATAGCAGCACAGGAAAAAGGTGACTACACTGCTCCTAATCTAGCCCATTATAAAAATCTTTTAGATAATAGCTTTATTATGAGAGATTTAACTAAATACCAGGATTTCCCCATATTCATGGAAAACCATCGAATTTTTAAGCAGTATCCTCAATTAGCAGTAGACATCTTTAAGGATCTTTACTTGATTGATGGTAATCCTCTTAAACCATTGAAAAAAACAGCATTAAGTCATATGAAAAAGGTGGGCATTGTTAATCTGCTAAAGGATGCCTGGAAGGGGGGCAAAATTCTGTGAAGCCTATGGGTACTGAAGAAAAATTAGGTGTAGATAAGTTTAGTGTTGATGAAGGAAATGCACATATTATTATTCTAAAAGATACCTCAAGCAGGGAAGCCCTCAAAAAGTGTGTTATAGCCTGTCCTGCAGGTTTATATACAATGAAGGAAGATGGCAATATCGGCTTTGATTTTGCTGGCTGTTTAGAGTGCGGTACCTGCCGGGTGCTCTGTGCCGGCACGGAAACCCTAAGCTGGAATTACCCCCAGGGGACTTTTGGGGTAGAATTTCGATATGGGTAACAGCCGTAGGCTGTTAAGGTTTCGCTTCGCTAGGTTAAGGCTAAGACTAAGGCTGAGACTGAGGTTAAGTCTAAGGTAAAGGTTAAGGTTAAGGAAAGAACATAGTCTAAACCATATTACTGGTAATTGGACACGGGTTTTATCAGACGCGAAATATTCACCCGGGAGTATTGTCAGACGCACTACTATGACCTCTAAGTACTGTCGGACGCGAAATGTAAACCCAAAAGAAAGGAAGTTTTAGGATGAAAATTATGATTTGCGGTGCAGGAACAATGGGTTCGGGTATTGCCCAAGTAATTGCTGAGGCAGGGCACCAGGCTTACCTGCGGGACATTACTGATGATTTTGTAATGAGGGGCATAAAGATTATTGAAAAAAACCTCAATCGGAAAGTAGAAAAAGGGAAAATGACCGAAGAAGAAAAGGAAAAGGTTGTCTCCTTAATTACAGGCATAAGTTCCTTGGAAATAGCTGCTGAAGTAGATTTGGTTATAGAAGCTATAGTAGAAAAAACGGAGCCGAAGAAAGAGCTGTGGCAGGAACTAGAAAAGGTATGCGGACCTAACACAATTTTTGCTACTAATACTTCGGCTTTAAGTGTAAGTGAATTGGGAGCAGTTACTAGTCGCCCTGATAAATTTATCGGTATGCATTTTTTTAATCCAGCACCTGTGATGCAGTTAGTAGAGGTTATCAAAGGAGCAGGAACCAGCGGGGAAACATACCAATTTATCATGGATTTTACTGTTTCTCTGGGAAAAACACCAGTTACTGTTGAAGAGGCTCCAGGTTTTGTAGTTAATCGTATTTTGATACCCATGATAAACGAAGCTGCCTTTATTTTGATGGAAGGGATAGCAACAGCAGAGGATATAGATGCCGGAATGAAGCTCGGAGCCAACCACCCTATTGGTCCCTTAGCTCTAGGTGATTTAGTAGGCTTGGATGTATGCTTATCAATAATGGAAACCCTACATTTGGAAACCGGAGATGATAAGTACCGTCCCTGTCCGTTGATGAGGAAAATGGTTAGGGCAGGCTTTTTAGGACGGAAGACGGGGAGAGGGTTTTTTGGGTATTAAGGCAAAGGGAAAATTTAGAATGTAGAAATTAGAAATTAGAAATTAGAAATTAGAATGTAGAATGTAGAATGTAGAATGTAGAGTTTAGAATTGAAAATTGAGAATTGGTGCGCCAAGCTAAGCTTGGCAGTTCTTGCCGGTGAGAGTCCGGATTAGGCAAAGGTTAGCCACCAGCCTAACACCTATATCACATGTAGAAAGGCAACAGACTACATGAAGCTGATAGATGGGAGTTACCAGGCCGTAACGCAAGTGAAGGTATTGAGCCCCGAAACCAATTCATATCGGGAGAGTCGACAGTGTCGATTCGCTGGAAGACAGGAATTTGTTGTACGATATGGCTAGTACAGCATTACTCCCCGGGG
>JUEF01000044.1 GCA_000802045.1 Peptococcaceae bacterium BICA1-8
AACAGAAATAACGTTTTAAGACAGATTAAAAGCATAGAAGGAGTTACAGTTAGACAATTATCAAGAATAACAGGTATTTCAAAGAGTTTAATTGGTAGGTTGTGAATAGATTTTCATTAAAGACTATTAGAAAAAGTGGGACGCGGGGACGAAGTTCCTGTCCCCACGTCCCATGTAAAAAGGTTTCGGTGATGAAATAGTTGTACCAGTTTTCACCCATTAACCCAAAGGAAAGGTAAGCCAAGCCCAGTAAGGAGGTTCCCAAAAAAACAGGAAACATTATGGAGAGCTTATTTCCGTAAAAAAATATAATAACCAGGGTTAAAATGTAGGGCATTATACCGTAGAAGGTGAAATATTCTATAAACAACCGGTCAAAAGAGGGATAAATTGCGTGAAAGGTTAAACCATCAGTTAAGTTAATGGCAAACAAGAAAAAGCAAATTACAAATATAAGTTTTACAGGTAATGGTTCTTGCTCAAGTTCAACAGCAATTTTTTCATTAACAGCGGTTTTTGCTGCAGCCCAAAAACTTCCTCCTAATGGAGCCAGCATAATAACCAAAAGAAATCCTATCGATATTTGGTTGTGTAAAATATTTATTACATAGTAAATCGCATTTCCGGTAATAATCACAAGAGCCATTATCTGCATTTTTTGAGCAATTGGAATTTCCATAGTGTAGAAATAGCTCCAACCTATAATATACAGTACACTGCCAATACCCATCACAGCAAGAACTGGATACCAATATGAAGGTGGGACGGCAAACAGGATGATTGTCCCCACAAAGCAAGCAGTAATACTCCAGTTCATCATAGTCTTAGCATATTCTTCTTTTATCTGAAAAAAAGAGTATATAATCAAAAAAACCGCTGGTACAACAGTGTAAGTTAAACTAAAGGAAGCAATTGGAACTTGATGAATTAAAACTAAGTGTTTCAACACAGGTCCGTTATAAGGAAAGGACAGCAGCCAGCCCAAAAAAAGTCCATAGGCTAAAACAATATATATATAGCTCTTTTTCATGAAACTCGCCTCCCCAAAAGTTAATTAAGTCTGAAAAGATATTTCCCTATGAAACGACAAAAATCCTTCTAATCAAAGGGACGGAGCATTTGACATAAAAATGTATTGTCTTAGTTTAATAAATAACTTGCAAAGCAAAACAGATGTATCTCTAAAGCAGATAGCAAGAATATTAAGAATAAATCGGGAAAAGTTGAGAAAAGTAATGTCAAAAACTCCGTCCCCTTGACACAGTTGACGCAGTATTTATTTTTATATATAATTTCATTTGACTAAATAAATTTAAAGACTGTGATGGGAAGTAGTAAAGCGTTTAACTTTCAGAGAGTTGTCGGGTGGTGCGAGACAATAAGAATTAGACGTTTGAACTCGTCCTTAAGTTATGTAGATGAAATACTAGTAATTTACATCGGTTTGCTAACCGTTATTTAGCCTAAAGAGGATAGTTTAGGTGTTCTATCAACTTGGGTGGTACCGCGAGATGACCTCTCGTCCCAAATAGGGATGAGAGGTATTTTTATATATTGACTAGTCTATAGTCGGTGGTCAATTGACTAGCCACTAGCCACTAATAACTAGCAACTATTTTTTAAGGAGGTTTTATATATGGAAGAAAGATATAATTTTACGGCCATAGAGGACAAATGGCAGAAAAAGTGGGCAGAGGAAAATGCCTATAAAGTAGTAGAGGGTGAGGACAAGCCTAAATACTACTGTTTAGAAATGTTTCCTTATCCATCAGGTAATCTTCATATGGGCCATGTCCGGAATTACTCTATAGGTGATGTTGTAGCGCGCTTTAAAAATATGCAGGGTTTTAACGTTCTCCATCCTATGGGTTGGGATTCCTTTGGATTGCCTGCAGAAAATGCTGCTATTAAACACGGTGTTGCCCCAGCTAAATGGACATGGGAAAATATCGCAAATATGCGCAGGCAGCTAAAAGCTATGGGTATCAGCTATGACTGGGATAGAGAGGTTGCTTCCTGTCATCCTGATTACTATAAATGGACCCAATGGCTGTTTTTACAGCTTTTCCATAACGGCTTAGCCTATAAAAAGAAAGCAGCAGTTAATTGGTGTCCATCCTGTCAAACAGTTTTGGCCAATGAACAGGTTGTCGATGGAGCCTGTGAACGCTGTGACAGTGAAGTTGAAAAGAAAGCACTAGAACAATGGTTCTTTAAAACCACTGCTTATGCAGATAGATTATTGGACGATTTAGAAAAGCTCCCGGGCTGGCCCGAAAAGGTTAAAATCATGCAGGAAAATTGGATTGGCCGCAGCGAAGGTGCGAGAATCAAATTTACAGTAAAAGAAACCGGTGATGACTTAGAGGTATTTACTACCAGGCATGATACAGTTTTCGGTGTTACTTATATGATCCTCGCCCCCGAGCATCCTTTAGTTAAAATACTGACTAAGGGTACAGAGTATGAGGCACGGGCTCAAGAATTTATTAAGAATGTGCAAAAGCTCAGTGAAGTAGATCGGACTTCTACTGAGTTGGAAAAGGAAGGCATATTTATCGGTGCCCATGCCGTTAACCCCTTAAATGGTGAGGAAATACCGATTTTAATTGGTAACTATGTCCTGATGGAATACGGTACAGGCGCTGTTATGGGTGTACCTGCCCATGATGAACGGGACTTTAAGTTTGCTAAGAAATATAATCTAGAAATTAGAGTAGTTATTCAACCAGAAGGACCAGAATTAAAAGTAGAAGAGATGGAAGAAGCAAGCACTGAAGACGGAATCATGGTTAACTCCGGTGATTTTTCTGGTCTACCAAACCGTGAAGGTATGGTTAAGATCGTGGACTACTTGGAAAAGAATAACTGTGGCCAAAGGCAAATAAACTATAGGCTAAGGGATTGGCTAATATCCCGCCAAAGGTATTGGGGAGCGGCTATTCCCATTGTTTATTGTGATGAATGTGGGTTAGTGCCGGTGCCTGATCAGGATTTACCGGTGTTACTTCCTGAAGATGTAGAATTTAGACCATCAGGGGAATCACCCTTAAAATATTCTCCAGAGTTTGTTAATGCTACTTGCCCTACCTGTGGAAAACCCGCCAAGCGGGAAACAGATACTATGGATACCTTTGTTTGTTCTAGTTGGTATTTTTTAAGGTTCTGCGATCCGAAAAATACAGAAGAGGCGTTTAACAAGGATAAAGTAGATTATTGGATGGCAGTAGATCAGTACATTGGTGGTGTTGAACACGCTATTTTACATTTGATGTATGCCCGTTTCTTTACTAAGGTCTTCAAGGATTTAAACTTAGTAAGTGTAGATGAGCCCTTTACCAACCTTCTAACACAGGGTATGGTTTTAAAAGATGGATCAAAAATGTCCAAATCCAAGGGTAATGTGGTAAGCCCAGAAGAAATTATTAAAAAATATGGTGCAGATACTGCGCGGATGTTTATTTTATTTGCTGCTCCACCGGAAAGAGATTTAGAGTGGAATGACCAGGCGGTAGAAGGCTGCTACCGTTTCTTAAATCGGGTTTGGCGCTTGGCATTTGCTTATAATGAGGGCATTAAAGGTGCCCAAGGTGAGATCGGTGCACTAGAAGGTGCTGACAGAGGGCTACGGCGCTTAACCCATTTAACCATTAAAAAGGTTACGGAAGATGTTGCCGGGCGCTTTAATTTCAATACGGCAATTAGTGCTGTTATGGAATTAGTCAATGGCTTATATAATTATAAAGATAAAGAGCAGGGAACAAACATGCTCGTAGTCAAAGAAGCTATAGAAAGTATTGTTTTGTTACTGGCTCCTTTTGCTCCCCATATCACGGAAGAGCTTTGGTATTCTATTGGATATGAAACAAGCGTTCACCAAGAAAAATGGCCTGTTCATATTCCAGAAACCCTTGCGGTTGATGAAGTTACTGTAGTTGTTCAGGTCAATGGTAAAGTCAGAGATAAAATTATTGTTCCTGTGAATATGGATAAAAAAGCAGTTGAAGGACTAGCAAAAGCCCTGCCTAAGGTGGACGAGTATCTTAAAGGGAAGGATATTAAGAAGGTTGTTGTAATACCTAATAAGCTTGTCAATATTGTTGTGGGATAAGAAAGTCTAAAAGTGGGCGAGTGGGCGAGTGGGAGAGAAAACCCAACAGTTCACTCGTTTTATTTTGTAGGAAAAAATTTTTAACGTGCTCACGCGCCCACGAATAGACGAATAAACGAATAAACAATAGACGAATAGACGAATAGACGCTTAGACGCCTAGACGAATAAAATACTTAGCATAAAATTAAATTATTTTCAAAAACCAAGGCTTTTCTGGTATAGTAAAAATATAAAAGGAAATTGGACAGGGAATAATTGCACCATATTTCACAAAAGACAAATTGGGGGTTTTCCTGTGCTAAAAATACCACGCCTGGTAGTTGGGGCTTGTCAAGGTCGTTCCGGGAAGACTACATTTACCTTGGGTTTATTACAGGCTTTAAAAGATAGGGGTACAAATGTACAGCCTTTTAAAAAAGGACCTGACTATATCGACCCCAGCTGGCTTTCTTATGCCGCCGGAAAAGAATGCCGTAATCTAGATGCTTTTATGATGGACAAAGATAACCTTGTTAGGACATTTATCAATAATTCTCGGGACAAGGAGATCAGTGTGGTTGAAGGAGCCATGGGTTTGTTTGATGGATTAGACCTAGAGGGAACCGGCAGTACGGCGGAAGTAGCTTATATGATTCAAGCACCGGTAATTTTAGTTGTTAACTGTCAGCGCATGACCCGTAGTGTTGCAGCGCTGGTCAATGGTGTAGTAAATTTTGACCCCAGGATAAAAATTGGAGGCGTTATTCTCAATAATGTGGCTCGTTCACGGCATGAAAATATGCTGACCGCTGCTATTGAAAAGTATTGCCAAGTGCCAGTTGTCGGCATACTGCCCAAATCTAGTGATATAGAAATTCCCGACAGACATCTAGGCTTAATACCTGCTACCGAAAAGGGTGAACTAGTTGGACGGGTTGCAAAACTAGGTAAACTTGTTTCGGAAAATGTAGATATTGATAAGATCCTAGAAATAGCTCAAAATGCTCCCGATTTGCAAGATATGGTTTCCGACACTTTGCCGGAAAGTATTAGTTCGGGAGTGAATATAGGTGTTATTCGGGATAAGGTTTTCAGTTTTTATTATCCTGAAAACCTAGAAGCCTTGGAAAGACAAGGAGCAGAGTTAGTTTTTATTAATTCTTTAGTAGATAATACCTTGCCTCAAATAGATGCTTTATATATTGGTGGAGGTTTTCCGGAAATGTTTGCCAAAGAACTAGAAGAGAATAAAAATTTAAGGGGAAATATTAAAAATGCTATTGAAGAGGGGCTGCCCGTGTATGCCGAATGCGGCGGGTTAATGTATCTGGGTCGTAGGATAATTTGGGCTGATGCTACTTATGATATGGTTGGTACCCTGCCTTTTGATATAAATATGGAAAAAAAACCTCAAGGTCATGGATATACCATAAACAGGGTAAGGGAGGGTAATCCCTATTTGCCTTGTGGCTTAGAAATAAGGGGCCATGAGTTTCATAACTCTAAATTAATTAATTTAGATTCTTCCAAGATAAAGTTTGGCTTAGATGTAAAAAGAGGTAAAGGCATTACCGGCAAAGAGGATGGTATTGTATATAAAAATGTTTTTGCTTCTTATAGTCATCTCCATGCTACCTCAGTACCCCAGTGGGCCGAGGGTCTGGTAAATATGGCAAAACAGTGGAAGAGTGGATACTTAAGTTAAGGTTTCGCTTCGCTAGGTTAAGGTTGAGAAAAATCCAAATATTAAAACACCTGCTAACCTTAACCTCAGCCTCAACCTGTCCCTTTAGGGACAATTCTGGACACTGAACACTGGGCACGAAACCCAAGAGTAATACTTAAAATTAGTTAGTGCGATAAGTTACACTTATCACGAGCATAAGAAACCTTAACATTTAGAATAGAGGAGATTGCAATATTATTCCGAAATATACTGTATAGTTAACATGTGATTACTTTTGCAAATGTCCGTGAATGTATTCACAAAGTAAACAATTAAATATCACATAAAACTCAATTTAATTTAACTTATCTTGAAAGGGGATGTGTCCAATGTTTGTTGTTACAGTAGATGCTGAAAAATGTACTGCTTGTGGTGAATGTGCAAGTGCTTGCCCTGGGTCAGTTTTTGACATCGAAGATGTTGCTGTAGTAAATGATAATGAATGCATGGGCTGTGAAAGCTGTGTAATGATTTGCCCTGTTGGTGCAATAACTCTAAACGAGTACTAGGAATCTTTAGTATAAATTTTGGGTTGGCATAAAGCAGCTAAGGTTTTCGCATGAGCCAACGCTTTTGCGTAAACCTAGTTAACTTTAAGAATATGAATTAAAACGGAGGTGTATCGATTTGACTGAGAAAAAAAGACCCTTGCTCGATGAACTGAAAAAGGGTAAATGGCCCTCTTTTGTTACCGAAATGGAAAAGAGTGCCGCAACAAAACCAGCAGTAAATACTTTACTAAACTTAGTTGAGCGTTCCTTTGAGGAAAAACGTGTGCACTGGAAACACGGCGGTATTGTTGGGGTTAGAGGTTACGGCGGTGGCGTAATTGGCCGTTACTGTGATCTACCTGAAGAATACCCGGAAGTTGCAGAATTCCATACTATTCGTGTTAACCAACCTTCTGGCTGGTTTTACGATTCAAAGGCAATACGTTCCTTATGTGATGTTTGGGAAAAACACGGTAGTGGTTTAACCAACATGCATGGTGCGACTGGGGATGCTATTCTTTTGGGAACAACAACTCCTCATTTACAAGACTGCTTTAATGACTTATCAGATGCTGGTTTTGACCTAGGTGGTTCAGGTTCAAACTTAAGAACCCCAAGTGCTTGCTGTGGTCCAGCTCGTTGTGAATATGCATGCTTTGACACTTTGGATTTATGTCACCATGTTACTAACAAATATCAAAATGAGCTTCACAGACCAATGTGGCCATACAAATTTAAAATTAAGATCTCTGGATGTCCAAATGACTGTACTTCATCTATCGCTCGGGCGGATCTTTCAATTATTGGTACTTGGAGAGATCGCATCAGAGTTAACCAGAAAGCCGTTGCTGAGTATGTAGATGGCGGTTTACCGATTAAGTCTGCAGTTTTAGATTACTGTCCAACCAAATGCATTTCTTTCGATAAAGAAAAGAAAGAAATAAACATCGATAATGAAAACTGCACCAGATGTATGCATTGCATCAGTGTGATGCCTAAAGCTCTACGGGTAGGTAAAGAAAAAGGTGCTACTTTATTGTTAGGTGGAAAAGCTACTATTGTGCAGTCAGCATTCTTGGGCTGGGTTATTAAGCCTTTTATCAAATTAGACAAAGAAGATGGCTATCAAGAACTCCATGACCTTCTAGAGAAAATCTGGGAGTGGTGGGATGAAAACGCCAAAGTTCGTGAGAGAATCGGCGAATTGATTTACAGAAAAGGAATGGGCGAGTTCTTAAAAGCTACTGACTTAGAGCCTGTACCTCAAATGGTTCACCACCCACGTGCTAACCCATATTTCTTCTGGTATCCAGAAGACTTTGCTGCTGAAAAAGAAGCAAAAGAAGCTAAAAAAGAAGTTGCTGGATCGGAGGTGTCTGAATAATGGCCAATCCATATTACGCTAAGACTGATATTGGACCCCCTAATTTTTGGAACATGCTTCCACAGGTTATTAAAGACAACTATGGTAATTGGTTATATCATGAAAAGGTAAAACCAGGTGTTTTAAAACACGTTGGTGAAACAGGCGATGAATTATACACAGTTCGTGTAGGCTCACCCCGTTTGTTAAGTATCGAAACTTTAAGATGGTTTGCTGATATTGCTGATAAGTATTGTGATGGTCACTTGCGTTTTACTAGCAGACACAATGTTGAGTTCTTATTAGCTGATGGCACTAAAGTTGATGCTTTAGTAGACGAACTTGAAGCTGCTGGTTGGCCTGTTGGTGGTACTGGTAGATCTTTGAAGAACCTAATCCATACCCAAGGCTGGATTCACTGTCATAGTGCTGCAACTGATGCCTCTGGTACAGTTAAAGCAGTTATGGATGATCTATATGATTATTTCAAGAAAGATGATCTTCCTGCAAAACTGAAGATTTCTATGGCTTGCTGCTTGAACATGTGTGGTGCTGTTCACTGCTCCGACATCGCTTTCGTAGGTGTACACAGAAAAATACCTAAAGTAGACGACTATGGTGTTGCTAACGGCTGTGAAATTCCAAACGTTGTAGCATCCTGTCCTACAGGTGCTATCCGTCCAAACCCAAAAGCAAAATCTGTAACCATTAATGAAGAGAAATGTATGTACTGTGGTAACTGTTACTCAGTATGTCCATCTCTATCAATTATGGACCCTGAAAATGACGGTATAGCTATATTTGTAGGTGGTAAAGTTTCTAACACAAGAAAAGGACCTGAATTTAGTAAACTGGTCATTCCATTTATCCCTAATGAACCACCAAGATGGGATTCATTAGTAGTAGCTATTAGAAATTTAGTAGAAATTTGGGTTAAAAATGCTAAACAAGGTGAAAGATATGGAGAGTGGATTGAGAGAATCGGTTGGGAGAAATTCTTTGAAGTAGCTAACTTACCATTCACTGATAAACACATTGATGACTTTACTTTCTCCGTACCAACTTTCCGTTCAACTACTCAATTTAAGTTCACAGATAAAAAATAGTAAATAAATAATTTAGGTGGTGTAAATATGGCTGATTTCACCCCAGAAGAATTAAGAGCTAAAATATTAGAATACCTAGGAAAAAAAGATAAAGCAAAAAACAGAGATATTGCTACTGCTTTTGATACAAGTAAAAAAGAAGTAGACAAGATGGTAAACGAAATGGCAAAAGAAGGTATCTTAGAGTTTTTATACCTAGGAACCTCTTATGTAAAACTTAAAGACAAAGAGTAATTTAAAAGAACCAAGTCACTTGTGTCTTGGTTCTATAACCTACTACTGGGGGTCATGAAGTGCAACTATCGGAAGACATTAAAGAGTGGATTACCTTTTGTGATGAACTGGTCTATGAGATGAAGGATTTCAAATCCAGTGAATACAAACAGGGTGTAGCTGATGGCATTGAAATGGCTGTTGATATGTTAAAGGAATATTTGAAAGAGTATTCTGAATTCAATGACCCCAAGGAAAACAAATAACACGGAGGTGCTTAACCTATGGCTTTTCTTGAAGCAAATGGCAAACAAATCGAACTTGATGAAGATGGTTTTATAATAAATCTTGATGATTGGAATGAAGACGTTGCCTTAGCTCTAGCTAAAACTGAGCAGGTTGAAGAATTAACTGAAAATCATTGGAAAGTAGTTAACTATTTGAAGGAATACTACAAAGAGTTTGGTATTGCTCCAATGGTTCGTAAGGTTGTAAAATCAACTGGTTTCAGCTTAAAAGAAATTTATGACTTATTTCCAACCGGTCCTGCTAAAGGTGCTTGTAAAATTGCTGGTCTGCCTAAGCCAACTGGTTGTGTATAAAAAGTTAAATATAAAAAAACTGTGCTTAGCTAAGCACAGTTTTTTTATATTTAGATGTTTTATTAATGACTAATTTTTTAATTATTTTATACTTTTATCCAATTATGGCAATAATAACACAGTAAATAGTTTTCTTAATAATCGAGGGATAAAATATGTTTCAATTTATTTTTAATAAAATGAATTTTTGGCGAAAATTTAATAAAAAAAATCAAAATAACAAACAAAATTTTAAAGAAGATAACAGCTTACAAAAAAAATTATCTCAACCCAACCTTTCCCAAAATTTAAAAGAAAATCTAAAAGTCCTCCGAAACCTTTTAGGCCAAAGTAATGATATTGTTTTCAGGGAATTCAGCTTTGGTTATGAAGGAAAAATTAATGCTGCCCTAATCTTTTTAGATGGCATGACAGATAATGCGACAATCAATGAAAGTATCATTAGGCCTTTAATGTATGATAGTTATTTTTTAAATACAAAGAATTTAGAAGTTATCAATAATATTGAGTTTATTGAAAAAAGAATGCTTTCAGTAAGGTCCGTAAAAAAGGTTTCTAATATTGAACAAGTTGTTGATGGCTGTATGTCCGGGGAAACTGTATTATTTATAGATGGTTTAAATGAAGCTCTGGCTATCAGTACGCAAGGCTGGGAATCTAGAGGTGTAACAGAACCGAAAACTGAAGCCGTTGTACGGGGGCCCCGAGAAGGCTTTACTGAAACATTAAGGACCAATACGTCCCAATTGCGGCGTAAAATCCGCAATCACAATTTGCTCATGGAAACGATACAACTAGGTCAAAAGACCAACACTGATGTTTGTATCGCCTATTTAAATGGAATAGCTAATCCTCGACTTGTAGAAGAAGTTAGACGCCGTCTAAAGAGAATTAATACTGATTCTATTCTGGAATCAGGTTATATTGAACAATTTATTGAAGACGGACCTTTTTCGCCCTTTAGCACAATTGCTAACAGTGAGAAACCCGATGTTGTTGCAGCTAAAATATTAGAGGGACGGGTAGCCATTCTGGTTGATGGTACTCCTATGGTACTTACTGTTCCCATGGTTTTTATCGAAAGTTTCCAAACTTCGGAAGACTACTATTCCCGGCCTTATTATGTCAGCGTTATCAGAATTATTAGATTTATGGCTTTTTTCATAACTATTCTGGCTCCGGCAGCATATGTAGCCGTAACAACCTTTCATCAGGAGATGATTCCTACGTCACTCTTAATAACTATGGCTGCGGCCAGGGAAGGTACTCCGTTTCCGGCAGTGGTAGAAGCTCTGCTTATGGGCTTAGTATATGAAATTCTCCGGGAAGCGGGGATTCGTTTGCCCCGCCCTGTTGGTTCAGCCATAAGTATTGTGGGTGCTTTGGTAATCGGTGAAGCTGCCGTATCAGCTGGACTTATCGGTGCACCGATGGTTATTGTTATCGCCATAACAGCTATTGCATCCTTTGTGGTTCCAGCCCAATCTGACCTGGCCGCTCTTTTAAGGATACTTCTGACCATTTTTGCTGGAGTCTTAGGTGCCTTTGGAATTATCATTGTCTTATTAGGCACTTTAGTCCATTTATCTGCTTTAAGGTCTTTTGGAACTCCCTTTTTATCTCCTCTGGCCCCTCTTAGTTTTGGGGACTTAAAAGACGTATTTATCAGGGCACCGATCTGGGCCATGTTGAACCGTCCCAGAACTATCGGCTGGCATGACCCGCAACGGCAGGAATTTCGGTTAATGCCCCAACCACCAGAAAACAGTGAAAGAGTGAAAAATTGAGGTGTATATAGATGCAAAACCGTAAGAAATTAATGAGCATAGTAATATTTTGTGTTATTCTAAGTTTCCTAATGACCGGCTGCTGGAACCGGCGGGAATTAAACAGTTTAGCCATTTTATCCGGTTTAGCAATTGATAAAGCTGAAGACCCCAGTAAAATTCAAATAACAGCTCAAATCCTTAAACCCGGGGAAATAAAAGCCCCTAGTGGAGGAGGGGGTGGTGGTGGGGCAAAAGCCTACTTAAATTTAACAAGTACAGGAGACACTTTTTTCGAGGCTATTAGAGGCTTTACCCATGAAATCAACCGTAAGGTATATTTACCCCACAATCAAATTATCATCTTTAGCCAGGAGGCTGCTAAAGAAGGGGTGAGAAAACACCTGGATTTCATTATCCGTGATCACGAACCCCGTCTCATGGTGTGGATTTTAGTCAGCAAAGGAAAAGCCGGTGAGGTTTTAGAAACAAAGGCAGAACTGGAAAAAGTACCGGCCATAAGAATTTCCCAGTTAATTGAAGCTCAAGGTGCTACATCGGAAACAACTGTTGTTAAACTGCATGAGTTTTTACCCCGTTTAATGAGTAAAACCACCGCACCGGTAGCCTCCCTTGTTGAGGTATCGGGCGAAGGACAAGAAAAAACAGCCCGTCTTGAGGGAACAGCAGTTTTTAAACAGGATAAACTGGCAGGCTTTCTAAATAAAGAGGAAACCCGGGGTCTGCTCTGGGTCCTTGGTCAAGTAAAAAGCGGTATCATTGCTGTAGAATCTCCTGGGGGTAATGGTAAAGCCAGCCTGGAAATTATCCGGGCCAGCAGTAAAATTACTCCGGAAATTAAAGACAATGAACTATACATCACGGTAGAAATCAATGAAGAAGGAAACCTGGGCGACCAAATGGGGACAGAAGATTTAACAACACCAGCGGCCTGGACATCACTGGAAAAACGCCAGGCTGCCGCTATTCGTAAGGAAATTATGGCTGCCATAAAAAAGGCCCAGGAACTTAACACAGATATTTTTGGCTTTGGTGATGCTGTCCATAGAAAATATCCTAAAGTGTGGAAAGATATAGAAAAACAATGGGACGAGTTTTTCCCCGATCTTGAAGTGAAGTTAATAATCAATGCCAAATTACGCAGGACAGGTATCACAACAAAAGCAGCTAAACCGGAATAGGGGTGTTACTGATGAAACTTGAGGGAGGTAAAATCTCCAGCTCCCAATTAACCTTTTTAATAATCGGTTTTACCATAGGTTCCAGCGTAATCTTAAGCCCCGGCCAGGCTGCAGGTCATGATGCCTGGCTGGCTGTTTTAGCCGGACTGGGAGAAGGACTTTTTTTTGCTGTTATTTATACTTCTCTAGCTGCCAGATTTCCCGGTAAAACTTTAGTCCAATTTAATGACCTAATCTACGGTCCTTATTTGGGTAAAGTAATTTCTATAGGATACCTGTGGTTTTTTTTCCACCTGGGCAGCTTAGTTTTAAGGAACTTTGGCGATTTTTTTACAAGTATAATTTACCCGGAAACTCCTATGGTCGTATTTATCCTTCTCACAGCCTTAATCTGTGCCTCGGCGACACGGAATGGGATAGAAGTAATAGCCCGGTGCAGTATAATACTATTATCTCTCATGCTTGTTACAGACTTAGTTTTAATAATTTTACTACTGAAAGATATGGAGTTTACCAATCTTTTACCTATTTTCGATCTGCCTTTAAAGGAATTTATTAGAGCCAGCCATAGTGCAGCCACCTTTCCCTTTGGTGAAACAGTGGCCTTTCTCATGGTGATAGCCTTTTTAAATAATGTCAAGCAGGCGAAAATATCTACCGCAGCGGCTTTAACAATTGCTGGTATGTTCCTGGTCACAGCTTCTGTACGTAATACTGCTGTCCTGGGTATTGTTGCAACAACCGCTACTTATCCTTCTTTTATGGCAGTACGCATAATTGATATCGCCCATATCCTGACCAGGCTGGAAGTTATAGTAGCCATTGATCTCTTAGCTATGGGGTTTTTGAAAATTTCTGTTCTCTATTATGGAACAGTTCTGGGTATGGCTCAGTTATTGAAACTGCGTTCTTATTTACCTTTAGTACTTCCTGTTGGAGCTCTCATGGTTCTCTTAAGTATTCTGCAGTTTGATAGTGTTACGGAAAATATAGCTTTTGCCTTTGATATTTGGCCTTATTATGCTATCCCTTTTCAAATTGGTATTCCCCTTCTTTCACTAATTGTAGCTGTGCTAAGAGGACTACCTAAAAAAGAAGGTGGATCTAAATGATAATCCTGTTAATTACAGCCTTTATAGGTATAGCACTTTTTGAGGTACCCGGCCTTGTACACAAGAAATACTGGCGTGAACTTATAGTTTTTTTACTGTTTTTACTATTTGCTTTCATCCTGAGCCTTTTACAAATCATGGGAGTTAAGCTTCCTAACCCTACTAAGGGTATAGAGTTTGTTGTGAAATACTTCTTATCGTTTCTGAAATAGAAATTGACCTAGTATATTGCGAGGTATATAATGTCCAAATACTATATACAAAAAAATAAAAATGTTATAGTATAGTCAATATATAGCTACTCTTATATAATACAGTTTCTTCCTGGGGGTGAATTACAAAAATATCTATTAGGACTAAAAATAGAACGAAATTCAACAATATTAAGGAGGACAGAATAATTATGAATAGAAAAATGCTTGCACTTATTTCAGTATTATTACTTACTTTTGTGGTAACCGCTTGTGGGGGAACATCTAACGAAACTAAAAAAGAAGAACCAAAAAATGAAGCACCTGCTAGTGAACCAAAGGTAATTAAACTGGGTCATACTGTAAATGAACAAGACCCATATCATTACAATGCTTTAAAATTTAAGGAACTAGTAGAACAAAAAACTAATGGTCAAGTAATTATAGAGATATTTCCAAATGGAGTAATAGGGGACGAGCGTACTTTAATTGAAGGTATGCAGGTTGGCACCGTTGATATGGCAGTGGTTACAAATGGGCCTATTGCTAACTTCTTACCCGAAATTGCAGTTTTTGAAATGCCTTTCCTTTTTGCTTCTGAAGCAGAGGCTTATAAGGTTTTAGATGGTGAGGTTGGACAGAAACTATTAAATAAACTAGAACAAGTAAACATAAAAGGTTTAGCTTTTACTGAGCGAGGATTTAGAAATCTTACTAATTCCAAACGCCCGGTTAAAACACCAGCGGATGCAAAAGGCTTAAAAATTAGGGTTATGGAAAACCCTGTATATATTGATACATTTAAAGCTTTAGGTGTTAATGCAGTACCCATGGCTTGGCAGGAAGCTCTGACTGCTTTCCAATCAGGAGCTGTTGAAGGTCAAGAAAACCCCATAAACGTTGCATTTGCTTTTAAATTATACGAAAGCCATAAGTATTTGACATTTACTAGACATTCCTATGCACCTGCAAGTATATTAATGAGTAAAAAACTTTTTGATTCCCTGGATAAAGAAACTCAAGAGATAATGGTTAGTGTTGCAAAAGAAACTGCACAAATGACTAGGGATTGGATTTCTGATGAAATGGAGAAACAATTGCAAGTCCTAAGAGATAACGGTATGGAAATTGAAGAAAACGCGGATATTCCAGCCTTCCAGGAAGCAGTAAAACCAGTATATGAAAAATATGGCAGTAAGTTTGGATCTTTGATCGAAGAAATTAACAAAGCTAAATAGAAATAAAACTTATTGGCACCTTATAAAACAAGGTGCCAATAAAAATATTATTTTTATAACCGGGGGTCGCTTATGAACAAAGTAGTTGATTTTTTTGATTTGTTAAGCCAGAAAACAGACTGGCTGGTTACAAAGCTGGTTTTTGTAATAATTGCAGGATTAGTTATTGTTACCACATCCCAGGTTGTTTTTAGGGTTTTCTTTACAGCTCTATCATGGAGTGAGGAGTTGTCCCGTTATTTACTAGTATGGGGAACCTTTTTCGGTGCTACTATGGCCTATAAAAGGGGAAATCATATTGCATTAACTTTTTTTATTGAAGCCTTTGGGAAAAAAATAAAGAGTATGTTTAACATTTTAATGAATATATTGTCTATGGTATTTTTTGTTTGTGTTATTTATTATGGGTCACAGATGATTAAAATGCAGGTTTTTCAAATTTCCCCGGCCCTATCATTACCGATGAAGTATATATACTATTGCATCCCTATTAGCTTATGTATTATGATAATTCATTCTTTAGCGGGTATCTCTAAAGAATTTGTAAGGTTTAGAAATGGGGGTGAGGTGCAGTGATTACCCTCCTATTTGGTACTTTTCTAGTATTGCTATTCTTAGGTGTTCCTGTAGCAATCGGTATAGGTTTAACATCAATGGTAGTATTAATGAGTCAGGATACCTCATTAATTGTTTTGCCCCAAAGGATGTTTGCCGGGGCTGATTCCTTTCCTCTGGTTGCAGTTCCCTTTTTTATTTTAGCTGGTGATTTATTGGCCCATGGTAAGGTTTCTGAAAAACTGGTGCAGTTTGCCGATTCTATCTTAGGGTTTTTAAAAGGCGGCTTATGGGTTGTTGCGGTAATGGCCTCTATGTTTTTTGCTGCCATTTCCGGTTCAGGTGCAGCGACCACGGCTGCAGTAGGTACACCTTTAATACCCGAACTTCGCAAAAAAAATTATAGTGGTGAGTTTTCTGCTGCTTTAATTGCTGCGGGAGGATGTACTGGTGTAGTGATTCCACCTTCAGTCCCTATGATCCTCTATGCAGTTATCGCTGACCAATCAGTAGCAAGGTTATTTTTGAACGGGTTTATTCCAGGGGCTTTAATGGGTTTGAGTTTAATAGCGGCAGCCCTTTATGTTGCCCATAAAAACAACTATCCTACTGGTGCTAAGTTTTCTGCTGCGAATATCTGGAAGACTTTTAAAGGAGCAATATGGGGTTTAATGACGCCTGTTATTATCTTAGGCGGAATTTTCACCGGATTTTTTACTCCTTCAGAAGCAGCGGTAATAGCGGTTGACTGGGCCTTATTTGTAGCAATATTTATTTATAAGGATATGCAGTGGCGGGATATATTTAAGATCGTTACTCGTTCTGCTATTACCATGTCAGTAATAATGTTTATTATTGCAACATCTAGTACGTTAAGCTGGATTTTGGCTAATTGGCAGATTCCTTCTATGATTGCTAATGCTATCCTATCTTTGTCAGATAATAAGCTAGTACTTTTGTTATTAATAAATGTTATAATCTTGCTAGCAGGTGTTTTTATGGAGACAGCATCAGCCTTAATTATTCTTACTCCCGTGTTTTTACCATTAGTAAATCAACTGGGTATAGATTTAGTTCACTTTGGTTTAATTATGGTTATGGGCTTAGCAATCGGTATGATAACTCCACCGGTAGCTATCAACTTATATGTAGCCAGCACTATTTCAGAAATACCCATAGAAAAAATAAGCAAGGCTGTAATCCCACTTATGATGATTTTAGTTTTTGTTTTACTTGTTATTACCTATGTACCTTTGTTCTTTGATGTGATTATTTAGTAAAAGGAGGCAAAATTGATGAGAAGTCATGAAGTAACTAAAGGAATTGCCAGAGCACCCCATCGGTCCTTGTTTTATGCTATGGGCTATCTGCCTGAAGATCTAAAGAAACCGCTAGTTGCAGTTGTTAATGCCCATAATGAGGTAATTCCTGGGCATTTCCATCTGGATGAAATAGCTCAAGCTGTAAAACTGGGAATAGCCTCCGCTGGGGGGACCCCTATAGAATTCCCCACAATTGGAATTTGTGACGGAATTGCTATGAATCACAGTGGTATGAAGTATCCATTGGCTAGCAGGGAATTAATAGCTGATTCTATTGAAGCTATGATGATGGGCCATATGTTTGATGCCATGGTTTTAATAGGCAATTGTGATAAAATAGTGCCCGGTATGCTGATGGCTGCCGCGCGGTTAAATGTACCTTCAGTTTATGTCAGTGGCGGTCCTATGTTAACCGGTCGTTATAAGGGTGAAGATACTGATCTGATTAAAGGAACCTTTGAGGCAGTGGGAACTTGTGCTAGTGGTAAAATTAGTGAGGACACTTTAGAAGAAATGGCCCAATCAGCTTGTCCATCTTGTGGCAGCTGTGCTGGAATGTACACTGCCAATACTATGAATTGTTTAGCGGAAGTTTTAGGATTAGCTTTACCTGGTAATGGGACTATTCCAGCTCCATATGGTGCTCGAAGAGCCTTAGGTAAAAAAGCAGGCATTACCATTATGGAACTTTTAGAAAAAGATATTAAACCCAGAGACATTATGACTGCTAGTGCCTTTAAAAATGCTATTGCTGTTGATATGGCTATTGGTGGCTCAACAAATACCGTGCTGCATTTGATGGCAATTGCCAATCAGGCTCAAGTAAGTTTGGACTTAGAGGAGTTTGATAAAATTAGTGCTGTGATACCCCATCTTGCTAAATTAAGTCCGGCTAGTGAACACCGGATAAGTGATCTCCATGAGGCAGGTGGTATACCGGCCGTTATGAAAAGATTGCATGAAGCTGGGTTAATTGATGGTCAGGCTTTAAATGTTAGTGGGCTAACAGTAGCAGAAATAGCTGAACAAGCCTATGTAGCAGATGAAGTGGTCATTAGACCAATAGATAAGGCCTATTCCAAAACAGGCGGGATTGTTGTTCTAAAAGGAAACTTAGCTCCTGAAGGTGCTGTTATCAAACAGGGTGCAGTTGCCAAAGAAATGTTTGTCCATGAAGGTCCGGCTAGAGTCTTTAATTCTGAGGAAGAAGCCTTTGAGGCAATCATGGGTAAGAAGATCCAAAAAGGTGATGTAGTAGTAGTACGCTATGAAGGACCTAAAGGTGGACCAGGTATGCGGGAAATGTTAAGTCCGACTGCAGCTATAACCGGCTTGGGGTTAAGTGCTTATTGTGCTTTAATAACTGATGGCCGCTTCTCTGGTGGTTCAAATGGAGCCTCTGTTGGTCATGTTTCTCCGGAAGCTGCTGAAGGTGGACCTATTGGTTTATTAGAGGAAGGCGATATTATCCAGCTCGATATAAACAAGCGGACTTTAAATGTTAAGCTTTCCGATGAGGAATTAGCAGCTAGAAAGGCTAAGTGGGTAAAACCAGTTGTTCAAGCTATGCCTAATTCTTATTTAAAAAGATATGCTGCTTTAGTTACTTCAGCTAGTACAGGAGCAGTAATGCGGGACGAACTTTAGAGGATAGGGGACACACCTCTTTATAGGCTATGCTTCGCTGCAGAGGGATGTCCCCAACGAATAACGGTGACACACCTTACTCGAGATTAGATGTTCGATATTAGAGGTTGGATTCATGTCATACTTCGAAGCGTGGCTTTAATCAAACTTCGAACTTCAAACCTCGAACCTCGAATATCAAACAATAGGTTCATTTTTGGACAGGTATGTCCCCAATGATATATAATGTAAATAACAAAGTAGGGACGGTAGTTACTTGCCTTTTATGGTAAGATAGCTACCGTCCTATTATATTGATGGAGTAAAGGAAGTTTAGATAATATGAAGCTAAGATATATCTCTTCTAAAGAGGAAATAAAAAAGTTTATAGGCTTTACTAAAGAAGTATATAAAGATGATCCTTTGTATCGGGATGCTATGTCTTCTATTGTTCAAGCGTTTATAACTAAGAAAACTGCCTATTTGGAGCATGCTAAAGTTTATCCTTTCTGCGTAGAAAAAAATAATGAAATGTTAGCTCGCGCGGCATATATTATTGATTATAAACAGGAAGATATGCTAATGGTAAGCTTTTTTGAGGCGAAGAGAGATGCTCAAAAGGCTGTAGATTTAATTATTTCAGAAGCAAAGAAACTAGCAGCAAAAAAATGCTTAAAAAAAATCGTTATTGGGTTAGATGCCCATTTGAATTATGGAGTGGGTTTCTTAGCTTCCCATTTTAATGAAATACCAACCTTTGGGCTAGCCTATAATCCCGACTATTATCCTGCTTTTTTTTCGGGCTGTAAAGAATATAATTTTTCTTCATTTTTAGTAGAAATGGACAAGTTTGATATGGAAAAAGAAAGGTCAATTTTGAAGAGAATTAAGCAGAAAGGGTTTACCTTTCGCTTTGCTGATTTGTCTCGATTGGATAGAGAAATAGGAATATATACCTATCTCAATAATCTATGTTTTCATGATCATCTTTGGTGGGCAGATCGGACTGTTAAGGAGGATTTAGAGCTTTTCTACCCTTTTCGCTGGTTTTTAAAAGGTGAAAACTTAATTTTTGCCGAAAAGGACGGTCAACCTATAGGGATGATGCTCTGGTATCCTGATTTTAATCAATTACTCCCCCAAGGAAAAGGGTTGGGTCTAAAAGCCTTAGCTCAGTATAAATTAGGCTTAGGGAAAATTGATAGGTTTAAAATTGCCGAGATTGCCGTGAGTCAAAAGCACCAAGGCTCTGGTGCAGTGTTGGGATTTTTTGATTTATTATATAGTGTAGTAAAGGATAAATATACAAGCTGTGAGGCTGGTTGGGTAGAGGAAAACAACATTAAATCTCGGGGATTGGGTATTCGTTGGGAGGATTTTGGCTGCCAGGAATATAAGAAGTATAAAGCCTATGAGGTACGTATATGAAGTGGTTAACTGTAAATTGTGTGGAAGAACTTCCAAAACAGTGGGACCAACTGGCTGGTGAAAATATTTTTCTCAAGAGATGCTTTCTCAAACATTTAGAAACAGTTAATCCCTGTCATCAGACATATAATATGCTACTGGAAGCAGATGAACTGAAGGCCGTATATGTTGATTATCGCTTAAAGCTCGATATCTTTACCTATAGTTTTCTTGCTTTAAAAATACCAGTGACAATTATGGGTATACCTTGCTCTGTTTCAAAGCAGGGTTTTAGTATTTGTTCTGGATTTGAGGAGACTTTATTAGCTAATTTTCAGGAAAAAAAAGGAGCCAAGCTGATTTTAAACAGTGCTTTAGACCTCCCAGCTAAGCGGGGTAATACTTTGCCTACCTGTAAAATGGAGATAAGGTGGCCAAGCTTTGGTCAATATCTAGAGTCACTACGCAGCCCATATCGCTATAGAATAAAAAAGGCTCAGAATAAATGGCAGGCTGTAAAAGTGGATTTTATTAGGCCCCAAGAATTTGATAAAGATTATTATCAGCTTTATGAAGAGGTACATTCAAATTCTCAGGCAAAGCTTGAGAAATTAAATTTTGAATTTTTTCAACAACTGCCTCTGGCTTCAACAATAATTAAAGCCACCCATAAAGAACAAAAGCTAGGCTTTGCTCAAATCGTTGAAAATGGTACAGAATTAATCTTTCTCTTTATTGGGTTTAACCATCATTTGAACAGTACTTTTGATATTTACCTTAATTTACTCCTAGAGATTATTGGCTTTGCCATTGATAATAGGTTTAGGACCATAGATTTAGGTCAAACTGCGGAAGAAACCAAGCTAAAGCTAGGCAGCGAGCTCTTTTCTAAGAGTATGTATATTAGCCATTCTAATCTCTTATTAGATAAGCTTGCTAATCAATACATTAATTTGTTTAGTTATCAAGTACCTATATATGATTTCCGCGTTTTAAAAATGGGGGAAACAGATGAAAATTTTATTAGTTAGGCCCAAGCCCAAAAATATATTTGCAAAATTAAAGACAGTTCGTTTTGAGCCTTTGGAGCTAGAATATCTAGCTGCAGTAGTAAATGAACTGAATTTTAATTATAGGATATATGATGGTTTATTAGAGGGACAACCCTTTTCTTCGTTTTTAAAGGATAATCAGCCAGATGTTGTGGCTATTACTGGCTATACAATCCATGTAAATTTAATTAAAGAATATGCTGAAATTGTAAAAGAGTATGGAGCAAATATTAAGGTTGTGGTGGGGGGTATCCATGCTGAGCTCAATTGGCAGGATTTCTACGACTTGAATATTGATATAATAGTACACTCTAACCCAGTACAAGCCTTTCGTGATGTTTTATCAAATTTGCAAAATCAAGGTTATTGGCAGCAGATTAATAATATATGTTTCAAAAAAGATAATGAATGGATTAAAAATAAAGGAGACGAACTAGACCCGAATACCTTACCTTTCCCTGACCGAACCCACTTGCGCCTCCATAAAGAAGAGTTTCGTTATTTTGGGAAAGAACAATGCGCCTTAGTAAAAACAGCTTGGGGCTGCCCCTATAGCTGTAATTTTTGCTATTGTGCCTGTCTCAATGGTGGAGAGTATTCTGCTCGTGACATCACTAAAGTAGTTGAGGAAATAAGTGAACTAGAGCAGGAGAAGATTTTTATTATTGATGATGATTTTCTAATAGATAAGAATAGGTTATTAGAGTTTTGCAGATTGATCTCTGTGTACAACATTAAAAAAGATTTTAGCATCTACGGGCGAGCCGATCTTATTTGTGCCCACCAGGATATTTTACCTAAGCTTAAGGCTAGTGGGATAACAGAGATAATAGTAGGTCTAGAAGCAGTAGATGATGAAACTTTAAATAATTATAATAAAAAGACCTCCGCTCACAGTAATTTACAGGCTATTGAGCATTTAAAGCACAATGGCATAAAAAGCTGTGGTTTATTTATTGTTAATGAGGATTATGGATTAGAGGATTTTAAACGACTAAGTACCATTATGAAAAAAATGGAACTAGATTTATGCATGTTTTCTATTTTTACCCCCCTAAAAGGGGTGCCAGGCTATGAAAAATATCAAGAAAAGCTAATTGTACCGGAAAATAAGTATGAAAATAGCGATTTTTTGCACTTGAATATCAAACCAACAAAATTAAGCATTTCTCGGTTTTATTTGGAATTTTATAAATTATATTTATTGGCCTATAGTGATGTTAAACGCTTGAGAAGTAATATAAGACCAATAGCAAAGTCTATTCTTAACATAGTGAAGGAAACACTGTAATTTAAGTGAGAAATGAAAGAGCGGAACAGTGAATGTGAAAAGGTCAAAAAAATGCGCAAAATGTAGGGAACGACGCCCTCGTCGTTCCGGGGATGTTATTGGTAAAAAAATAGCGGCGAGGGTATTGAAGATAACGGAACGGTGAGGGCACCGTTCCCTACGTGACGAAACCCGTTGGCTTGTCCACCAGCCACCAGCCACCAGCCACCAGTAACTAAAATATTTGGAGGTTTTCCAATGCCACAAAACATCTGGGATTTTTGGGCTAATCGTTATGAAAAATTATGGGTCCAAAAATATTCCCTAAAGCCTACTCGAGATTTAGTAGTAGCTGAACTTCAGAAATATATAGCTTCTGAAATAGAGGAAGAGCTTAATTTGCTAGATGTGGGTTGTGGTACTGGACAGCTTTTGGAGGATATCAAAGAGAAACTTTGCCAGCCTAATTTAGCATTAACCGGTATAGACAGTTCGGAGCAAATGATAGCCTTTGCTAGTAAAAAGCTTACAAATGCAAGAGTAATAGTTGGAGATGCTTTAGCTTTGCCTTTTAGCCATAACTATTTTGACTTTCTGACCTGTTGTCACTCCTTTCCCTATTATCAGGATAAGCTAATGGCCTTACAGGAGTTTAAGCGGGTGTTAAAGCCTGGCGGTGTTTTATTTTTAGTACAGGCTTCGGAAAATAATGTTTATGATAAGGTAGTAATGAAACTGGTGAAATTAACTACCGGTAAGGCAGCTTATCCTTCAAAGGCTCAAATTAGAAAGTTGGTACAGCAAGCGGAGCTTAATTTATTAAATCACAAGAAGATAGAAAGCCAATATTTCATGCCAAGTATTATTTTAAGTACATTACAAAATGGAGATAAAAAATGAGGATTTTATTAGTTAGACCCAAACCCCATAAGGATACTATCGGTTTACAGAGTATTATGATTTGCGAGCCTTTGGAGCTTGAGTATTTAGCGGCTGCAGTAAAAGGGAAGCATCAAGTTGCACTAGTGGATATGATCTTAGAAAAAAGGTCTTTAGCTTTTTTTATAAGAGAATATCAGCCGGAGGTAGTTGCTTTAACTGCATATATCTCTCAGGTAAATATTATTAAGGAGTATGCTGAAGTCATCAAAAAAATAAATCCTTTAATTAAAATAATTGTAGGCGGTGTCCACGCTGAGGTGGTTGCTGAAGACTTTATTGATAAAAATATAGATTTTATTGTTACCGGTAATGGGATACAGGTTCTTTCGGAGCTGGTGGATGCTATTGAACAGGGTGTATATAAAGAACAGAAAAGTACTCTTTTCCTTGGTGAAAAGGCTGAAAATGTACCAAATATTCATCCTGATCGCAGGATAACAGAAAGGTATCGTTCTAGCTATTATTATGTTTTTCACAACCCCTGTGCATTAGTGAAGACATCCTATGGCTGCCCTTATACCTGCAGCTTTTGCTTTTGTCGGCAGGTTACTGGGGATAAGTATTATGAGCGAGATATTGCCGATGTTATTGAGGAAATAAAAGGGATTAAAGAGCCGGAAATTTATATAGTTGATGATAATTTTCTCTACTCCAAAAAACGGGTGGAAAAATTTTGTGATTTATTAGAGCAAGAAGGAATAAATAAAAGATTTTTGATTTACGGCCGAGCCGATTTTATTGCCCAAAATGAAAGCACAATAGAGAGATTTGCTAATATGGGCTTACGGGCAGTAATAGTAGGACTAGAAACAGCTAAAGAAGAAGAATTAGAGTTATATAATAAAAAAAGCAGTAAAGCTGTAAACGAAAAAGCCATAGAGGTCTTGGCGAAATATAATGTTGACTGCTACGGAACCTTTATTTTAGGAATAGATTGGGATGCAGAGGATTTTGATTATTTATATAAGTGGCTTAAAAAGTGGGATTTGCAGTTTATTAACCTCCAGCCCTTCACTCCCCTACCAGGGACCCCTCTCTATGATCAGTATAAGGAGCAATTAATAATACCTAGAGAGAAATATGAACAGTGGGACTTGGCGAATTTGGTCGTCAAGCCCAGCAAAATATCGATAAGAAGCTATTATTATAACATCTTAAAGATTTACTTTAAGCTAACCCTAAAGCCAAGAAGCCTAAAGAAAAATATGAAGTACGGCCTTCTAGCCAATGTTAAACTCTCACTGGGGGTTAGTCGTATTATCTGGCAATATATTAAGAAGATAATTGAGAATGGACAAGTGTAAGAGGGAATTAGTGTGGCGGCTCAAGGGAAGTATTGTCAAAGAAATTCTGGTCACTGGGCATCGGGCACTAACCCCAGAGACTGTCAAATAATCTAGTCACCAGTCACCAGTAACTATAACTAGCCACTAGCCACTAACAACTAACAACTAGCCACTAGCCACTAACAACTAGCCACTAAAGCGAAGCGAGGTACTCCATGCGTATTCTCTTAGTTAGACCACAAAGAAGGAAAAAGTCTATAACTTTAGGGGAATTTATGTTTTCTGAGCCACTAGGTTTAGAATGTGTTGCTGCTTTACTGCGGGATAAGCATGAAGTTAAAATACTGGATTTGATGGCTGGGAAAGAAGATTTTAGCCGGGAGTTGATAAGCTTTAGTCCGCAAGTAGTGGGCTTTACCTCCCTATGTGTTGATGTCCAGGGTGTTAAGGAGCTAGCCCGTAAGACTAAGGAAATTAATGAAAATATTATCATTTTAGCAGGGGGAACCCAAGCGTTTCTAGCACCTGAGAACTTTTTCTGTGGAGAAATTGACCATATAGTAAAATATACAACCCAAGATAATATTAGAAAGCTCTTTGCCTACCTGGAAAAAGGAGAAAATGTGCCTTTGATTGATGGGATATATAGCCGAGAAAATGGCTTTTTAAGTACTGGTATATCGGGAATTAATGAGTATATTGTCCCTGATCGGGAAGCTACTGAAAAATACCGGAGCTATTATACCTATTTTGGCTATCAGCCCTGTGCATTACTCCAGACCTCCCGGGGATGCAGCTCCCATTGTAATTTCTGTTTGCGCTGGAGGATAGAAGGAGGACAGGAGCAGGATGAGCCTTTGGAAGATGTCATCGCCCAGATCAAAAGAATAGCTGAACCAAGCATCATGATAATTGATAACAATTTCCTCTACAACAAGGAGAGATTAGAGCGGTTTTGCCATTTATTAGAGGCTAGCAATATCCAAAAAAACTTTATCTGCTACGCTAGTGTAGAGAGTATTATTCATCACCGGGGGACATTAAAAAGGTTAAGCAAAAATGGTTTGCGGGCTTGCCTAGTAGGCTATGAATCCTTTAAAGCTGAAGAACTAGAAGGGTATAACAAAAAGGCAACTATAAATGGGAATATCATAGCTGCAGAAATTCTTAAGGAAGTGGACATTGCTTGTTGGGCTTCTTTCATTCTCAACCCCGACTGGGATACTAAGGATTTTCTGCAGTTCAGAAAACATGTAAAAGAGCTGGCCCCGGAAATATCCTCTTTAACTCCGTTAACAGCTTTACCCGGTACTTTCCTATATAACAAATATAAAGAACGGATTTTTTTTGCACCAGATGACTATGACCAGTGGAGTTTTTCCGTAGTCAGCATTAAACCCAGTAAGCTTAGTCTACGACATTACTATTTTGAAGTCCTGAAAACTAATCTTTATGTCAATCTGCTGTTAAATAACCCCTCGTATATGATTCAACAATTTGGCTTAGGCACCTTTTTAGGGTTAGCAAAGGGTTCACTGAAGTTTTTATTGATTTATATCAAATTAATGGTGAAGGGATAACTTATGAAAAAAAAACTATTACTAATTCAGCCTACGCCCTATGCTAAAAATGGGGAGCTAATAAAAAGAAAAAAACTCTATTTTGTTGGATTATCCCTTCCACTCCTGGCTGCATTTACACCCGAGGAGTGGGAGGTTGAGCTGGTTTTAGAGACTATTGAAGATATTCCATTTGATACCGATGCGGATGTCATAGGTATCAGCAGTATGGGCCATGCAGTTATTCGTACTTTAGATATTGCTAAGGAGTTTAAAAAACGAGGGAAAACTGTGATCCTAGGTGGCTATATGGTGAGCCTAATGTCAGAAGAGGCTAAAAAATACTGTGATAGTGTAGTTATCGGAGATGCGGAAGGGGTCTGGGGGGAAGTACTCAATGATATTGAAAAGGGTACATTAAAGCCTTATTATCGTCAGGAGCTTATTTCTCTGGAGAATATGCCTATTCCCAGATATGACTTACTACTAGAAAAAAGCATTGGTGACTTTTTACCAATCCAGGCTGGGAGAGGCTGCCCAAATGCCTGCTCCTTTTGCTCGGTATATTGCCTGTATCGAGGGAAATATATCCGGAGAAGCATACCAGAGGTAATACGAGATATAAAGCATATAAAATCCCTAGGATTCAATAAATTGCTATTGCTTGATGATAATATAGCTTCAGATGAAGCATATATGTATGAGTTATGCCGGGAAATTAAAAACCTTAAGATGCAGTGGATGAGCCAATGCTCTATAAATGTAGCTAAAAACGATAGTCTGCTAAAAGCTATTGCTGACAGCGGCTGTATTGCCCTTAGCTTTGGTCTTGAAAGTATTAAACAGGAAAGCCTTGCGGAGTTAAATAAAGGCTGGTCCAAAACTTCTGAATATCCTGAATTAATTACTAAGATTAGAAATGCCGGTATTGAAGTTAGTACGGAAATGGTAGTAGGTACAGATGCCGACACGGTGGAAAGCATCCTAGATACTGCCCGCTTCATTGATGACAATAAAATTATTGTACCCCGCTTCTATATTCTAACTCCCATACCGGGAACCGATTTGTTTAAGAAATTAGAAGCAAAAAATAAAATCTATAATAGGAATATTTATTCTTATAATGGCACCGAAGCTGTGCATATTCCGGCCAATATGACACCTGAGGAGCTGACCGAGGCCTATTGGAAACTATATAATCAGGTTTTTAGCTTGCGGTCAATTATTAATCGAACCCTGATTAACAAAAACTTTTTTAAAAAGCCTTTCAATCATCTTTTTTATTTTTTAGTAAACCTAGTTTATCGACATGATATAAAAAAAGGCATTCCTCCTAATATTTTTTAGAAAATATTGTATTTTAGCAGGATTTATTGAGAAAATATAGTATTTTCTGTCTAAAGGGTTTTATGATTAGAGGTGGAGATATGTTCGAGGATTTAAAGCTGAATAAACAAGGTTTAGTTATACTTTTAATTTTAACGATAGCTTTCTCATTTTGGGGTGGTGCTAAATATGCCCAGGGGAGACTTCTCAAGGCTCCGGTGGAGATAGTTATTGATAAGCCGGCCGAAGAGGTAAAACCAGAACCAGCGGAGATAAAAGAAGAAAAGAAAATATTTGTTCATATCGCCGGGGAGGTAGAAAGACCCGGTATTTATGAGTTGGAAGAGGGGTCAAGACTTGAACAGGCCCTTAAATTAGCAGTTCCTACAGAAGAAGCTGATGTTGATACCTATCTTAACCGAGCGGCAATTTTAAATGACCAGGATAAAATAACCGTTTTTAAAAAGGGTGAAAATCTTGAAGCTCTACCAGCTATCAGTAATATTTCGCCAACTAATTCTTTACCGGCAAAAACCAGTTCTGGAAAGATAAACTTAAACAGAGCTACGTTGGACCAGTTAGACAGTCTTACAGGAATAGGACAAGTTAAGGCCCAGGCTATAATTGACTATCGGAATAGCCAGGGTGGGTTTAAATCTTTGGAGGAATTAATGAATGTCAAGGGGATAGGTCAGGCAACCTTTGATAAAATAAAAGGTGAGTTAACAATCTAATGTAATGAAAGGGGCTAGGGCTCTAGGGAAGATGCCATGGATATGGGCAATTAAAACACCATAGTTAACGACCGGTATACCCATATTTTCTACCTGCCTTATTCTATTTAGCATATCTTTGCGGTTGAGCATGCAGCCGCCGCAGTGGACAACTAATTTATATTCATTTAGATTACCTGGAAAGGTAAAGCCATTAGTAAAATCAATACTTAATTCTCCGCCGACTTTTTCTTGAAGCCAGCGAGGGATTTTAACTTTTCCTATATCATCGTGCTGTTGGTGGTGGGTACATGCTTCAGCGATCAAGACCTTATCCCCGGGTTCAAGATTATCTATTGCTTTCGCCCCTTGGGCTAAGATTGCCAGGTCACCTTTGTACCTAGCCATTAAGATTGAAAATGACGTTAAAGGTACTTGGGCCGGTGTTTCCCGGGCAACCTGATGAAAAGCTTGAGAATCGGTAACAACCAGCTTAGGAGGATTTTTCAAAGCCTTTAATGCTTTGGTTAATTCATGCTCGCGGCAGACAACAGTCATGCATTGGTGGTCTAGAATATCCCTTATAGTTTGAACCTGGGGTAGGATAAGCCTGCCTTTGGGAGCGGCGGAATCTATTGGTACCACGAGAACTACCATATCACCCGGCTCTAATAAGTCTCCAACAATAGAGGGAGGTAAATGGTCATTAGGTTTCAACCGGCCTAGTCTTTCTCTGAGTTGATTAATCCCTTCTTGAGTTTTTGAACTTACCCAAAAGTAAGAATAGGTGTTTTTGCTTTGATATTTTTCTTCTAGTGCTGCTTTTTTTTCGTCACTAATTAGATCGCTTTTATTAAATACGATCAATAGTGGTATTGATTTTTCAGTACAAAGTTTTATTATTTTCTCCTCATAGGAATCGCAACCTTGTAATGGGTCTACAACTAAAAGGACGATATCGGTTTTAACCAAAACCTGTAAAGTTTTTTCGACCCGCATAGCACCCAATTGGCCTTCGTCATCAATGCCAGCCGTATCAATCAACATGACTGGGCCCATTGGTAGAATTTCCATGGCTTTATAAACAGGGTCAGTGGTAGTTCCCGGTACGGGAGAAACCAGGGCTGTCTCTTGATTGGTCAAGGCATTTATTAAACTTGACTTTCCGGCATTTCTACGACCTAATAGGGCTATGTGGACTCGGGAGCCTTTAGGAGTTTCCTGCATTGTAATCACCTCTATAAATATAAATCCCGTTGGCCTTGCTTAATTTTTTCCAGTTTTTTCAGTGTTAAGTTTTTGGTTTTTTCATTTTTGATTTCTGTTAAGAATTTTTTTATTGCGTCTTCACCTAATTTTCTTGTTTCCGGAGAGGCGTAATCTAATAAATATTCCTGGAAAGTCAAAATTGCATTAGGCTGGCAGACATTAGCAATATCGCCCGATTTAGCCAGCTGCATAAAACGGTCACCGGTACGTCCCTGACGGTAACAGGCGGTGCAGTAACTAGGTAAATAGCCCGATTTACTTAAATTAGCTAAAATCTCATCGGGTGTTCGATGGTCACCTACCTCAAACTGAGCCGTATTATGAACTTTTTGTTCAGTCTTAGCCTTTACCTCCTCTTTATAAGCACCTACTCCGGTACAGGAGCCGGCACTTATCTGGGAGACCCCTAGAGCTATAACTTCATCCCGAAACTTCTCTTCTTCCCGGGTTGAAAGGATGATGCCTGTATAAGGGACAGCCAACCTTAAAAGGGCCAAGATGAGTTTAAATTCCTCATCATTTACTAAATAGGGAAAAGTGTTTAAATACACACCTTGGGCTGGCCGCAGCCTTGGTACAGAAATGGTGTGGGGGCCTACTCCAAAAGCGTCCTCTAAGTAGAGAGCATGGTAAAGCAAACTCAGAATTTCAAACTTATAGTCATAAAGCCCAAAAAGGACACCAAAGCCTACATCATCGATTCCGGCCTCCATTGCTCTGTTCATAGCGGTAGTATGGTAATAATATGAAGCTTTAGGACCGGTGGGGTGCATTTTTTCATAAGTTTCTTGGTGATAGGTTTCCTGAAAAAGTATATAGGTACCGATACCGGCGTTCTTTAGCTTTTTATATCCTTCGACAGATGTGGCAGCGATATTTACATTGACTCTGCGAATGGAGCCCATTTCTTCACTGGTAGTATAAATTACTTTAATAGCTTCTAGGACATAATCGAGGGAACAATTAAGAGGGTCTTCCCCAGCCTCAAGAGCTAACCTCTTATGCCCCATTTTTTCTAAAATTTTAACTTCTTCCTGGATCTCCTCTGTGGTCAGTTTGTGGCGGCAGATATTATTGTCGCGGCGGTAGCCACAGTAGACACAGTTATTAACACAGTAGTTGCTTAAATAAAGAGGAGCAAAGATAACTATCCGCTTACCATAAATTTTTTCTTTAACCTCTTTTACAGCTTTAAATAGTTCTTCCTTTAAATTTAAGTTAGAAATGGCTGCCTCCAGCAGGATTGCTGTTTCCAGGGGAGTTAATCCCTTGCCTGCTCTGGCTTTCTCAAATATTTTGGCTGCCTTCGTTTTGGGAACTCTTTTGGCTTCCTCTAGATCAGAATGTATTTGCCTGGGATTAATGAACTCTACAGTTTTCATTTAATACCCTCCTTGTAATTTGGGACTGTGTCCATAATCAGTACCAATGGTCCTACCCAGGGCCAGAATCTTCCCTGTTATACAGCTCTTGCAGTGTTCCGGTTCATCTTTAACACAAATTTTATTAGGGTAGATTTGATACAGCTCCCGGTATTGGCTAGGACTTACATTAGGCATAACCACATTGGCGCCACCTTGTAAAGCCAGTTCTCTGCCTTGGGGATGGATAGTACCCAGAGCAGTAGTAGAAGGTAGATGAACTAGCGGCATAATAATCCGGGCTAGAGCCACCATTTTTAGAGTCATTTCTAATGAACCCCCTTTACTAGCTGCCAGAGGGGTATCAGGATGGGGAATAAAAGGCCCTATACCTGCCATTTCCACAGCCATTTTTTTTAATAGAAGTAAATCTTGAGCCAGTGTATCCAGGGTTTGGCCGGGTAAACCTACCATACAGCCCGAACCCAGCTGATACCCAAGCTCTTTTAGCCACGTTTGACATTTTAGCCGTTCTTCTAGGGTTTTACCAGGGCGGATTTTCTGATAGAGGACAGGATCGGCTGTTTCATGTTTGAGTAGATACCGGTCAGCTCCTGCTTCCCGCCACAGTCCATATGTTTCATAATCATGTTCACCCAAAGAAAGGGTTATGGCCACATCCAGCTTTTTAATAGCTTTTATTAATAGCGCTATTTCTAAAGGAGAATAGTGGTTATCTTCACCGGCCTGTAAAACCAGAGTTTTATAGCCAATATTGACTGCTTCTTCAGCTGTTTTATAGATTTCTTCATAGCTTAGCCGATAACGGCCTAATTTTTTGTTATCACAACGCAAACCGCAATAGTGACAGTTTTGGCGGCAGTAATTGGAAATTTCAATTATACCCCTTAAATGAACGGCATTACTCATGTATTGTGCTCTTACTCTATCGGCCAAGTTAAATAATAACTTGCTATCATTCGGGTCTGCTGCTAGGAGGGTTACAAGTTCTTTCTTTTTTAATTCCGTAGTAATGCTAGCCTTTTCTAGGGTTTTTAAAAAATCTAAGGCCCAAGAATAGTCCACCTATATCAATCCTTTCATTAGGTAGCCTAATATATTTATTATTTTCAAAATCCAGGTTAAATATTCGAAATGGCAGGAGTTTTGCCAATAAAACACGTATTAAAATAAAAATTGGATTTTTGTTACGAGAGGGAAGTATGGGTTTATTAAAAGAAAACTTAAACTTGAACAGAAATCTCCTCTGGGCTTCTGTTTTTTTGATATTTGGTATAATTGTTGGATATTTTACCAATATCAATTATTTGTATTTGCTATTTGTTTTACTAGCCTTATTTCTATTGTCCGTGTTTTTATATCTTTATAAGAGACATGCAGTAAAAGTTATGGTAGTCATCTTACTCTTTATAATTGGTTTTGCCTGGGTAGACTGGAATGAGAAGGATTTATATAGCTTAGAAGCTTGGCATAATCAAATTATTAAGGTTACAGGTCAAGTTGCTGATATTACCCATCGAGACAATCAGGTTGTTTTAGAAATAACAAGTATTAACGAGGCGAGTTTAAAAACTGACACTGAAGTTATTGTGAAAACAGCCTGGGGTGACTCTAATATTTATCGGTGGGGGGATCGAGTAGAATTTCAAGGTAAGCTAGAAATGCCTCTACCCCAAGTTAATCCCGGCGGTTTTTCAGAGCGGGAATATTGGCGGCAAAAAGGAGTTGGCTATAAACTCAGTGCCATCAAGGTAGGACAGGTATTAGAAAAGTCTAAGGGATTACAGAGATATACAGCATTAGCACGGGAAGAAGTCTACAGACTAATAAAGAACAGTCTGCCTAAAGAGGAAGCGGGTATGCTTATTGGCCTCCTTTTGGGGGATAAGAAAGCGATAGATGCAGATTTTTATTCTACTGCTCAAAAGATGGGTATAGCCCATGTATTTGCAGTGAGTGGGTTACATGTAGGCGTAGTTTTGGCTTTTTATCTGGGAATAGCCAGGTTTTTTAAGCTTTCACATACTGTTACCATTATTGGGGCTGCCTTCTTATTAGGAAGCTACAGCTTACTGGTTGGATTTACTCCATCGGTTGTGAGGGCATCAATAATGGGAATGTTAGCGATACTTTCGGTTAAGTGGCTCAAGTTTAAAGATTTTTATACGATTTTAGCTGCGGCCGCTTTCATAATTATCTTATCTGATCCTTTGAGCATATTTACTATTGGTTTTCAGCTATCCTTTATCACTACCTGGGGATTATTTTATTTTTTACCTTTAGTCCAAAGGATATTTCACTTTTTGCCTAATAAAATGGCATTAGTATTAGCGGTGCCTGTTGCAGCACAAATGGCATCATTACCTATAACCTTATACTACTTTAATACACTTTCTCTCTTAGCACCTCTAATGAATCTTATCGTTGTACCAATAGTATCAATTCTGGTTCCTCTTTTATTTGTTGCACTTTTATCAGCACTGGTCTGGGTAGAACTAGCTCTGCCTTTTATCCTTCTCGCTGGAGGAATAGCCTATACCTTATCTGGATTTATCGACTATTTTACCCGGGTTTTGTCGGAAGGACATGTCTATTTAGCCCAACCCTCCTTAATATTTGTTGGTTTTTATTATTTGTTCCTTATTGGTTTTCGTGAGATAAATAGCTTCAAAGAAAAAATTAGTAAAACTCCTTTTATAATAAAGCTATCCATAATTTTTATTCTGGTATTATTACTTCTGGTGGGGACTATACCAAGATCTTTCCCTTTGGAAGTAGCTTTTCTAGATGTAGGTCAGGGTGATGGAGCTGTACTCAAAACCCCCTATAACCAGTATGTGATTATTGATGGCGGACCAGGTAGTACGACAGTTACCCAATACCTTCGATATAAAGGTGTTAATAAAGTGGCTTTAGTTATTCTTTCCCATCCTGATGCTGACCATATTAATGGACTATATAAAGTTATGCAGGAATTTACTGTGGAAACACTGTTAGTTCCCCCTGATATTGAGCAAAGTCAGGAGCTAAGAGAGTTAAAGTCCCTAGCTGAAAAAAAGAAGACTAGGATAGTAGAAGGAAAAGAAGGTGTAATTATTAAGCTCCAGCCTGAGGTGAGTTTTCAGGTAATTGCACCAAATATTAACAAAATGGAAAACTTAGATAGTAATAACGCTTCATTAATCGTTAATTGTACATACGGAAGACAGGATTTTCTATTTACCGGTGATGTTGATAAAGAAATAATTGAACAATTATTACCGTTAACTCAAGACATCGAGTTAATAAAAATCCCCCATCATGGAAGCAGGGGTTCGTACTCAGAACGCTTTTATCAGGAATTAGCCCCAGCGGTAGCTGTAATTTCTGTTGGCAGGGGTAATAGGTATGGTCACCCCCATGGTGAGGTTTTAGAGGGCCTAGGACAAGGTAAAATCGATGTATATAGAACAGATCAACAGGGCGCTGTAATTTTCTATACCGATGGAGAAGATATGTGGGTGAAGACAATGTTAGAAATTGTAGATTAAGATTTCGCTTCGCTAGATTGAGATTTCACTCAACTTCGTTCGTTAGCCTAAGCCAAGACCATAGACCATAGACCATAGTTTTCAAGATGTTGTTGTTTCTTGACAAAATCTGCTTACTCAATTGGCGGATATAATATGCTATAATATTTTATGCACTAAAAGTAGCTTTGAGAGGTGATGAGTTTGCGCAGAGTTTTGTTAATGTTTTTAGTATTAATATTTTTTACAATGGGAGTAAGAATGGAATTATGGGCTGCTGCGCCCAATGTCGAAGGAAAAGCATACATACTGATTGACGGAGAAACGGGGCAGGTTTTATACGGTAAAGGGATTGACGAAAAGTTGAATCCGGCCAGTACTACTAAAATATTGACAACAATTATTGCCTTGGAAAAGGGCAATTTGCAAGATATAGTAACAATTAGCAAAAATGTTCCATTAGTTGAGGGAACCAAAGTGTACCTCCGGGAAGGAGAAAAAATTGAGTTAGAAAAGCTTCTGCATGCTGCTATGATTCACTCGGCTAATGATGCTGCCTTGGCTATTGCTGAGCATATTGGTGGCAGTCAGGAAAATTTTGCTAAAATGATGAATGAAAAGGCTAAGGGGATAGGTGCGAATAATTCTAATTTCATTAATCCCCATGGTTTGACTGCTGAAGGTCATTTGACCACAGCCTACGACCTGGCCCTGATTAGTAAGTATGCTATGGAAAACCCTAAATTTCGAGAGCTTGCCCAGGAAAAGGTTTATGACTGGGAGGGCGAAGAATGGCAAACTCGATTAATTAACATTAATAGGTTTTTGTGGCGAATGGATGAAAGTACGGGAATCAAACCAGGGTATACTAGTGCAGCTCGTTATACTTTGGCAGCATCAGCTAAAAGGGATAATCAGGAGCTTATCGCCGTTATTCTAGGGAGTAGTGATGCTAGGATCTGGGATGATGCTAAAAACCTTTTAAACTACGGCTTTGCTAATTTCCAAAGTCTAAGCCTCACAAAAATTGATGAAGTTGTTGCTACTATAAAAGTAGCCGACAATCAAGAGGTTAACTTAGTACCTACCCGTTCGTCATCAATTGCTGTTGAAAGTAACGGGGAAAATAATGTGGAGAAGAGATTAGTACTTAGCGACATATCTTTACCAATTGAAGCAGGAAAAATTTTGGGTGAGCTAGTGATCAGCGTTAATGGTGAAGAAAAAGAGGTAATTCCAGTTAAGGCTCTAGAGGAGGTAAAAAAACCTTTTGACTGGACTAGAGCAGTAATTAATGGTTTGGCAGCATTATTTGTTTTACAAATCATGGTGCGGTTTGGCCGGAGATATTTAAGAAACAAAAGCAAATCAAGCATGTTTAGTTCATCAAAAAGGGTTAGCCCTTATCGATATTAGTTTATTTATAAGACTATAGTCCATAGTCTATGGTCGATAGTCCAAGATCTGCAAAGCCGTTTTATAGGAGTGATCGGATGGAGCATATAGCATTTTTGAAGAGCATAAATAGGGGCGTTTTAGCTCCTGTTTATCTTTTTTATGGTACGGAAAAATTACTGATGGATAGCTATCTAGGTAAATTAAAAGCAAAGCTTTTACCTCCAGAACTGGAGGCTTTTAACTTTGATAAAGTTGACGGAGAAAAGGTGAGTATCCACCAAATAGTTGACTTGGCTAATACAATGCCGGTTATGGCTGAAAAAAGGATAGTGGTTGTGGATAGTGCAGTGTATTTTACTGCTACTAAGAACACTGAAAATAAATTTGATGAAGGTCCATTGCTACAGTATCTAGCTAACACTAATACTGCCTGTTGTTTGATTTTTCGAATAATAGGTAAAGCCGATAAAAGAAAGAAAATTTATAGAGCTGTGGAGGAAAAGGGGCAAACTGTTGAATTTGCAGGTTTGACTGGGGAGAATTTAGGTCGCTGGGTGGAGGATTTTCTTCAGGACAAAGGGAAGAAAATGGAGCCATCTGCCTTTAATTATATGGCTTTATTAGCCGGAGAAGGCTTAGAAACTATGACAAACGAACTGGAAAAGCTATCTCTCTATTGTCAGGACTCCACGGTAATTACCTTACCTATGGTTCAGGAAATTGTCACAAAGAATTCGGAAATAAATGTTTTTAATTTAATTGATAGTATTGCTGAAAAAAAAGGGAGAAAGGCGTTGGAGCTTTTACAGACCAGTTTGGCAATGGGTGAAGCCCCCATGAAGCTCTTAGGGCTTCTAGTTCGCCAGTATCGCTTAATTTTAGCAGCAAAAGACATGATAAGTCAGGGTTTTTCTGAGAAGCAAATCCGAGAAAAGCTTTCAATACAGCCTTTTGTATTAAATAAGGTATTAAGTCAAGGCAGAAATTTTTCGGTGGAACAACTGGTAAAAGCACTGGAGAAGCTTTTGGAAACAGAAGTGCTAATAAAATCCAGTGGTGGGGACCCAGCTGAGTTAATGGAGAACTTGGTTATTGGGCTGTGTTATAAGTAAATAATATAGTGACTGGTGACTAGTGACTAGTGGATTGACAATTCGGGGACGGTTCTTGACTTGCTTGTTTTCAAGCAAGTCAAGAACCGTCCCCGTCTGCTACAGCAAAAAAGTCGCCTTAGGCGACTTTAATTAACCAGCTATTTTATTAAAAAGCTTTGTTAAGCGGGATTTTTTGTTAGCAGCGTTATTTTTATGCAAAATGCCTTTAGCAGCAGCTTTATCGATAGTCTTAATAGCTTTTTGCAATTGTAATTTTGCATCATCAACATTAACAGCTTGCACAGCATCTTCTAAACGTTTGATAGAAGTCTTAACTGTGGACTTTGCTGAACGGTTTCTCAAAGCTCTCACTGTTGCTTTTTTTGCACGTTTCAGTGCGGATTTAATATTAGCCAAGGATGTCACCTCCCTCAAAAATATAAACATATCTATCTAATTCCATATTTTTTCAACAGACTACATTGTACCATGCACCTTTATAAAATGCAACTATTAAGCGGATAGCTAGTTAATTTTACTTGATTTTATGGAAAATAACAATAACTAGTCTCAAACACTGGCAAATAAAAAGATTATATTAATATAACCTTTGGTACAAACTATTGATAAACCCATAATAACTTAGTTGCTCTATGTTTTAAGTTAAAATCGCCGGTAAGATGTATTTGATAAAAGGAGGTGAACATTTTGATTGGCACAATAATAAGGTTTATTGTATCTGCTTTGGTATTATTAATAGTTAGCTGGATATTACCTGGAATAAGCGTAAATGGTTTCTCAGGTGCATTGTTTGCGGCTGTGATAATTGCTATTTTGGGTTGGGCAGCGGAGAGTTTATTAGGTGAAAAGAGATCTCCTAAAAGCAGAGGTATTATTGGTTTTTTGTCAGCGGCAGTTGTTATTTATATTGCCCAGTTTATTATTCCCAATCAGCTTTCTGTATCTCTAATTGGCTCTCTTTTAGCAGCGTTAGTCATAGGCTTAGTTGATGCTTTTGTCCCTACAGAATTAAGATAAGTTAGAAAAAGCCATACATAACCCCTAACTCTGACACATATATATCAACTATAGTTGCGTATAAGACAGGGAGGGGTTATTTTGTTTCTAAGAAAGAGAAAACTGTCTTTAAATAGATACGGGAAAAAAAGGTCCAAGCTGTACCTTTTTCTAGGTGCAGGCTTGCTTTTTATTTTGACCATGTTGTTAATTAGTAATTTAAACTGGGAAAGGACCTTAGCTGTTAACTCCAATAATATGAATTTAAAACCAAAACCTATTCTCTTGGAAATGGCTAAAGTATTAGACCTTTTAGATATTTCAGAGTTGAAAATGAGGGAAATATTGGGAGAAGGATGCCCTTTGGTTTACATGCCGTCAAAAGGCAGTGTTGGTTTAGATTTTCAAAGGCTGCTACTGTTAGGATTAACATATATCACGGACTTAAATAGTAGTGATCCTACTACAATATTAAAGTCTCAGATGGCAGTCCTAGCAAGCGAGGATAATGTTTTAGCTGTTCAAGCCGGTGATGAATTACTACCTCCAGGTGAAGTAGGGGAAGAAGATTATTATTTAGATACACCTCCAGGTCTTGATGACTGGTATTTCGAAATTGACCCTGGCAAACCTGTAGAATTGACAAAGGACCCGCTTGTTCTTATATATAACACCCATAATGCCGAAACCTATCAGCCAACAGATGGAAAGAGCAAATTGGAAGGAAAGAATGCTGGAGTAGCTAAGGTGGCTAAGGTAATGGAGGAGAGTTTGCAGGGAAGATATGGATTAAAAACAGTTCGCTCGGAAGTTATCCATGATTATCCTGATTGGGCCAGGTCTTATATTAATTCTATGCAGACAGCACAAGCTTTATTAAAAGCTAACAAATCCATCCGAGCAGTATTTGATATCCACAGAGATGCAGGATACAAGGAAAAATCTACAACAACAGTAACTATAAACGGAAAAAAGGCAGCATCTATCATGATTGTTTTAGGGACAGAGCATGAAAAATGGAGGCAGAATTTGGCTTTTGCTCAAAAATTAGAAGCAAGAGCTAATCAGCTTTTCCCGGGTTTACTAAGGGATTTGAGAATTTTAGATAACCGCAGATATAATCAGAATCTTCACCCCGGTTCTCTTATTTTAGAGTTTGGAAGTGACTTAAATACTCTAGAAGAAGCCCAATATAGTGCTGCACTTTTCGCTCAGGTAATTGCAGAGGTAATTAAGGCGCAATAAAAGGAGGAAAATGATACTATTAATCGAAATATGTTAGATATTAATTAAACTAGGATAGTTGAGGAGATTTATGGATAGTTCAAATAGTACTGGGACTAGAACTTCAAAAGTAAGAATAATCACAATTCATCTTTTAACTTTATTCGCTGTATATATAAGTTATAATAATTTCCTTTTATTTCATATTTCTATCGAGTCATTCGGGATTACTATTATTGCTGCCATGTTAATAATAGCAATGAATACCTATCACGTTTCCAAAAATCATTATTTTATGTTTTTGGCTATAGCTTTTGGGTTTATTGGGTTATTTACCTTTGCTCATACTTTAACATATAAAGGAATGGCTATTTTCCCTGATATTTCTGCTAATATTCCCACTCAGTTATATATCATAACTAAATATATGACTACTATTTCTTTAGTGTTTTCATTCAGGTACTTACAGCGGAAGCTCTCCATTAGGAAGGTCGTAATTGTATATAGTCTCATTTCGGTGGGTTTATTTTTATCGGTTTTTTATTGGGGTAATTTCCCCGATTGTTTTATTGAAGGGTATGGCTTGAGCCCATTTAAAATAATCAGTGAATATGTTAACGTTGTTATTTTATTTGTGGCAATGGGTTTGCTTTTAAAATATAAAGCAAGCTTTCATCCTAAGGTGTTTAAAGACTTGCTGTTCTCAATGGTAGCCGGTATCTTAGCGAGCTTAGCTTTTACTTTGTATACAGATGTTTACGGCTTTTCCAATATGTTAGGACATATTTCTCAGCTTACGGTTTTTTATTTTATTTTTCGGGGGCTTGTTGAGACCTGCCTGAAAAATCCCTATGAATTTCTTTACTTTAACTTAAGTCAGGCAAACGGCGATTTGCAAAAAATGAACGGGCAGTTAATTGATTATACTGTAAGGATTGAAGCTCAACAGGAGGAATTAGGAACAGCTTATAAAAAGATTCAAGAAGGAATTGATAAAGCGAAAAAAATACATGAAAGCTTTTTACCAAAGGCCTTACCAAGGGTAAAAGGAATTTCTTCTGAATATTATTATAAACCTGCCAGTGACTTAGGTGGGGATTTCCTTAATGTCCAACAAATAGATGATAAGCTCTTAATTTATATTGTTGACGTTTCCGGACACGGCTTAGATGGTGCAATCTTGAATATTTTTATCAGAGAAAATATTAATAAATACTTATTGACCTGTCAAAGGGAAAATAGAGAGGTATTACCTAAGGATATTTTAAGCTTCTTAATTTCCCAATATGCAAAAGAGGAATTCCCCGATGAGTATTATATCTGTATGCTTGTAGGAATTTTAGATACAAAAACTAATAATTTTATTTATAGTAATGCTGGGATGCATATTACCCCCTTTGTTGTTAATGATAAAGGGGAGCTAACTAGATTAGATTCACCAGGACTTCCAATTATTGCAGGCTTTAATTTTCATTTATTCCCTTATACTGACCAAAGTATCGATTTAACTGAAAAATTTACTATTTTATTAACTACTGATGGGTTAGTGGAGGAAATGAATGAAGGGAAGATGTATGGTGAGGAACGGCTTATTAAGATTTTATTGGATAACAGTCAGAAGAGTGCTAAAGAAATAGTGCAAACTATTAAAATGGATTTTCTGGGTTTTCTAGGAAAAGGACAAAGTAAGGATGATATTACATATCTTGTTATTAAAGGTAGTGGTAAAGGCTGAGGTTAAGGTTAAGGTTAAGGTTAAGGTTAAGGTTAAGGAATACTAGTGGAAAAGAAAAAAGACAACCAATATAGCAAACCCATTGTGTCATTGTTACGAAAGCTACTGATTGTGCTATGTCATCCTGAGGGAGGTACGACTGAAGGATCTTAA
>JUEF01000045.1 GCA_000802045.1 Peptococcaceae bacterium BICA1-8
TCATTGGCATAAAGGAATTTAACTTTTTCATTATCGTTTAGTTTAAAAAAGTTTATTAAACAGGCCTCAACCAGGTGACTAAGGTAAAAGCCAGTGTCCTCTGTTAACTCGACTAGTTTTCTATTGATTCTTATGCTCTGTACTTGTTTATCCCTGTCTTCTAACTTTGGCATAATATCCCTCCTTTACCATGATAGTAGCATAATTCAACATGAAATGCAATAATGTAGTATAAAATATAAAAATACCACATGATATTGCGGTTTACTTATATTTCGGACGATACCAATAAATTTCAGTATTAACATTGGGGGACCGGCGAAAGAAGGACTTAAGGGAAATAAAGCCGAAGTAGAACTCGCTTTCAAAGGAGAGGATTTGGATATTATTTGAATAATATATGCAAAGAAAAAAGAAGAAGCTACAATCCCTTTAGGAGTAGGGATGTAGCTTTCGATAAGGACGTTTACAAAGAAATACTATCCACATCACGGGTCAAGAGAGCAATGATTTGGGCAGCATGATAAAAGGGTTTTGCAAAGAAAATTCTGAGAGATATAGGCGGGTCCCTAGGTGTCAAAATTATAATATCTTCAATTTATCAAATAAAACCCTATTACGTTTCATGGCATCATCGAGTAATTTGTCATAAGGAATGATTTCAATATATGCATTATATACGTCATGGAAGTAAAAATAACCAAGTCCATCGGGAGTCGACTTATAATTGTTTTTCACAGCAATGTCATCTAAGCGAGTAGTTTTGTCGCATATTATATAGAACATTAGGGACGGTTACTTTTGCTTTTCAATATTCCGCTTGATATAATGATATTCAGGTGGAAAAAATGGTAAGATAATCAAGAAAAATAAGTCCTACAGATTATTATCATATAATGATGTGCCGGAGCCCTTGGGTGGCTCAAATTAGGTCAGCAGGGTGGGGTAATTTATAGCCGATTACTGCACATCCAAAGAGTAAATGACGGCAAATAAATTCGTAAAAACCCAGTGTATTTAGAAAAATAAATTCAAAGCATTTCAAAAAAACGCAAGCAAAAAGAAGAACGAAATCGCCCCGCGATGGCTTGTTGGAAAACATTAACTAAATAAAAACGCAAAAAAATGAAAAAGTATGCTCTTTTTCTGGTATTGTTTAGTCGCTAAAGAAAACAAATCAGAAAGGAGCATACTTTTTCACTGCTATGATTATACCATGGGCCAAGAGAGAAATACATAAACATATTTTTCATAAAACAAGCCGGGCTCCACTTTACAGTTCAACTAATGGTTAGTTATTAAGAAAAACCTAGAGGCATGCGGTATTTCTCAAATAGCATGAAATTAATTTTCTATTCCTAAAGTTATGTACCTAATACAGTTCTTAATAATATTTGTAAATTCTTTATCCTTATGGTAAACCAAATAAATATTTCTCATCAAATCTAGGTCTTTGATTTTTAGGCTGGCAACTACATTTAGTTGCTTTTCTAATTTAAGAGAACTATTAGAAACCACAGAAATACCTAAATTTGCTGCAACTGCTTTTTTTATTGCTTCTACACAATTGAATTCCATTGCTACATTTATTTTTATGTTATTTTTTACAATAGCATTTTCGAAAATTTCCCTAGAACTAGAACCTCTTTCCCTTAAAATAAATGTTTCATTACATAAATCCAAAATAGATACTGCATGTCTTGTAGCTAAAGGATGATTAGGTGAGACTATTAAGACTAACTCATCTTTAGTAATCGATTGAGATATTAAGTCTAAATCGATTACTAATCCTTCACCGATTACAGCAAAATCAAATTCATTATCAAGTAGCCTTTGAATAATATACTTAGAGCTACCTATTTGCAATTTTATTTCTACCTTTGGATATTCAGCTTTAAAAGAACCAAGTAATTCAGGAAGTAAATATATACCTGCGGTTGTACCAGCACCTAGTAAAACTTGCCCAATGTTAAAATCACTAATATCATTAATCATTAAATTAGCTTCTCTAGTAAGCTTAAATATTTCAGAGGCATAATTATATAACCTTTTTCCTGCATCAGTCAGATAGATTTTCTTGCCTAGCTGTTCAATCAACTTAGTTTGCAGATCTTCTTCTAATTTCCTTACTTGTATGGAAACTGTAGGCTGACTAATATATAAATTTTTAGCTGCTTCAGAGAAACTTAAATATTTTCCAACATAATAAAAGGACCTTAAATGGTTAAAGTTCATAGCACTCGCCCCTAACTATAGATATTTTCAATGGTTCTCTATACTTATATATATTTGTATTATACATTGTAGTATTTTAAAATTAAAGAAGAGCTTAAACTAACTTGACTGTAACAACTATTATAGAACTCGTATTAGGAGTAACTATTAGGAGGTTTTTAATTTGAATATATTTATAATTGTTATGGCATTAGGTTTTATTGGGGCGTTTATCGCTGGTATGGCAGGTATAGGGGGGGCTATTATAATGATACCCCTACTATATTTTATCCCACAGTTATTAGGGGTCGAGCAATTATCTATGCAAACTATAGCTGCAGTAACAATTGTGCAGGTTTTTGTTGCAACTGGTAGTGCTGTATTAATCCATAAATCGAACAACTTTGTCAATAATCAATTAGTTCTTTGGATGGGTACCAGTATTATAATAGGCTCATTCATTGGTGGCTTCGGTTCAAAATATGTGCCTGAAGAGTTTCTTTCGATAATTTTTGCAACTTTAGCTTTAATTGCTTCTGTGATGATGTTTATCCCTAAAAAAAATACTCAAGAAAGTGGAGAATTAATCTTTAATAAACCCCTTGCTGCAGCCTCTGCGGCTATAGTTGGTGCATTAGCTGGTTTAGTAGGAGCAGGGGGAGCCTTTATGCTCGTACCTATAATGCTATATATTTTAAGAATACCTTTAAGGATTACTGTGGGTAGTTCTTTAGGCATTATTTTCTTTTCTGCTGCTTCGGGTTTTATTGGAAAAATATTGTCAGGTCAAATGATTTGGTCCTTAGCCTTAGCTATAACCATAGGTGCCTTTCCAGGAGCCCGTTTGGGTGGTAAATTAAGTAAGTTTATACCCGAAAAAACATTGAAAATAATCTTAGCTGTTTTAATTTGTGGCTCAGCAATTAAGATGTGGATAGACATTTTATTTTAGTTGAAAATTAAATAAACTTATATTCCATAATAATTAATTAGAGGAATTGAAATGAAACTTGGTGTAATTATACAAACAAAGGAATACGAAAAAGCATGGAGTGCAATGAGATTTGCAGTAACTGCAAAAAAAACAGGTCATGAAGTAAAGGTATTTCTCATGAGTGATGGTGTGGAAATCGTGAACCTTACCCATGAAACATTCGATGTGGCTTCTCAAGTATCAACCTTCCATGAACTTGAAGGTCAAATTCTCGCCTGTGGTACTTGCCTGAAAATGAGAAACTTGGGAGGAATTGAAGTTTGCCCCATTGGCAAAATGATTAATTGCGTTGAGATGGTCGAATGGGCTGATAAAGTTGTGACATTTTAAAATAAAAAAATAACAAAGATTTATAAGTATTTTTAAATATATGGAATTATCTGGAGAGGAGTTTTTTTATGAAAGTTCTAATTATTTTTAACCGTGAGCCCTATGATAGTACAGACATAACGTGGAATGGATTGCGTTTGGCAGGAAAACTGTTGGAAACAGGACAGGAAGTAAGGATATTTTTGATGAATGATTCTGTTGATATGGCACGAGACGTTTGCAAGCCACCTGAAGGATATGACCAGGATTTATCTCAGATGCTTAAAGTTCTTATTTCCCAAGGAGTTCTGGTGAAGGTATGTGGAACATGTATGGCGCGTTGTGGAATTTATAAGAATCATCCTTATTTTGAGGGTGCAGAAAAAGCTACAATGGCTGAATTAGCAGAATGGGTTAGTAACAGTGATAAAATAATTACATTTTAATAAAGGATACTGGTAATGTATCCTAGCACATCAAAGAGGTTTATTATCTATAAGACACTTCTATTCTTCTATACAGTGCAACTAAAGTGTTCATCAACCAATATTCAACCCCCAGAGAGCTAGTTCTGGGGGTTGATGCTTTACAAAGCCATCCTATTATTATGCTAGTCAACCTTTTATGGGTAAATATTTGCTATATTTACTAATGTTATTAGGGCGTCTTGAAATAATACGCTATAATGACTTTAGAGGATACTACACTGTTCTTGCTACACAGGTCAACTGAAGGTAAAATAATTTTAATAATATAATAATGGAGCTGATTAGATTTGATACTTTATAATATTATAGTTGGTGGTCTCATTGGATGGTTAAGTGATTCTTGGATGTTAATAGTCGTATTTCCATTTATTTGGGGAATAGTATTTTGCATATATTCATTAATTTATAATAAACGAGAAAGAGATTATTACGTTGCAAAACTAGAACAGAGATTTCCTGAGAATGACGGTAAAACAAAGCTTGGAATTCCTTATAAGGTTACTTTTTATTTAATAGAATGCCAAATTGCAGCATTAACAACATTGGTTTTTGCAGTAATAGTAGGTTTGGTTAAAAGCTGGTTGTAAAATAAAAGAAGATTTCTATTAACATGAAACGTATAGGGGGGGCGCGCTTTGTTTCATTTTATAATTTCCCACTTTCTTTCTAAAGCTATATCTAGCAGCTTTGGGTCAGGGCATACTGCTGTAGGGTTTCCTACCAATTCTAAGACCTGTAGATCTATCATACTGTCAGCAAAGGCTAGGCTTGCCTGCCAGTCTATATCCTCATTCTTAAAATATGTCTTAAGCTTATCTACCTTAGAGGAACCGGTAACAATATTGAAAGTTTTATTATTATAAAATATTCCCTGATCAAAATATATTTCACTGCCAATAACAGTATCAAAATCAAGAAAATCTTTAATATAATTTAATAATAGAAGGTAAGCTCCGGAAAGAAGTACCGTATGGTATCCTTCACGACGGGCTTTTTTAGCTTTCGCCACAACTGCTGGGTTTAGTTGACTTTTTATTGCAGCAGAGGATAAAGAAAAAAATCTTTTAATTTCTTCTTCTGTCATCCCGGCTAGCAATTGATTAAATCCCAAAACAGCTTTTAATCGCATTTTATTGATGGTATCTGAAGATGTATTTTTAACCATCTTATACTTGAGATAAGTAGGTATTAGGGGGAATACAACTCCCAGTAACTTAATTTTAGAATAATTTTGCTTATACCACTGTTTAAGTAAGAAAGGTAAGGTATCCTTAGGAAATAGTGTCCCGTCAAAATCAAATATAGCTAATTTCATTCAAAAGCTCCTATCAAGTTCAGATTTAAATCATAGGAAAATTATACCATTGTTATTAATTTTTATAAAGAAGTAATTAAGGGATAGTGTAGTCAGGCAGCATGTCGGACCAGACGCAGCTTATTTTGTTAAGGCGTTGAGGTCGGTAAGTATGTGTTTTATAAAAAATGTAAGAGGAGTAGCTATGAAAGTAATTGATTTATCTCATACCATTCATACAGCAATGCCATTTTTCCCAGGAACTGAACCACCCATTTTTGAACAAGCAAATACATTAGAAAAAGATGGCTTTATTGAAAACAAGTTGACAATATATTCACACACAGGGACTCATGTAGATGTTCCCGCACATGAAGTTGCTATTCTAAAAGTTAATGATTTAAATTTAATAAGAAATATATATTTGGTTTATCATAAAGAAAAAATATTTACCAGGATCATTAAAAATTGCATTAAAAATATATCACCACCATGTATTTCTTAAAAAAACCAATTAAAATTTAATAATATAGATGTTAGGGTAAATCCTAAAAATAACGATTAAAATTAGGGTTTACCCTGATTTTTTTTATGCCCAAATTCAGTATTTATCCGAATTACCCGTTCAATAAAAAATTTATATAATTAACATAAGTTGGGGCAGGGTGTATTTTTATCTTTCTAACCTAAAATTAATTGGAGGTGAACTAATGAGTTCAAAATCTAATGAAGAGAAAATGGATAGAAGGTCTCTGATTAAGGCAGGCATCGTAACTGGTACAGGGATCTTACTAGCGTCAGTAATTAAAGATCAACCCTCAGCAGCACAAAACACTTTAGGGGTAAATATACCCCCCATTAAAGAATTACCTAAAAATATTGCTGATGATGACTTCACTCGAATGCAGAAAGAACTGCTGAAAGCCCTTGGCAAAGAAGAGAGTGAAAATCACTGGATAATGGTTTTAGACCAAAGAAAATGTATCGGTTGTGTTTCTTGTACAGTAGCCTGTAAAGCAGAGAATGCTTTACCACCTGGGGTTGTTTACCGACCTGTTATTGAGCGTGAAATTGGTAAATATCCTAATGTACGCAAATCTTTTCTACCCCGGCCATGTATGCATTGTGAAAACCCACCTTGTGTTTCTGTATGCCCTGTAAAAGCGACCTATAAGCGTCCCGATGGTATTGTTTCTATTAATTATGAACGTTGTATTGGCTGTAGATATTGTTTAAATGCCTGTCCTTATGGCGCTAGGCAGTTTGATTGGGGTGAATATTATACGGAAAACACACCTGAAATTCAGCCCTATGAAAAAGTTGCTAACTATGAATATGGAAAAGGTAGAGTAAGAGGAAAAGGGGATTCCCCTGTTGGTAATGCGAGAAAATGCCATTTCTGCCTCCACAGAATTAAAAGAGGCATACTACCTGCCTGTGTCACAACCTGTATGGGTAGAGCAACATACTTTGGTGATCTAAATGATAAAAAAAGCCTGGTTCATGAGTTAGTTGGTACTCCTAGAGTTATGCGCTTAAAAGAGGAATTGGGAACAAAACCTAGTGTTTATTATCTTGTGTAATATATATTATTTAGGAGGTGAAAAGTGTTGCGTAAGGCATATTATTCAATATTAGTCATCCTTTCGTTAGTTGGAGTTTGGGCAACTTTTACACGTTTGAGTGAAGGATTAAAAGTATCTGGACTTACAACATACTCAAGCTGGGGTATGTGGGTAGTTTTTTATATATTTTTCATAGGTCTATCGGCCGGTTCCTTTCTTTTATCAACTATGGTATATGTTTTTAATATGAAACAGTTCGAAAAAATTGGAAAGGTGGCATTGTTATCAGCCTTTTTTTCCTTAATGGCAGGTCTAGTATTTATATTAATAGATTTAGGTCATCCAGCCAGATTTTGGCATACCCTTGTGTATAGGCAAGCCAATTCAGTTTTATCATGGGAAATACAATTATATTTATTGTATCTATTATTAATAGTTGCGGAACTATGGTTATTATTACGGGAACAGTTAAGTAAGCTTGCTAAAGCAACAGAAGGCTTCAAGTCTATCTTTTATAAAACGTTAGCCTTAGGTTATTCCATACCTAATGAACAAAAAGTATTAGAAGAACAGAGGGCAAAAGGGGCTAAATGGTTAAAGACATTAGGAATAATTGGTATTCCTACAGCAATTGGAGTACATGGAGGTACAGGTTCTATTTTTGGTGTAGTAGCTGCTAAACATTATTGGAATTCGGGCTTAACACCTATTATATTCTTAGTATCTGCTTTAGTTTCAGGGGCAGCATTAATGCTTTTAATATATGCCTTTATGGGACCAGATAATCAAGAAAAGAAATCTTTATTAAATCAGTTAAGTAGTTTGTTAATACTTTTTATTTCTGTCGATTTATTACTTGTAGCTTCTGAGTTTCTGGTAGGGTTGTATAGTACTATTCCAGACGCAAAAGAACCTTTACTGAATATTGCAGCTGGTCCCCAGTGGTATATATTCTGGTTAGGTCAGATTGGTTTAGGAGCAGTTGTGCCAATACTGCTTTTAGTAAATAAAAATAAGACTGCTTTAACTTCTGGTTTAGCAGGGATATCTGTAATAATTGGTATTGTTGCAGTTAGGTGGAATCTTATAATACCAGCTTACACCAGTCCCCACTTAGAAGGCTTGAATAATGCCTATATTGATCCAAGATTAGTATATGAATATATTCCTAGTAGCATTGAATGGTTAAGTAGTATAGGTTTAATTGGTTTGTTTATGTTAGCTTTCTCAGCAGCATGTATTTTATTGCCTGTTTTTAAAAACGAGGAGGTGGAATTAGATCATGAACGACAATCAAAAGGCTTGTCCACATCTTTCTAGACGTGATTTTTTAAAATCTTCAGCCTTTTTAGGAAGTACAGCTTTTTTATCAACTACTCTCGCTAATGCTGAAAAATCCTATGCAAACGCTGTCAAAAGTGAAGAAGGAATTTATCCTTTAATGCAGCCAGAGAATATTTTATATAGTGCATGTCTTCAATGTACAGTTGCCTGTAGTATTAAGGTAAAATTAATTGATGGTGTAGCCGTAAAAATTGATGGTAATCCATATAGTGCAATGACCCTGGCTAAGAATATACCTTATGATATAAAACCTCAAGATGCAGTTACCCTGGATGGCAAGCTATGCCCTAAAGGACAGGCAGGTATCCAGCACGCTTATGACCCATATCGGTTAAGAAGAGTATTAAAGCGTAAAGGACCCCGGGGGTCAAATCAGTGGGAAGTTATTCCTTTTGATCAGGCCGTAAATGAGATTGTCCAAGGTGGAAAGTTATTTGCTCATATTGGTGAAGATAGAGAAATCTCCGGCTTAAAAGAAATAATTACTTTAAAGGACGCAGCTATCGCTAAAGCTATGAAAGAAGATGTTGACAAAATCCGCAAAAAGCAAATGACAGTTGCCGAGTTTCAAGAAAAAAATAGAGAACATTTAAATTACTTGATTGATCCCAATCATCCCGATAAGGGAGCGAAAAATAATCAGTTTCTCTATCAAGTAGGCAGAATCCATGGTGCAAGAAAAGAATTTACGGAACGCTGGGTCAAGGATGCCATGGGAAGTATTAACTGGATTGAAAAAACAACTCTATGCGGGCAGACCAGCAACAAATCATGGGCCTTCTCCACTATGGGATATAAGGATGGAAAGTGGTCCGGTGGAGGCCACGCCAAACCCCGTCCTGACCACTGGAATAATGAATTTCTTTTAGTTTTTGGGACCATTATTTTTGAAGCTTGTTATGGTCCAGTTCAGGAAAGTGAACCCATTACTGAGGGGTTAAGTAATGGTAGGCTGAAAATGGCGGTAGCTGATCCTAGGATGACTAAGGTTGCCTCCAAGGCTTGGAAATGGCTGCCTCTTAAACCGGGAACTGATGGTGCACTAGCTTTAGGAATGATCCGCTGGATGCTGGAAAACGAAAGATACGATAAAAAATATTTAGCTAATGCTACAAGAGCTGCCGCAGATTTGGACGGAGAACTAGGCTACTCTAATGCAGCATATTTAGTTAAAATAGTTGAGGGAAATAGGGGAGAAAAACATTTGCGTGCCAGTGAAATTGGCATAGGTACAGAAAATCAATTTGTGGTACTGCAAAATGGTGAACCTATTGCGGTAACACCTGAAGATAAGGTGAACCCTATTGAAGGAGATTTATTTGTTGACACAGAGATAGAGGGTATTAAAGTAAAAAGTCCCTTACAGTTGGTTAAGGAAGAGGCGTTTGCTAAGAGCTTAGACCAATGGTCTGAAATAACCGGAATTGATGCTAAAGATATAGCGGAAGTGGCAAAAGAATTTACCTCCTATGGGAAAAAGGCCGGCGTGGAATTTTATAGAGGATCAATCAAACATACCAATGGCTGGCATAATGCCCATGCCCTTATAATCTTAAACTTTCTAGTAGGTAACCCTGATTGGAAAGGTGGTTTATCTAAACCAGGCGGTGCTTGGAAGTATATTGGTGGTAATTCGGGGCAGCCTTATGACCTGAAAAAATTACATCCTGGTAAAGTTAGTGGTTTTGGAATTCCTTTAACTAGAGAAGGATGGAATTATGAAGAATCAACTTTATTCGAAGGATATCCTGCAAAAAGACCATGGTATCCCTTTAGTGCCAATGTTGCACAGGAAACCTGGGCCTCTAATGCAGATGAATATCCTTATGGGATTAAGGCTGCTTTAATATCATCCCATAATCCAATGTATTCTATACCGGGAGGTCAGGCACAATTAAAAACCCTTTTAGACCCGGTAAAAGTTCCTCTTCTTATTTGCTGTGATATTATTGTAGGGGACAGCAGTCAATATGCCGATTATATTTTTCCCGATATTACCTATTTGGAAAGATGGGCCACACCTGGCGCCGGGCATCATGTAAGAGTAAAGGTTAGCCAGATTCGACAGCCTGTCATTGATCCTTTGACTGAAACCGTTGAAGTATTCGGAGAAAAAATGCCGGCATCTTTGGAAGCTTTAATGATGGCTATAGCAGAGCGACTTAATCTATCAGGTTTTGGTAAAGATGCTTTTGGGTCAGGCATGGATTTAGTACGAATGGAAGATTACTATTTAAAGACTATAGCAAATATCGTCTCTGACAAAGGCCTTAATATGCCAAAGGATGCCGATGAGGATGAATTAAAACTGTTCAGAGAAAGCAGGAGGCACTTATCACCGGCAATCTATGAAGAAGAGAAATGGAAAAAGGCTCTTAAGCCCGAAGAATGGAGAAAAGTTGTTTATGCTTTAAATCGGGGAGGCAGATTTGAACCCCATGATGAAGCATATGCTGGAGATACAATTAAAAAACGCCTTGGCGGAATGAGTAGATTGTATTTGGAAGAAGTAGCAAATACTAGGCATGCTGTAAGTGGAAAATATTTCTCTGGTTATCCTATTTATCAAACTATCCTAGATTCAATGGGTAAAGAAGTAAATGATAAAGGGGAATTTAGTTTAATTACTTTCAAAGAGGTATGGGGTACTCAATCAAGAACCATAAGTAATTATTGGTCGCAAGTAAGTGTTATGCCCGAAAACGGTGTAGTAATTAACAGCATAGATGCGCAGAAACTAGGTGTTAAGGATGGAGATTTAGTGCAGGTGAAATCTTCCAGTAATCCCGAAGGGATACATCTGTTAGATTTAAATAAAACCAGACCCATTATAGGTAAGGTGAAAATTGTGGAAGGAATTAGACCAGGCGTCGTAGGAATATCAACCCACTTTGGCCATTGGGGATATGGAGCTAATGATATCGAAGTAGATGGAAAAAATATTAAAGGAGATGCCAGAAGAGGAACAGGTATTCACCCGGGACCATTATTTAGATTAGATGATAACCTGCGGGGTACACCCCTAAGTGAGCCAATTGGCGGAAGTGTTTCTTTCTTCGATACTCAAGTTACAATTATACCAGTCTAAACAACTGAGCAAGCTCAGTTTTAGGTTAGAATTTATTTCTTATATGTTGAAAAAAGGGGTGTCTATTGGACACCCCTTTGAAAAATTAAAGAGCATTACCTCAAAAAATTTCCAAAAGGATTTAAAAAAATTTATGATAAAATAATAGTAAATACTTTCTGGGGGAAGTAATGGTGTCGTTAATAACAAAAAAACACATTTTTATTATTTTAATAATGATTTTTTCAATAGTTTTATCGGGTTGTCAGAATGAAGAGAGAGCATTTAAAAAAATAAATCTTGCCAACCAAATGGACACTCCAATAAATAAAAATAGTGTCCCCAAAGAGATGGTTTTTGCCATAAGTGTTGGTCTATCTCCCCTGAAAAGTCTAAATATTTATCAAGACTTTATTAAATTATTAGAAAATAATTTGGGCTATCCTATACGTTTAGTTCAGAAGAAAAGTTCTTCAGAAATAATTAGATTAATGAAAGAGGGGGGAATTGACGCTGCTTATATTGATGTCGGAGGCTATTTACATGCTAAAGAAGAATATGTGGGAGAAATTATTGCCTTACCTCAGATAAATGGAGAGAATTTTCATCAATCATTAATTATTGTGAATAAAGATGAGGAGATTAAAGAATTCAAGCAGTTAGAAGGTAAAAAATTTGCATTCACTGATCCTTGGAGTATTGACGGGACAGTATATCCTATGGCTTTAATCAAAGAATTAAAAGGTACTCCCGAGACTTTTTTTGCCAACTATTTTTATAGTTTTTCCTATGATAAAGCTATAGCAGCCTTGCAAGCCAAGACAGTAAACGCAGTTTCTATAAATAGCAATATTTTTGATCTACTGGTACGGCAGGAAGCAATCAATGATAAAAGCTTCAAAACAATTGAAAAGTCTTGGCAAATTCCTAATAACCCAATAATAGTAAGAACTGATTTAGACCAAGGGTTAAAAGAGGATTTACAAAAAGTATTGCTCAGCTTAGGAAATGAAAAAGAGGAGAAAAGGGTGATGTCAGTAATGAACTTTGACCGCTTTGTAATTGCTGATGAAGGTCTATTTGATCAAGTGCATAACTTATTAAAACAGGTCTTCAACTATGATTAAGAAAAAGCTATTGCAGATGTTTAGCCTTGAATTTGTGGGTTCGGCAAGTTTACGGACAAAGCTAATTGGCATTCATTTATTAATGGCTCTGATTTTCTCCATATGGATAACCTATTATACCCAGTCAATTTTACAGGTTTATTTTTATAGACAGCTAGAACAACAAGGAATTGCTATTTCCCGGGATATTGCTGGCAGAAGTATTGATTATGTGCTGACAGAAAATACATTTGAATTAAGCAGCACTATTAAGGATACAACAGAAAATAATAACAGTGTTAGATATATTTTCTATCTGGATCAAGAGAATAAGGTAATAGCCCATTCCTTTGAGAAAGGTATACCTGTAGGATTAATAGAAACAAACTTGATTAATGATCTAGAACCCCGAGTACAGCTACTAGAAACGGAAGAGGGTCCGGTTTGGGATATAGCTGCCCCTATTGCAGATGGTCAAGCCGGTACAGTCAGAGTCGGTTTAATTGCCACAGGCTTAAATTCTGTTGTTCGAAGTATAAGTTCCAATGTATTGATCAGTATGATTATGGTAGCAGTTTTTTCTACCATAATTGCTTACAGTCTACAAAAGGTGATTACTGATCCTATATTAAACATGGTAAAGGCAACTCAAGCTGTAGCCGCTGGAAATTTTTCCTACAGAATTCAAGGAAATGCCATAACAAGCGGGGAAATAGGTTTATTAGTAAAATCCTTTAACAAGATGGCGGAAAAATTAGAAAAATCCCATCAGGAAATAGAAACAGTGGAAAAGCTGAGAAGGCTTTTGCTTGAAAAGGTAGTTTCTATACAAGAAGAGGAAAGAAAACGGATAGCCATAGAACTCCATGATGAAGCGGGACAATCATTGACCGGTCTTAAATTCACCTTAAAGTCCTTAGAAAACTCCTCGAAGGATCCGTATTTTAAAGAAGAATTTAAAGAAATACATGAACAGATAAGTAATACCTTAAACTCCATTCACCAAATAATTGTTGAGTTAAGACCTAAATTATTGGATGAATTAGGATTTACGGCAACTGTAAAAAAATATGTTAATGAATATCAAGGACGATACGGAATTAAAGTAAATGGTGAATTGAAGATACTTGATGATATTGAAATCATACCTGAAGCTGCTACAACAATATTCAGAATAATCCAGGAAGCTCTAACAAATACGGCCAAATATGCCCGGGCTAATCAGATAAATATTAGTTTTCAAAAACAACAAGATAATTTATTAGTTATGATAGAAGATGATGGATTAGGTTTTGATCCGTCCTTAATTAATTCGTATAAAAATAATCCTAACAAGCTGGGTATTTTTGGGATGAAGGAAAGGGCTGCATTAATTGGCGGAACTTTAATTATCGATACTACAGTAGGGGACGGAGTAACTATTCTTTTGCGAGTACCATTGGAAAGGGTGACACATAAGTATGAATAAAATTAGAATAGTTATTGCTGATGACCACAATGTAGTTAGAAAAGGGTTAAAGCTTTTGTTGGAAACTGAAATAGATATTAGTGTAATCGGTGAGGCTGCCAATGGTCTCGAGGCTGTGTTGATTTGTGAAAAACTAACACCAGATATTCTATTGCTGGATTTGCAAATGCCTGAAATGGATGGATTAAAGACGTTAATTGAGATTAAAAAAATTATTCCAGAAATAAAAGTCTTAATTTTAACAATGCACGAAGATGAAGATGTACTCATCGAAGCTATGCGAAATAATGCCAATGGTTATATTCTTAAAAAGGGACCGGAAGACCAATTATTAGAGGCAATAAGAGCTGTAAGTCAGGGTGAAGTATTTCTGGATGGAACTAACACCAAAGTATTTATCAAGGCCATGTTTAATGAAGAAAAAATTAAAGTGAATGAACCTCAAAATGATCCTTCCCCTAAGAAAATACTTTCCTCAAGGGAGAGAGAAGTATTAAAGCTTGTTGCTCAAGGGTTTACAGATAAAGAGATCGCCGATGATTTATTTATTTCCATAAAGACCGTAGAAAGCCATAAACATAGAATAAAGGAAAAATTGGGTCTTAAACGATTAGCAGAGATTATACGGTATGCAATTGAGAATGGGATTGTTGATGGTGGTGACGATATTTATGGATGAGAATAGAAGGAAAATTTTCCTGGGTTTAGGCCTAACTGCAGCCGGTATGGCCTTTGGGGAATTTTTAAGAGTCTCCCTTGATGAAGATAAGAAAATAGATGAAAATTCTGCAAATGAAAGCCAGTACTGCATGTTAATTAATTTAGATCAGTGTATTGGCTGTAATGCCTGTACTATAGCCTGTAAGCAGGAAAACCATACCCCGCCGGGGGTTCAATACAATATAGTTTTAAAGAAAAGAACAGATAGGTATCCTCAGTTTATAGAAAGAAATTTGCCCAGGCCCTGTATGCATTGTGAGAAGCCGCCCTGTGTTAAAGTATGTCCTGTAGGTGCAACAAAAAAAAGAAAAGACGGAATTGTTGATATTGATTATAACAAATGTATAGGTTGCCGTTATTGCCTAACTGCTTGTCCCTATGGCGCCAGATCCTATGACTTTGGTGAAAATTATAATAATCCACCTAATAAATTCGAAAAAACCCCAAGTTTTGAATATGGTCAAGAATGGTCGAGAGAAAAGGGTAAATCACCAATTAATAATGTTCGTAAATGTCATTTTTGTTTGCATAGAGTTAAAAAGGGAATTGAACCGGCTTGTGTTCAGACCTGTATGGGTATGGCCAGAATTTTTGGCGATATTAATGAAAAAAATAGTGAAATTGCGGCAATAATTTCCCAAAAGAATGCTTGGAGATTAAAAGATGAATTAGGTACAATTCCCAGTGTTCTTTATATAGGGAAATATTAAAGGGGTGATTCTATGACCACCAAACCCATTTATTATTTTTGGTCATTTATATTAGCTATTTTTACCTTATTAGGGTTCTTATTATTATATTTTCGAACAACCCAGGGTCTTTTGGTTACAAATCTAAATAACATCACCGGCTGGGGACTTTGGGTTTCTTTTTATGTTTTTTTTATTGGCTTAAGTGTAGGCTCCTATTTGATTTTTTCTCTAGGATATGTTCTGGAGATAGAAAAATACAAAAGTGTTGGTCGGTTAGCACTATACTCTTCGTTAATTTCTTTAATTACAGGGTTCATGTTTATTTTCATAGATATTGGTCATATGGGAAGGTTCTGGACTGTTTTTTTAAACAGAAACAAAACATCTGTTTTATCTTGGGAACTACAGCTATATGTTGTATATCTGATTGTCATATTTATGCAATTATGGTTTTTGTTAAGAAAAGATATTATATCCCATTTAATAAAGGGTAATAGATCAGATAATCTATTGGTTAGATTGGTGTTAAATAATAAGTATGATTTTTCAGGAGTTAACTGGGATTTGGATTTGCAAAAAATAAAAAGGATAGGGTATGTAGGTATTCCTTTAGCAATAGCTGTACACGGTGGTACGGGGGCAATTTTCGCTGTGCTTAAGGCCAGGAGTTTCTGGAATACCGGATTGTTTCCCGTAGTTTTTCTAGTATCAGCTTTAGTTTCAGGCTTTGCTTTACAGATTTTTCTGAGCAGTCTTTTAAAGAAAAAAAATATAGATCTAATTAGGAGTTTATATAAAGTGTTAATGATACTTATTGTATTTGACTTACTGCTGTTTATTAGTCAATTTATAGTAAGTATTTATAGTGAACTCCCCGCTCAAACCTCAATTATTAAGATTCTAACTACAGGTGCCTTTTCAAATCTTTTTTGGCTGGGACAAATCGGTGCAGGAATACTAGTCCCAGTAATAATATTTATTTTTCAAAACAATGGCAGGTTATTATTTTATACTATCGGCTCCCTATCTTCTCTAATCGGAGTGTTTATTACCAGAATGAATTTAATTATACCCCAGCTGACAATTCCCGTATTGGCCGGTCTGGTAGAGGCTTATGAAAGTAATAGAGTGACTACAATGTATAAACCAAGCAGTGCGGAGTGGTTGTTTAGCATAGCAATATTACTATTCAGTGTTATTTTATTTATTTATGGCCTACATTTATTACCAATAACTGCTGATAAAAGATATGAATAAACCCTGTATAAAAGCTGATGGGGGTGTTTGGGTATGAAAAAGTTATTTCAACGGAAGCTTAATAGGAGAAAATTTCTCAAGCTATCATCAACTGTGTTAGGTGGAGCAGTTGCCGCTGCCTCTCTACAAAACAAACGACTATCAGCAGATGAAAAGGAAAGATTTTCAGCCCCGCAGGGTCAATGGGTTTATACCTGCTGTCATATGTGCGGAGGGGGTACCGGAATAAAAGTTCAGGTTGTAGACGGTATAGCATATAAAATAGAACCTAACCCTTATAATCCATTGGGTGTATGTAATGTATCTCAGGATTATGAGCAGGAGTTTAAAAATGGAGGTGTAATGTGTCCCAAAGGTAATGCGGGACTTATGACCCTGTATGATCCTGAAAGGGTAAGTAAGCCGCTATTAAGAACTAATAAAGAAAAAGGCAAAGAAATCGACCCCCAGTGGAAAGAAATAACCTGGGATGAGGCATTGCAAATAATTACAGAACAATTAAATAATTTGCTCAAAAAAGGGACTCCAGAGAGTTTGGTTACTTTTTCGGAAAGTTCTATTGCCAAGGATACGCAGCTTGATTTTGGCAATTTATTCGGAACTCCTAATATAAGTTTCCATACTAATCTTTGTAGTGCATCTAGAAAGGCCGCAGCTTTTAGTATAGCCGGTGAAAGTGAACCCTTGGGGGATTATGCCAATACAAAGTATATGCTCATATTTGGATGGAATCCTTTAGGGGCAACAAAATGGGCACATTTACCAAAAGTAATCATGAAAGGTATAAAAAATGGAGCAAAATTAGTTGTTGTTGACCCCTGGCGCAATGAAACTGGAAATAAAGCTCAGCAATGGATACCCATAAAACCAGGAACTGATGGTGCATTGGCTTTAGCTTTAGGCCACGTAATAATTAACCAAAAATTATACGATAAGGAATTTATTGATTATTGGACCCATGGTTTTCTAGTATACTCAAAATATGTTCAAGATAAAACTCCGGAATGGGCTGAAAAGATAACTGGAGTTTCTGCCGCAAGCATCAGACAATTAGCCGTGGAATTGGCTAACTCAAAACCGGCATTAATAGATGCCTGGGCTGGACCTGGTCACCATTCCAATGCAGTAGATAATCTACGGGCTATTTTTATCTTAAATTTATTAGTAGGTTCCCTGGATAAACCGGGAGGATTAATATTGCCTAATAGAATTCAATTGGGAAACAGTCCTTTTAAAACTAAAGAATTGGCAAAACCCAGATTTGATGGTTTAGATAACTTTCCTTTAGGTAATAGTTCTGGAGTTTATGTTGAAACTATGAAACGATTAATAGATGAAACCGGGCCATACCCCGTAGAGATAGGTATTGCTACGATGACTAATTTAGTCTTTTCAGTACCAGGGACATATCAGGTAATAGAAGCTCTGAAAAAACTAAAGTTTTTTGTAGTAATTGATAACTATTTGAGTGAAACTGCTTTATTGGCTGATATAGTTTTGCCTGGTACAACTTATTTAGAACGATATGGAACTGTAACCAGAGGGGTAACCTGGCCGATGGTTGCTTTAAGACAACCGGTAATTGAGCCTATTTTTGGGCAGTATCCCGAATATGACATTTTCCTTGAGCTAGGGCGGAGATTAAAACTTCAAGATGCAGAAGGAAATTATGTTTTTGAAAAATTGACTTATGAAGACTATCTTGATTATAAATTAAGGAATTCTATTGCCCAAATAGGACTTGCTGAACTGAAAAGCATGCCTGGAGCAGTATGGCAGGATCAAGGCGGAACTGTATATGAAAAATACAAAAAGGATCTAAAAACTGCTACAGGAAAATTTCATTTTGTTCTTAATAGTCATAACGGAAAAATGATAAAGGATATCTATGGTGAAGATGCCAAAGGACTGCCTGTCTATAGAGAAAAATTCTGGCAACCGGATAAAAACTTTCCTTTGTATTTAATTTCTTGGAAACAAGCCAATCATACCCATAGTAGAACCTTCAATAATCCATATTTAATGGGAATAAAAAATAATAATCCTCTATACATTAATGTTGCAACTGCCCAAAGTCTGGGAATAAATGACGGGGATATTATCTGGGTCGAGTCTCCTTATAGCAAGGATAGAGCTACTGCTAAGGTCACAGACAGTATTCATCCTCAAGTAGCTGGCTGGCAGTGGGGCTATGGGCACTGGGGCTTTGGTAATTTGGCCAAGGGGAAAGGAACAAATGCCAGTCAGTTTAACTTTTTGCAAGCTGAACCTATTTCCGGTCAAGCATTGCATAAAGAAGTGTGTGTTAAAATTTATAAAGCTTAATTAGATAAATAATATTTAAACAAATAATATTAAAAAATGTAGGGTTTTTCCCCACATTTTTTAATATAAATACAGGTTAATCCTGATTGTAATGATATAGTTAGTTCAATTAAAATTATTATAGAATATTGTAGTTATATTATTCGCAATTTGAAGGGGGAGATACTTTTGTTTGGTTTTTTACCTAATGTAGGTTTACCAGAGTTAATATTAATTTTAGCATTAGCACTTATTGTATTTGGACCGGGTAAGCTTCCTGAAGTAGGACGTGCTATGGGTAAAAGTATTAAGGAGTTTAAAGGGGCTATGAATACTACCCAGCAAGAAATAACAGAAACCGCAGAAGAAAAGAAAGCATAAGTTCTATACTCCTTACACTCTATATTAATATACATTCTCCGAGGCCATATTTCCTAACGATTAGTCTATGGAATATGGCCCTGAGTAAAATTATTTTACTCACGGGGTACAGCTGGAAACGGTTATACCTCCCCTTTCTTGGAAAGGAGAATAAGTGATAGGTGTAGTCTATCCTTATCTCTATTTCTGAGATAAGGATTTTTTGTTTGAAGATTTAATATAGCGATAAAACTTGGGAAGGGGAGCAGTTCTATGGAAAAAATAAGGGTTGAAGATGCTGTGGGGATGGTATTATGCCATGATATTACAAAAATAGTACCCAATGAATTTAAGGGTAGAGCTTTTAAAAAGGGTCATATTATTTCTATACAAGATATTCCCGAATTATTAAAGCTGGGTAAAGAGCATATATATATTATGAAGCCTTGCGAAAATCAGATTCACGAAGACGAGGCGGCACTGCGACTAGCAAAAGCAGGAGGAACAAAGGGCATTATTTTTTCTGAACCTAAAGAAGGGAAAGTAAACCTTAGTGCAGAGTATAGTGGAGTTTTAAAGATAAATAAAGATCTTTTACGAGAAATTAATTCAGTAGATAGCATTATGTTTGCAACAGCTCATAATAATAGACCTGTAATAAAGGGAGAAAAAGTAGCTGGTACAAGAATTATTCCCCTTGTTATTGATGAGAAACCATTAAAATATATAGAGAGTATTTGTGCTAAAGCAAGATTAGTTAAAATACGACCATATAAATCATATAAAGTAGGGGTAGTGACAACTGGTAATGAAGTATTTTATGGTAGGATACAAGACGCTTTCGGACCTGTTCTAAGAAACAAATTAGAACCATATGGCAGTGAGGTAATTGGTCAAATAATTGTACCTGATTCCAAAGAACTTATTCAGAAAGCAATAAAAAGACTAATTGAACAAGGTGCAGAAATAATTCTTTCAACCGGTGGTATGTCGGTAGATCCCGATGATATTACTCCAACAGCAATAAAGGAACTAGGTACAAATATTATTTCATATGGTGCACCAGTGTTGCCAGGTGCCATGTTTTTAATGGGGTATCTAGGAAAAATTCCTATTATGGGCTTACCGGGATGTGTAATGTATGCTAAAACAACAGTTTTTGATCTAATTTTACCTCGAGTTCTTACAGGTGAAAAAATAAGTAAATCCGACATTGTGGAACTTGGACATGGGGGACTTTGCCTTGAGTGTAAACTGTGCAGATATCCAGACTGCAGTTTCGGAAAAGGGGTATAAAGATGGATTTTAGGGTTGTTCAACTGGAAGAAGCCCAAGATATATTACTTAATACAATAAAAACATTAGGAACAGAAGAAGCCACATTAGAGCAAGCTAGTGGTAGAGTGTTATCTGAAAATATTTATGCATGTATCAATGTACCTTCTTTCAGAAGATCGCCTTTAGATGGCTTTGCTGTCAGGGCATCAGATACGTTAGGTGCTTTTAATGATAGTCCTAGAAGCATTAAAATTGTTGATGAAGTGCAGGCGGGGGATATGAGAGAAATTCATAATTTACCTGTAGGCTGTGGGGCTAAAATTATGACTGGTGCTCCTCTACCACATGAAGCGGATGCTGTGATAAAAAAGGAAGATGTAGTATACCAAAATAATGAAATAAAATTATATCATGAATTACGGGTAGATAGTAATATAGTGTTTATTGGTTCAGATATAAAAAAGGGAGAAATGATTTTCTCGCAGGGAGAAATATTAAGCCCATATCATATTGGAGTTCTGGCGTCTTTAGGATTAAGAAAGATTAAAGTATATAGACAACCCAAAGTTGCTATATTGAGTACCGGTGATGAACTAGTAGAATCTGGTGATAATATAAGGTATGGACAAATTTACAACAGCAATTTGCCCTCATTGGCAGCCTTAATAAATGAATTAGGAGGCAAAGCATTTTCGTTAGGTATTGTTCCGGATGATATTTTATTAATTGAACAGAATTTAAAGTATGCAATAGAAAATTATGACTTAATAATTACAACCGGTGGAGCTTCTGTAGGGGATTATGATTTAATAGAACAAGCATTAAAAAATATAGGTGCAAACATATTATTTAATAGGGTTCACATTAAACCTGGATCTCCTGTTATTGCTGGAATTATTAATAAAAAAACGATAATAGGTTTATCGGGTAATCCTGCTGCAGCATTGATTAGTTTCGAACTTATAGTAGGGCCATTAATTAATAAATTGCGAGGCATTGAGGCTCAAAAACATAATATTTTATACGTTCAACTAGAAGATGGTTTTAATAAAGGGAGTAATCAGCGGAGATTTCTAAGAGTTAATATAAGTTATAAAAATGGAAAATGGATAGCTAAACAAACAGGCAAACAAGAATCAAGTATTTTAAGGTCAATGGTTGGCTGTAATGGATTAATAGATATTCCTCAAGGAACAGGTTCGATATCACCTGGAACAATTGTAAAAGCCATTTTACTAAGGTAGGAAGCAAAAGGGACAGTTCTTTTGCCTGCGTGGGTGGTAGGGAATGTTAAAATAGAGTAAAAACAAATAGTTGTTTGGTTATTTTAACTAGCTTCCAATTTAATTATTATGGAGGATTTACCTTTGAACTCTAATTTTAATTTAAGCAAAGATAAAAAAGATTATATGATTTCCGCTATTAAAGAATTTTTCCTAAAAGAAAGAGAAGAGGAGATAGGAGACTTAGCAGCTCTTATAATTTTAGATTTTTTCACTGAGAAACTGGCAAAGGAATTTTATAACCAAGGAGTTTCCAACTCCTACCAATTTATGTATGAGAAGATTGAAGACTTATTAGGTATTCAAAAATAGGAGTTCAGTCACATAAAATGCTTCCAACGAAGCTAGGTGAAAAATAATAAAGATTAGTGAATCCGTGAGGTGTGCAGGAAAAATCCTGTTTACATCCACGGCTTTTTTATGCTATTGGAACAAACCGCAGGTGTAGACATATAAGCGCTGACTGAGTAATTAATCTTTTTACTGGTACACATTAATAAAGTTAAATATGATGTTTTACTATATTAACAATAATGTTATAATAAGATGCAATAATTCATCAGGAGGTGTTGGTATGGCAATAGTGGTTTTGCCTGATTGGTTAAACAATCTGGATGATGAGGATATTGTATTCATCAAAAAGTTTTTACTTGCATCTGGTTCACTAAAAGAAATTGCAAATATTTATGGAGTAACCTACCCGACTGTAAGATTGCGTTTAGATCGTCTGATCCAAAAGATACAAATAAGTGATGACAATTCAAGTGAGCCATATATTTCCTTAATAAAAAGATTAGCATTAAATGAAAAGATAGATTTTGATACTGCAAAGATATTGATTTCAGAATATAAAAAGGTAAAAAAGGAGGGGGTTGTATATGAAATGGAGTGAGCTATTCAACGTCAATCACGAGCCGTCTTATGAGGAGATTAAGTAATATATTGGGGAAGGAGAACCAATCTGGTCGGAACTACTTTCATATATTGAAAAAGCATATCAGGTACAACCAAAAATGACTTACAGTAGATGTTCTGCACAGCCAGGTTGGAATCTAAAATATCAAAAGAGTAGTAAGTCACTATGTACGCTTTATCCAATGGAAGGATTTGAAATCGATAAAGGTGAGATTTCGGAGGGTCTGTCGGGATCAAAGAACGTGGCATGTATGGAGAGAAGTATTAGGAACTTGGGA
>JUEF01000046.1 GCA_000802045.1 Peptococcaceae bacterium BICA1-8
CAACCTGCTGATTACAAGTCAGCTGCTCTACCAATTGAGCTACGTCGGCCCGGCTTTCTGTTTTACTGACAAAATCTATTTTATATCAAATACGGAGTCAAGTCAACACTTTTTCAGTGGTAATTACTGGTACCTGCAGATAAATGCGGACTTACACTAGCAATTAATTACTATTATTTCCTAGTCCCGTTTTTCTAGATATCTTTCTAGTTTTCTTTTTACCCTTTGTAGTGCATTATCAATAGATTTTACATGTCTTTTCAAGTCAACAGCAATTTCCTGATAGGATTTACCCTCTAGATAAGACATCAGGACCTTCCATTCTAATGAACTTAATATCTCACCCATTTTTTCTTCAATGTCGTCAAACTCTTCTCTGCTTATAATGAGTTCCTCGGGATCGGTTATTTTGGAGCCGGATATTACATCTAATAAGGTTCTATCAGAATCCTCATCATAAATAGGCTTATTTAATGAAACGTAGGAATTAAGCGGGATATGTTTTTGTCTCGTAGCTGTTTTAATGGCGGTTATTATTTGACGAGTAATACATAACTCCGCAAAAGCACGGAAGGAAGACAATTTGTCATAGCGAAAATCCCGAATAGCTTTATATAAGCCAATCATCCCTTCTTGAATAATGTCTTCACGATCGGCTCCTATAAGAAAGTATGATCTAGCCTTTGCCCGCACGAAATTCTTATATTTATTAATTAAAAACTCCAGAGCATAGGTATCACCGTCTTTTGCTATTTCTACTACTTTTTCATCATCCATTATCTCAAAGGTGTCGCAAAGATCTTGCTTTGCAGTAATAGTCATGCTCTCGCCTCCACTTAAAAATTTCAACATTATGCAATTGTCTGAATATTACCCAGCCTTCAAAAACCCCATACAAGCTTTAGTTTGTCCACTTACCACATTGATAATTATACCCGAGGTCCTAAAAATAAGTCAAGGAAAGTTTGAATTGCAGCTACTTACCCCGCCGCCACTTTTCAAGGATCACTTTAACTTCATCAGTCAAATGTGAGTCTAAGCGGTATGGCCTGTACTGATTTTCTTTATGGAAAATTTTATTATCTCGAACTGTTTCTTCTACTTCTAAAAGAAGCTCACGAGAGGATATGCGGTATGCCCCTTTGCCCAAAATCATCTCCTGCTCAGTTTTATCCGAGGTAGCAACAAATATCCTGCTGCCTACACAAAAAGTAGAAACAAGCTTCTCAATTACTAAATCGGCTGGTATACCCTCTGCAGAATATATTACCTCCACATTTCCATAACACTCTCTACGTTCAACACCACCTCTTACCAAATGGGCATCAAACACCACTATAACTTGTATGCCTTTATATCCTGAATAATTACTAATAATCTGCAATAATTTTAGACGAGCATGTTCAAAATTTTTTTCCTTTAATTTTATGAGTTCTGGCCAAGCATTTATGACATTATATCCATCAATTATTAAAAATTCTTCATGGGGCATTCCGTATCCTCCACTTTTTTCTACTGGGTAAGTCTTTTGAGTCGGCATTATTACTTTTGGGCAATATTTTAGGTCAGCTTGACGTCTCACATGCAAGCTTTTCGGGTCGGCATTATGGCTTACTTGCAAGCTTTTCGGGTCGGCATGACGACTAACTAGTTATATCTTGGGTCGGCGCGACGTCTTACAAGTAAACATCTTAGGTCGGCATTATGGCTTATGAGCCATCTTTTAGGTCGGCATTGAGCTAACGGGTAACACTTTAGGTCGGCTTTTTTACTTCTGGGAGAAATTTTTTTGTCGGCATTACGGCTAACAAGTAATATTTTGGGTCGGCGTGACGTCTTGTTGGACATTTTTTTGGTCGGCATGCAGATTTGCGTATTAGCCGTCAAGCCGACATCTTGTCTATCCCAGTAGCCGTAATGCAGACCTGCATTTTAACCTTTGAGCCGTAATGCCGTCATTCAGTATAGCCCTTGAGTAATAATGCCGACCTGCAGATATGCCCAAGAGTCGTCACGCTGACCTGCATTTTAACCCATTAGCCGTCAAGCCGACATCCTGTCTAACTCAGAAGTCATCCGCTCCTTTGCCGTAATGCTTCATAAAGAACAACACCTGTTGCTACCGAAGCATTTAGTGAATTAATCTGCCCTTGCATAGGTATAGTGACTAAAAAATCACACTTTTCTTCAGTTAGTTTGCCGAGGCCGCTACCTTCACTGCCAACAACAATTACAAGTGGCCCTTTTAAATCTTGCTCATAGAGCACCTTACCCTGCAAAGAAGTACCGACTATCCAGCAGCCTTCCTTCTTCAATTGCTCCATAGTCTGCACAATATTAGACACCCGGGCAACTGGCACGTATTCTACAGCACCCGCGGAGGCTTTAGCTACCCCTTCTGTCAAGGGAACGGCTCTTCTTTTAGGAATGATTACCCCATGAGCCCCCGCTGCATCAGCAGTTCTTAATATCGCCCCTAAATTATGGGGGTCTTCAATTTCATCCAGTATTATTATTAAGGGATCCTCTTTTTTTTCTCGTGCTCGCTCTAAAATATCCTGCCACTCTACATAATCAGCAGCTGATACTAGAACTGCAACCCCCTGGTGGTTCTCACCAGGAAACATTTTATCCAACTGGCTCCTCTCAACCTGTTGAGAAGGAATTTTTCTTTGTTTTGCCAGCTTAATAATTTCTAGCATGGGACCTTTCTCCGTTCCCGTAGCTATCAGTATCTTGTTTATCGACTTATTGGACCTTAAAAGCTCCAATACGGGGTTTCTTCCAAAAATCTCAGCCATGTTTTTTCTCCTTTGCTATACTGAATGTCAGTTCTACGGTTCTACAGTGCTACAGAAGAATCTTTCTGACGCCCAATGGGCGCCCCTACTATCCTGCAAGGCCTGTGTCAGACGCTCAATCTTCACCCAGAAGTATTGTCAGACGCAAAAAATATCCCCTTAGCCATTGTCTTCCCCGGTCCCTGGTCACTTAGCACCAAGCACTAGTCACTGGTCACTAGTCACTGGTCACTGGTCACTGGTCACTGGTCACAGGGTACTTTTACTTTTATTATTTACATATTTAATGAAGCGATACTCTATATCGCCATAATTTTGGGGTTCACTCTCAGATACAACTTCCCAGGCTTTAATCTGGTCTAAATTGATAAAATACTTATCCGCTTTATAGCTGTTTCTAATCTTTGTTACATAAGCTTCTGAGCAAAATGGTAGTAATTGGGCGTAAATTGATTCTCCCCCTATTACAAACACATCTTCCTCAGGGTAGTTTTTAAGTACACCAAATAATTCGTCCAATGAACGGCAGATTGTTACATTTTCATTTTTGAAACCCTCATTTTTGCTTAGCACAATATTTACTCTATCTTTTAATGGCTCTTTCCCAGGTAAAGATTCAAAGGTTTCCCTTCCCATTATGACAACCTTACCCAAGGTCATAGCCTTAAAAAATTTCAAATCTTCAGGAATCCACTGCAAGAGTTTTCCTTTATAACCTATTCCCCAGTTTATATCAACAGCAACAATAGCCTTCATTGTTATCTCCTTTTACACAGCAACAGGAATGTTGCTTATTTGCGCACCACATAGATAGTTCTCTAAAATAAAGTCTTCTACTTTAAAATCATAAAAATCTTTTCTTTCTGGATTAATTAACAATTTGGGGGCTGGAAATGAAGTCCTTTTAATCAATTCAGAAACTAGAGGGATATGTCTATCGTATATGTGGGCATCTGCAATAACATGAACGAGATCCCCTGCCTCAAGGTTGTTTGTTTGTGCTAACATGTGCAATAAAATCCCATACTGTGTTACATTCCAATTATTTGCGACCAGCACATCTTGTGATCTCTGATTCAGTATGCCATTAAGTTTTTTCCCTGTCACATTAAAGGTCATACTATATGCACAAGGATATAAATTCATATCATGTAGGTCACTATGATTATACATATTAACGATAATTCGCCTACTATATGGATTATGCTTTAGGTCATACAGCACCCTATCTACTTGGTCAAATTCGCCTTCAGGATATTTATGTTTTATTCCTAATTGATATCCATATGCTTTGCCAATTGTACCGTCCTCATTAGCCCAACTATCCCAGATACGACTATTAAGATCTTTAATATTATTTGATTTCTTTTGCCATATCCAAAGTATTTCATCAATTGCAGCTTTTAAATTTGTTGGTCTTAATGTAAGAATCGGAAACTCTTCAGAAAGATCATACCTATTAACAACGGCAAATTTTTTAATTGTATGCGCTAGGGTACCATCCTCCCATTTAGCTCTTACGGTTTGACCTTCAGAAGAACTACCATTTTCAATGATATCCTTACACATTGCAGCAAAGATATTGTCAGCTTTGCTCACAATAACTCACCTCGTTCCACTATTTCTTCTATCTGAGACAAAAATTCCTCTATCCGTTTAAATTCACCTTTTAAATATAGATAACCGATTAATGTTTCCAGCCCCGTACTTTTCCGGTACTCCGTTACCTCAGTATTTTTGGGAACATGACCAGATTTTGCATTGCGACCCCTTCGAGCAACTGCCAGCTCTGCTTCTGTAAGCTGACCTTCAATCTTTTCGAGCAGCCTTGCTTGTAAAGTAGCATTAACCCTTTTGATAGCTTCCCTATGTAAATTTTGCACTCTAACATGACCCTCTTCAATTAGGCGATTCCGTACATACAGCTCATAAACACCATCACCAATATAAGCTAAAGTTAAGGATGGCAATTGAGTAGGGTCCCCCTGAAAAGACGAAAACATAAAACCACTTCCTTTAAACTTGTCCATTAAAATATTATATCATTTTACCTTCCAAGAAAAAACGGCCCCGCCGTTTTTTCAGACTAAGATTTCACTTCGTTAGATTAAGATTTCACTGCATTTCATTCCGTTAGATTCTTTTAGGTTTAAACCTAGCGAAGCGAAATCTTAATCTTATCTTAACCTCAACCTCAACCTTAACCTCAGCCTAGCGAAACAAAGTGAGCGAAAGTTGGAAGTAATGTCCCATTACTTCCAACTAGTCCCCTGTGGTGTATCTTCAAGAACGATACCAGCATTTTTCAGTTCATCTCTTATTAAATCAGAAGTTTTAAAATCTTTATTTTTTCTGGAAATTTGTCTGATATTAATTATCACTTCTACTATTTTACCCCGAAGCCCGGAGGCCTCCTCCTCATGCTTCCAGAGGGTTCCCTTTGGACCGTCCTCCAAAACTACTCCGATTTCCTGCAATTGATCCCGAATACTATCTGCAGTTGTAAAATCCTTTGCTACTCTAGCATTCTGCCGTAAAATGACTATCAAATTCATTAAATCATCGATATTTTCAGTTCCTGTTAATTCTTTTCCAAGGGTAATTCCCAAAACAGCTAATAGATCGTCAAAAACCCTTTGTGCTTCCTCTAAAGCTGATTTATCCAGTTGCTGCTCCCTTAAGTAGGTATTTACCTCCCGAGCTAAATCAAATAACGTAGCTATAGCTAAAGCGGTGTTAAAATCATCATTCATAGCCGCTCCGAATTCTATACGGGCTTTTTCGGCTGCTCGTCTTACTTTCTTTCCATTATCATAATGTCCCGAGAGTTTTAAGCCGTTAGAAAGCTGCAAATACGAATTGGATAGCCTTTCTAGCCCTTTTTGAGCAACCCTTAGTTTTTCATCATCAAAGTCTAGCGGACTGCGATAGTGGGTAGCCAACAGGTAAAACCTTACTACCATTGGATCAAATTTTTCCAGTATATCTCTTAGTAAAAAGAAATTACCTAGAGATTTGGACATTTTCTCTTGATTTATTGTTATAAAGCCATTATGCAGCCAGTACCTGGCCATCGGTGTACCCAATAAAGCTTCCGTCTGGGCAATTTCATTCTCATGGTGGGGGAAAACTAAGTCATAGCCTCCTCCGTGAATATCAAACTCCTCACCCAAATACTTGCAGGACATTGCCGAACACTCAATATGCCAGCCCGGACGACCTTGACCCCAGGGGCTATTCCAAGCAGGCTCTCCTGGCTTAGCTTTCTTCCATAAGGCAAAATCCAAAGGATCATTCTTTCGCTGGTCAACCTCTACCCTAGAACCAGATACGAGGTCATCAATACTTCTCCCGGAAAGCTTGCCATAGTCAGCAAATTTTCTTACAGAGAAATAGACATCCCCCTCAACCTCATAGGCGTATCCTTTTTCCTCCAGACCTCTAATGTAGTTAATTATTTCCTCCATATGTTCACTTACTTTAGGATGGATATCTGCTCTTTTTACCAGAAGCCTATCTGCATCAGTAAAATACTCCGTAATGTATTTATCAGCTAAAGCCAAAGGTTCCTGCTCTTCTTCTTTAGCTTTGTTGATAATCTTATCATCTACATCAGTAAAATTTTGCACATAAATTACCTTATAGCCCAGATATTCTAAATACCTTCTAATAGTGTCAAATACTACTATGGGCCGGGCATTACCAAGATGAATAAAGTTATAGGTGGTCGGCCCACATACATACATTCGTACATGACCTTCCTCCTTGGGCACGAACTGCTCTCTCCTCTTAGTTAGCGTATTATATACCTGCAAATTATTTTTCATTATTTTTACCCTCCAATTGATATACCTTTTCCTCCAGCCTTTGAACCTGCTTTTGCAAGCATAAAAGCATTTCTTGAACAGGGTCAGGGAGATTATTGTGTTGCAAATCTATTTCATTAATTCTCTCTTTATTTAAATTTACACCATCTTTAATTACGATGCGCCCAGGTACACCAACAACTGTACAGTTTTCGGGAACCTCCCTTAGCACTACGGAACCTGCTCCTATTCTTACATTATCCCCCACTTTAAAAGAACCAAGTACTTTTGCTCCGGTACTAATAACAACGTTATTTCCAATAGTCGGGTGTCTTTTACCCTTTTCTTTTCCTGTACCTCCTAGAGTAACACCCTGATAAATAGTAACATTATCCCCTATTTCTGCCGTTTCACCAATAACCACCCCTGCTCCGTGGTCAATGAATAATCCTTCACCAATGGTGGCCCCTGGATGAATTTCGATCTGGGTAAGAAATCGTCCTATCTGCGAAATAAAACGGGCTAAAACATGCCATTTTACTTTGTAGAAAAAATGACTAATTCTATAAAACCAGATTGCATGTAATCCGGGATAATTTATCAAAATCTCTAAGACACTTTTGGCAGCAGGATCTCTTTCAAAAATAACCTGGATATCCTTTTTTATTCTATTTAACATCAATATCTCCTCCTCTATTTGCTTATGGGTAAAGCTTTGTGGTCAGCTTTACATCTTTTCTGTATTGCTTTTAGGTCAGCGTGACGGCTTTTATGCTAGCTATTTGGGTCAGCATGACGGCTCAAAGGTTAAATGTTTTAGTCGGCATTACGTCTAATTAAGCTAGATTTTTTGGTCCGCACTATTAAAAAATGCTGACATGCAGTATATCCCGTAAGTTGTCATGCCGACGTCCGGAGTAACCTCATAGCCATCATGCCGTCGTGCAGATTAGCTAATTAGACGTCATGCCTTTTTTTGTACACAAAAAAGCCCCTCATCTCTTACAGAGACGAAAGACTTCGCGGTTCCACTCTGGTTGAACAGTAATAATAATTACCGCTCCACTCATTAAGGCCTTTAACGGTGCCAACCGGAAAAACCTACGGTGTGTTGGCAGAGCCAACAAAAGGTTAAGTAGTAATGCAAACATTACTAAGGTTAAGGTTCCGCTTCGCTAGGAAAAGGTTGAGATAAGACCAAGAAATTAAACCCGGACTAAACCTTAGCCTTAGCCTTAGCCTGACCATCAAAATTACTCAGAAGCTAACCTTGACCAATAAGATTTGACCTAAAAGTTAAGCCAACCTTAACCTATATATCTGGCCATGCCAGATATATCTTCAGCTTTTCAATTCCCGGGTGCACTTCACTTCTACTGGAGCCTAGGTTTGCTTACAGCAGGTAACAAACCCTCTCTGGAGGTTCAATAAAAGCTACTCTCCCGATCATTATCTTTATCGTATTAGACTATAGTAAACATCTTATATTTTTAACCGTGTTCATCCTTAATAATAATTATATCTCCACTTAATTCCTAGTGTCAAGGTATGAATTGCAATATTTGTCTATCGTCTACTAACTATTAGCCTTCTTTAATGTATATCCTACCCGCTTCTCTACTAGTTCTGTGCCTAAAACAGGAATAATATAGTGAAGCTCTGGTCCGTGCATCTGCCCCGTCAAAGCAACTCTAATGGGCATAAATACATTTCTGCCCCCGAGTTTGGTTTCCTTGGTAATTGCCTTTAACGCCTTTTTAACTGCATCTGGTTCTATTATATCCATTTCTTTTAGCTTTGTTCGTAAAGCTTCAATTACTTGAGGCACCTGTTCTTCCGTTAGCACTAGACGGGCTTCCTCATTTTCAAACTCAACTTCTTCCCCAACAAATATTTTCATGTAATCAAGAACTTCATTAACACAATGTATTTTTTCTTGAATAGCAGTTACAATCATTTCTACCCACCGGTATTGCTCTTCGTTAATGTCCTGAGGTAAATAGCCAGCTTCTTGTAGGAAAGGTAAAGCTAAATCTGCGATTGCTCCAGTAGAACTTTGTCTAATATAGTAACCATTAATCCATTTTAATTTATCCATGTCAAATACAGCAGGGTTTTTCGCAACTCTATCCAGAGAGAACTGTTCAATTAACTGCTCCATAGTAAATATCTCTTCTTCGCCGCCCGACGACCAGCCCAAAAGGGCCAGGAAATTTACTACAGCTTCAGGCAAATAACCCTGTTCTTTATACTGAACAACAGAGGTAGCTCCATGTCTTTTGCTCATTTTGGATTTATCCTTACCCAAAATTAGAGAAATGTGTGCAAATTTTGGCTTTTCCCAGTCTAAAGCTTCATAAACCAAAACCTGCCGTGGAGTGTTTGACAAGTGTTCCTCAGCCCGAATGACATGGGTGATTTTCATTAAATAATCATCCACTACTGCTGCAAAATTATAGGTAGGAATTCCGTCAGATTTGATTATGACATAATCCCCAATACCGTCGGACTCAAAGACCACGGTCCCTCTAACTAAGTCATCAATAACAACGGGTTGATTATCAGGTACCTTAAATCTTATTACCGGTTTACGTCCCTCTTTGGCATACTTTTCCTCTTGCTCTTTAGTTAGATTCCTGCAGCAGCCGCTGTAGCGGGGTAATTCCCCTTTAGCTGTAAATGCCTGTCTTTGTTCCTCTAGCTCTTCCTCACTACAGTAACACCGGTATGCAGAACCTTTTTCTATAAGTACTTGCGCATAATGAGTATATAAATCTAATCTCTCAGTTTGGCGATAGGGTCCCAAACTGCCTCCGACATCCGGTCCTTCGTCCCAATAAATCCCCAGCCACTTTAGTGATTCCATAATATTAAGCTCAGACTCCCGACTAGACCTTTCTAAATCGGTATCTTCAATCCTGAGTACCATTTTCCCGCCCAATCTTCTCGCCAGCAAATAATTAAAAAGAGCAGAGCGAGCTCCCCCTATATGAAATGGTCCGGTAGGGCTAGGAGCAAAACGAACTTTTATATTTTCCATTAAATAAACCTCCATCAATTAGTTACTAGTTACTGGTGACTAGTGACTAGTAATAAGTCTATAGTCGATGGTCAATAGTCTATCGACCATGTACCAATCCCTCTGTATATCCGTGTGCCTAAAGGAGCCCATGGTTGTAATGTATTTCCTAGTCACTAGTCACTAATCACTAGTCACTTTAAAAACTGTACATACCGCATTGCAAGCTATGCCTTGTCCAGTTCCAGCAAAACCAAGACCCTCTGTTGTCGTTGCTTTAACATTGACCAGATCTTTTTCTACTCCCAGACAAAGGGATATATTTTCCTGCATTTCAAGAATATATGGTGCTAGTTTTGGCTTTTCAGCTACTATTGTAGCATCAATATTATTTACCAGAAAGCCTCTCTCCGCTAAAAGCTTTTTTACCTCTGCCAAAAGCTTCATACTAGAAATTCCTCTATATTTTTCATCAGCATCAGGAAAATGCTTGCCAATATCACCCAGTCCTGCAGCACCCAAGAGTGCATCCATGACAGCATGCACTAACACATCTGCGTCAGAGTGGCCCAATAATCCCAACTCATAAGGAATATTGACCCCACCTAGGATCAAAGCCCTTCCCGCTACAAGCCTATGTACATCATAACCGAAACCTATACGCATGATTACCTCCACTTATATTAAGGTTAAGGTTTCGTTCACTTCGTTTCACTAGGTTAAGGTTTCGCTACATTACATTTCGCTAGATTTTCTTTAGTTTTAAATCTAGCGAAGCGAAATCTTAATCTTAATC
>JUEF01000047.1 GCA_000802045.1 Peptococcaceae bacterium BICA1-8
GATGGTGAACTAACAATTGAGATGGAGAAAATACTGAACTCCATGCCTAATAATCAGAATGGGAATATAAAAGCAGATAAAGTTTTAGAAATAAACACAGATCATGTTGTCTTTAAAGCATTGAAAGAGACTTACGAAAAAGACAAAGACAAGCACAGCTTGTACACAGGCGTATTATATAATCAAGCTCTGCTTATCGAAGGATTACCAATAAAAGATCCAGTGGCATTTACTAATAATTGCATAATAATGATATAGAGATTTGCTTGGAGAGCGCTAGAGGTGGATTTGGTAAAGATGAGATATTTAATATCTCTTTATTTTAGATAATTTGAAAATAACGTTCTGCGGGATGAATTAATGGAATTAGGTATGCTTGAAGTTATTAAAGACCTTTGGGTTTCTCCTTATGAAATGACGAATTTTGTTAATGAATTAGTAGTATCCGGAATTTGTTAAAACCAATCCACTATTTCTTTTGGTTATGTCGCCGGTGGGAATTATTCCATGTCCTACCCTTCTTACGGCTTTAGGTTTGTTAACTCTTGCTCATCCGAGTAGTAACAAAATTCAGTTAGCAGTTACTATATTCATGGGCTTAGTTTACGGGATTATAGGAACATTTATATTAAAGGTTTACTTGGATATTACATTACTGGCGGTAGTTTTATACTCTTTGTATGTTTTATTGGGTACCAGTAAATTGAGAATTATTTTTCCGGGAAGGAAAGCACTAGTATAGCAAGCACAGCTTGACTAGATTATACTAAATACCCCTCCAATCGGGGAGGATAACGGAATGAAAGTTTTTATTAAAGAGTGGCATATGAGACAAAAGTTCATTTTTTATATTCCTCCTAATAAATATTATGATGTTATCAAGGCAGAGGGTGAGGCATTATATTATCTTACCCTGGAATAGCGAACATAGGGATGACAACTGATACGGATACCAAAAGGTCAAAGGGAAGGACGGGATATATCAGAACATAAAAAATATATAACCGCCGATTGAGATGCACCTGGGCATCTTGGTCGACGGTTATTAGCATTTTTACCAATATGAATTATCAAATATACTGGTATACTGGTATACTATTTATTTGGTGAAATATACCCAAAATGTATTTTTGTGATAGAAAAAGTTTATTAACAATTGTATGGCTGGTCAATTTTTATATATTATTTTTGAAAAATATGTGACTAATTATTATGAAAGGCTAACCAATAAAGATAAAAGGAATGATCAGGTTGTAGAAATCAATGGGCTGACAATAGATACTTATTCCAGAAGAGTATTTGTGAATGATAAGGAAATTAATTTAGCTTCCAAGGAATTTGACATCTTACTGCTTTTGATTTTTTTGCTTAGTTTGATTCTGTGAAAAATACAAAGTTTATTGACAGGTATGTCAGTATGCGTTATATTTTTACTAACAGTATAGTCAGTAAAAAAGGAGGTAAAAATCATGCCTGCACAACTTTATGATAAAGAACAAATATTGGATGCCTGTCTAGTTGTGTTTGCCCGTCATGGATATGAGAAAACGTCGACTGTTATGTTGGCAGAGGCAGCTGGCATATCTAGAGCATTGATATTTCATCATTTCAAGAGCAAAAAAGAGTTGTATCTCAGTGTTTTGGATAGATGCTTTGAAACAGGAAGGATTAAAATGGGCTTTGACAACCTTTTGGAACACCGGGATTTTTTTGAGGCCAAAGAAAAATTCACCATCATCAAATTCAATTATTATAAAAAAAATTCCGACTTGTACAAAGTGGTGAGTGAAGCCTTTTTTGCAACACCGGATGATTTAAAAGAGAATATTAAAGAAAAATATGGCGCGTTGATTGCCAATAAGGACAAGGAGTGGAAGTGTTTGTTTGAAAAAGTTCCGCTCAGGGAAGACGTGGATCGAGGGCAAGCGTTCAAGCTGGTCATGCTCATATTGGATTATTTCGATAACAAGTATTTATCTGATTTAGCGGAGGATAACAATTTGGATGAAACCTATCTCCAAAGCTTTCTTGATGAGAGGAACAGTTTTCTTGCAATGATTCGATATGGGGTTCAACGGTCGTCCCCAATCGGTATGCCGTAGGGAATAGGATGAAAGGGGTGGTTTTTATGGTAAATATGGTAATAAGCTTTAAAGAATTGACTCCTGAGCTTCAGGCCTTAGCAGGCGGAAAAGGCGGTATGCTGGCCAGAATGTTTCAGGAGGGGTATCCCCGAATATTATTTATGGTCCGGTAATATCTGTGGAAGAATATATTCAAATCTTAGCCAAAGGTTATCCGCGATCACGGCATTATATGGCTGGGACGCTAAACGTGCCATGAAACTAATCGGTGTCGTATTTGGTCATATTCCTGAGGGCTTAAGTGTGCCTGTTTACCCATTTTCCCGATTACGTTTGATTAAGGTAATGTTGCCGAGGGTAAAGCATTTAATCCAAAGTACTCTAAAAGCTTCTAAAAGTATGCCACAGCATCTTAAAGACACACCTGTTTGGTGCAGAAGGATGACGGAACAAATCAAAAAAGTAAAAACAAAGGAAGAACTGCTGTCGTTGTGGAAGGATGAACTCCAACCCTATAACTCCAAGGCATGGTGGGGTCTAATGGCGGGTGGCGCCAAAGCAGTGCTTGCTATGACATTAAATAAGAAGCTTGAGAAGTTGGTAGATACTGAAGATGCTAACACGCTTTTATCCAACCTAAGGGGTGGCTCAGAACTGGCAAGTCTTGGACCGGTTGTGGGCATATCAAAGATTATCAAGGGGGAAATGAGCCGTGAGGAATACTTGATGCAGTATGGCCATCGAGGACCCCATGAGTTTGAGTTATCAATACCTGATCCCGCGGAGGATGCGAACTGGCTTGAGAGACAGATAGAGGAATTTGAAAAATCAAATAGTGATGTGGAGGAGCTGTTAAAGAAGCAGCATATTCAGTATGAAGATGCCTGGAAGAGATTTCAGGAGCGTTTTCCTAATAAGGTAAAATGGTTTGAGAAGCAAATAGAAAAAGCATCGGAAGGGGCTCGTCTCAGAGAAGCAGCCCGTTCAGAGTTTGTCAGGGTATTTAGGGTTATCCGCGCCTTTGCACTTAAGACGGGAGAACTTACGGGCATAGGAGCGAATGTATTTTTCCTCTATATTGATGAAGTTCAGGATTTGCTTTCCGGTGATGATTCGGCAGTGAAGCATATTCCTGTAAGACGTGAGAACTATGAAAAATATAAAGCATTACCGCCATTCCCATCAATTATCCGAGGACGATTCAATCCTTTCCAATGGGAAAAAGACTCCAATAAAAGAATGGACTACTATGATTCTAGTATGCCAGTTGTTATTGAATCTGATTCTGAAAAGCTAAAGGGCTTTGCCGGAGCAGCAGGCAGGGTAGAAGGATTTGTGCGTATTCTGACAAAACCCGAAGAAAGTGAAATGCTTCAGCCGGGTGAAATTTTGGTTGCAACAACCACTAATGTTGGCTGGACACCACTCTTCCCCAGAGCCGCAGCGGTAATAACTGACGTAGGAGCGCCCTTATCCCATGCTGCCATTGTAGCCAGAGAGCTTGGTATTCCTGCTGTTGTGGGATGCGGTAACGCTACCATTAGACTTAAGACAGGAGACAGAGTTCTAGTTGATGGCGGACAGGGAACTGTGCATATTTTGGTGAAAAATTGAGTTAATTCATTAATATTTGATTATCACGAACCCCGTTATAATGAGAATATAAAAGCAGATAAAGTTTTAGAAATTAATACAAACCAGATTTGTAAAGTAATGATTTAGATTTTTTATTTCAATTAGTAAAGATATTAGCAACTGACAAACTCCTTGTTAGTTGCTTTTTTATATAACAACCATGAAAATTTAGGGAAAAGAAGGGAAAACAGGGATATAAGTCAAATTTAGATATTAATCACAAAACATCAAAATTGCAATGATTTATTGAGGGTTAAGGTGAAGCTATGAATTCCGATCAATTAAAAGAAAAAATTGAAAAGATAAGCATTTGGAAAAAAGAAGGTCAACGGGCACCTCATAAACCCTTATTGCTTATTTATGCCTTGTCGCAAGTTCAAAATACAAAGAAAAGGTTTTTTACATATAGTGAAATTAGAACAGAGCTTAAGAAGCTGCTAATGGATTTTGGACCTAAAAGGAATTCCTATCACCCGGAACATCCATTTGTTAGATTAGGTAATGATGGTATCTGGCAAGTGAATACATCTTTTGAAAACATAGATAAAGTAACCGATAATTGGCTTGTCAGTAATGGGGTAGCGGGAGGTTTTAACGATGAAGCTTATGCTTTATTAGTTAATAATCATCAGCTCGTTCAAGAAATAACTAATATGATATTGCATGAGCATTTTGCTGATAGTATTCATGAAGATATCCTCAGCGCTGTAGGATTGGATTTAAATTATTCCAGTGATAAACGGCGGGACCCTTACTTTAGGGAAAAAATCCTTCGGGCCTATGAATCTAAATGTGCTATTTGTGGGTTTAATCTAAGATTAGGCAATAACCTGGTGGCGGTAGAAGCTGCCCATATCAAATGGCATCAGGCAGGGGGACCTGACAGTGAAGAAAATGGTATCGCTTTATGCTCAATGCATCATAAGCTTTTTGATCGGGGTGTCTTTACTCTAAATCAGGAGAGACAGATGCTGGTTGCGGAAGAGGCCAATGGCACTAATGGCTTAGAAGAATGGTTAATGAGGTATCATGGGAAAAAGATTCGTGACCCTATCAACCCGGACTATTACCCACAAGACCGGTATGTTAAGTGGCATGTTCGAGAGGTATTTAAAGGACAGGAAAGATATAGGGTAGGTAGTTAGATACACTTTACATGCGAACATGTGTTTGGTATAATGAAATTAAATATATTGAAGTTTGTATTGTATTTTCTATCTGAAAATGATAAGCTGCTACTATAATTTAAAATTAGACGTTTAATAATACTGAAATTATAGCATTTAAGGTGGTTATCAGATGAAAAAGCTTAATACTATTGACCTGTTTGCTGGTGCAGGAGGTCTAAGTTATGGATTTATGAAAACAGAATATTTTGATATTAAAGTGGCTGTAGAGAATAACAAAAACGCACAAGCTACTTATAAAATCAACCACCATAATGTTCATATTGAATCTGATATAAGGAACATTAATTATCAGAAACTAAAAGATACTTATGGACCCTTTAATATAGTTATAGGTGGACCTCCCTGCCAAGGGTTTTCTAATGCTAATCGTCAAAAAAATGAGCTTATTTCAAGCAATAATCAGTTGGTAAAAGAATATATTAGAGCTGTAGAAGAACTACAGCCAGACGGTTTTGTTATGGAGAATGTAAAGACTATGAATTCAGCCAAGCACAAATTTTTTTGTACAAAAAATGATGAAATAGTTAATAATAATCTAGGCGTTGAATTAAGACAAGAGATCATACCTATTGCTAGAGCAGTACTGGGTATGGATAAATTTATAAATTTCCTTAAAACATGTGTAGATTTAGATAAATATACGCTATCAAAGGAAAATTATGCGAAATTTAATACTATTTATAAGAATACAAAATCAGAGGAACAGCTTATAGGGCATCTAACTAAGCAGGAATCAATTATAAATAAATTAATACAGACATGGGAAAAGTTACATAAAGAATTTTGGTGTGAGGAGTACGAAGAAGTATTTTGTAAAACCAAAAGCCTATTTAGTGAATATAAAAATGAAACTTCAGATTTTACAACACTAAAGAATAATTTAAAGGTTATTATTGAACTACATAAAGCTATGTATAAGGTACAAGAAATTTCCAAGTTTAATGTCAATCTGATAGATATTATTAATAATGAACAAGATATCTGTGTTATTGTGAAAACATATAATGTACTTAATTTTGTTATAGAGAAATTTAAATCACTTGGATATGTAATAGATAAAGGTATTGTAAAGGCAGCACAGTTTGGAGTACCACAAACCAGAGAACGATTTATAATAATAGGGATTAAAAAAGACCAGCTAAAAGTAAAGGAAGTAGAACTACCTACTCCATTAATAAGTAATTATTATACTATTGGCGATGTAATAGAAGATTTATCTGAATATTTAACTTCAACTAGTACTGATGCTAAACCTATTCAGAAGAAAAATAAAATCAATTTAAATCCCTTACATATATATCTTAATGATTCGGATTGTGTAGAAAATCATATTGTAACAAATACAAGGGATACAGCTCTTAGAAGATTTGAAAAACTTGAGCCAGGTCAAAATTTTCATGATCTTGATGAGTCTTTAAAAACAACCTATAGTGACCCAAGACGTACGCAAAATACAATTTATCAGAGACTAAAATATGATCAACCATCAGGAACAGTCCTTAACGTTAGAAAGTCAATGTGGATACATCCAACGCAAAATAGAGCAATTAGTATTCGTGAGGCAGCTAGATTGCAGTCATTTCCTGATAGCTTTGTATTTAGAGGAACAAAAGACTCACAATATCAACAAATTGGAAATGCAGTACCACCATTATTAGGTAGAGCTATAGCGGAAAAGGTTCTTGAATTACTAGGAATTAGTATAAAAGATAGGCTGGAAGATATTATAATGCCAAAAAGTTATTTGATTAGAGAGCTTTAAATTGGAGCTATTTAAAATAAATTTAAATCTTATATTGATAAATCAAAAACATCTGTACAAAAGTCAGATGTTTTTGTTTGGGGCGTTTTAAGCATGGGTGATAACTTGGTGGTGTAAAGAAATTCAATGACATTCACAAAAACAAAGGTAGAAAAAAATAATTTAATAAAGCAGGAAGAGTTTTATATCGATTTATGTCGTGATTTGTCTGAAAATTAGAAAAGGTAAGGTGTAATGTTGCATCGAATATATAATATAGTTTGTGCTTGGATAATTTTAGAAAACGGAGTATAAAGCAAATAGATATTTCAAACTTAATTGAAGCATGAATCTACACTATTTAAGTATAACAAAAATTTTTATGAAATAGAGTAAATCGATTCATCGAAATAGTAACAGAAATATCTTAATAAAAATGCGAGGTATGTAGAAATATGGAGATAGTCAAGCCAAATTTGAAGAATTTCGTGAAGTCCCTAAGAGATATAGGGTATACTTTTGAAATTGCAGTTGCAGATATATTAGATAATAGTATTAGTGCAAATGCCTCAAATATAAAGATATTTAATGTAGCAGAACCTGAAATGATATTTTCAATGATAGATGATGGTACAGGAATGTCAGATGATGAACTGATAGAAGCTATGCGTTTGGCTACTAAAAACCCAGAGCAAGAAAGAGAGAAGAATGATTTAGGCCGTTTTGGTTTAGGACTAAAAACTGCTTCTTTCTCACAATGCAAAAAATTAACTGTAGTATCAAAAAAGAATGGAATAGTATCTGCAAGACAATGGGATTTGGATTATATCGCGGAAAAAGATGAGTGGTTATTGATTACCCCTGATCCAAAATGGGTTAAATCATTACCTCTATTTAATGATCTTTGCTACCAAGAACACGGTACTTTGGTAGTATGGCAAAAAATTGATGGGCTAAATAATAGTAACTTCTCAGATAAAATTAGTAAATTGCGAAAGCACCTATCTTTAGTATTCCATCGTTTTCTCGAAGGTGCTGATAGATTTAAACACCTTTCTATAACTGTAAATAACAATCCAGTAACAGCTTTTAATCCATTTAATATCAGTCATCCTGCAACTCAACAGTTAGCAGTAGAAAAAATAAAAATCAATGATTCAACAATAAGCATACAACCATATATACTTCCGCATCATTCAAAACTTTCACAGCAAGAATATGAGCAATATGCAACAGAAGAAGGTTATACCAAGTCACAAGGATTTTATCTTTATCGTGCTAATAGGTTATTAATTCATGGTACATGGTGGGGGCTTCATAGAGCGATTGATGCTCATAAACTAGTACGTATTAAAATTGATATACCAAATGATCAAGACTACTATTGGGGTATTGATATAAAGAAATCTACGGCAAATCCTATTACTGAAATAAAAATGGATTTAAAAAGAATCATAAGGCAGATTACAGAAAAAGGTTCTAGGCCGTTTACTGGTAGAGGTAGAAGAATAGAAGATAAAACAACTACGAGATTTTGGGAAATAGTTGCTATAAATGATGGATTTAGATTTGCATTAAATCAAAACCATCCACTTTTCGAGAAGTTAGTAGCTGAATTATCGGATGAAAGTTTAGAGTTATTGAACTTTTACTTGATGGGATTACAAGCTTATCTTCCATTAGAAGCTATTCAGCTCATTTACAACAGAATCCTCATAAAATGATGCAGGAAACAGTGTTATCTTTTGATGAAGTTACTGCTCTTGTTGAGAGATTAAAATCATGTGGTTTAGATAAAAGCTACGTTGAGAGTTTACTTAAAACAGAAATTTTTAAAAATTATAAGGAGTTGTTAATTGATGGAGACTGGTAGTTATCAAAAATTAAAGGAGTTCATTTATAGAAAATTACAAATGTAGAAGGAGTATTACCAAAAGATAAAATTGAAGTAGAAATAAGAAATACTAAAGATTTGATTTCAAAACTTGGATTAGAGACTTTTGCGCAAATTTTATCAACTGAAGCAATTGCTCCATTGGGTGAAGAGGATTGGGCCCGTATGAAACGAGAATTGGAGACTCATTTTGATGTACAAATGGAAAATGGTGTTCTTATACAAGGGGAGGAGCAACAATTACGTGATAATACTTGGTGGACCGGTAAAGAAAAACAGAAGAATACTATGTACTATTGGAGTAGATATAAAGATTATTTGAAAAAATCATTACCACCAGAAGTAATAAAAGCTATTGACACAGATACAGATATAGTTATGGATAATATCGAGGATCCACTGATTGATTGCTTTTCCCGATATGGAATGGTGGTAGGACATGTTCAATCAGGTAAAACAGCCAATTATTCTGCACTAGTATGTAAGGCTGCAGATGCTGGCTACAAATTTATAGTTATTATTGCTGGAGGAATTAATAATTTAAGAAACCAGACCCAAGTGCGTTTAAATGACTCCTTTGTAGGTCTTGATAAGGGAATACCCGTAGGGGTAGGTAAACTAGGTAACTTTAAGAAAGAATTATTACCTATAAGCTTGACAACGGCAGAACAGGATTTTAATAAACAAGATGCAAATAAAAATGCCCAGGGACTAAATTTTGATAATATAAGTAGTCCCATTTTACTAGTAATAAAAAAACATACCAATACCTTAGATAATGTATTGGAGTGGTTAGAGAAACAGTATAAATATGGAATTGCAAGTCATGCAATGCTATTAATAGATGATGAATCTGATTATGCATCTATTAATACCAAAAATCAAGAGGACCCAACAACAATAAATAAGAAAATTAGAAAGTTGCTAAGTTTATTTCAAAAAAGTGTCTATGTAGCATATACTGCAACACCGTATGCTAATATTTTTATTGATCATAATGCAGAAAATGAAAATATTGGACGAGATTTATTTCCAAAAGACTTCATATATGCTTTAGATGCCCCAAGTAATTACTTTGGTGCAAGGAAAATATTTTTAGATACTAATAAAATACATTTAGTTGAAGTTGATGATTATTTAGATTTCATTCCAGAAAAACATAAGAAAGACTTTTTATTACCATCAATTCCTGAAAGTTTATATGAAGCAATTAGGGTTTTTGTAATTAATGTTGGTGTCAGATATTTACGTAAACATGAAAATAAGCATAATAGTATGCTTATACATGCCACTCGATTTACAATGGTTCATCAGAAATTGAGTATGCATGTAGAAAGTTATCTTTCAGAGATTAAGAAAGATATTGAAATATTTGGAAGGCTAAAGGATGCTTTAAAACACAGTATCCATATTAATAATATTAAAGAGAGTTATGAGTTGCGATTCCCTAATCTTGAGTATGACTGGGAAGCTTTATTAAGTGGTATTTGTAATGTGATTGATACAATCGTTATTAGAGAAGTGCATCAAAGTACAAGTATTCCATTAGAATATCGAAAGGATAGACCTACAAATGCAATAGTAATCGGGGGGACGAGCCTTTCTCGAGGGTATACTCTTGAAGGGTTGACTGTAAGCTATTTTTTAAGAAATACTATTTTCTACGATACTTTGATGCAAATGGGTAGATGGTTTGGCTATCGTGATGGATATGAAGATTTATGCCGTATCTATATGTCAGAAACAATGATAGATAACTTTTCCCTTATTATTGAAGCAACTGAAGATTTAATTGATACTTTTAAAAGAATGTCTGAAGCTAAAATGACCCCAAATGATTTTGGATTAGCAGTTCAATTTCATCCAGACAGTGGATTACAGGTAACAGCTAGAAACAAACAGAAAAGTAGTAAAGACATATATTTCGAAATGAAATTGGATGGTCATGCTAAGGAAACTAGCTGGCTACATAATAATGAAACTATTAAAAAGATTAACTTACAAGCAATTAAGGATACTTTAAAAAGTCTTAGTTTTAACAATAATTTATATACTAAAGTTGGAAATAGTCACTTATGGAAAGATGTTGATAAAAGAGTGGTTATAGAATTTTTAGAAAAATTTCAAGTATATTTCTCAGATCCTTTTGGAATAAAGTCTAGGATGCCAATTGACTTCGTAAGAAAATATGTCAATGATATAGATACAAATTGGGATATTGCATTGTATAGTGGGCAATGTAAAGAACCCTACGAGATAGAAAATATTAAAATTAAAAAAGAAGAAAGGCAAATATTTAATAAAGGGAAATATTATGAAGTTTTGAATAGGCAAGTATCTTCTGGAAGTGCTGAAGCTATAGCTTTGCCAGATAGCGAACGAAAACTACTAGGGAGTAATCGTAAGAGAATAAGAGAGATGATGAAAAAACCTCTCTTAATGTTACATATTTTAGACACTGAAGAAGACAATGAACTTGCAGCTTTTGGTATTAGCTTTCCTGGGGGAATTAGTAGTACCAATAAAACTGTAAAATTAAAGATAAACTCAGTATATATCCAAGAGTTATTAAATGATGAGGAGGAGTATGATGACTAATGACATAAATCCCTGGGCCAAAATGTCAACATCTTCTCAGAGACGAATAGATTTTCAAACACAACATAATTTGTTTTGGGTAAAAGATTTTCACGGTAATTATGGATTTTGTTTGCAATCAATGAATGGTTTTGATATTGATGAAAATACAATTAGACTAAGAGGTATATCAATTTTAAAAAGAAATACAGAAAAGGGTATTGTAGAATTATTTCTAATCCTAAGTAAGAAAGAAGACTGGGAGATTTTCCTAACACTCTGTGAAGATTTAGTTGCGGTAACCAAGAATTACCATTCAGATATTGAAATGATATGTGCAATTGAAAATAGATTAAAGCGTTGGCAACAACTACTTAAGCAAGAGAAGAGCCAAGAGTTAACAATCGAAAAGCAGATGGGATTATTTTCAGAATTGTTGTGCTTGAGAGATTTTGTAGCTAAAAGAGCTGGTATCAAACAATCTATTATTTCATGGGTCGGGCCTGAGTCCGATAAACAAGATTTCTTACTAGAAGATATCGTGATTGAAGTAAAATCTCATCGTACTTCTAAAGGGGATTTTGCACATATATCCTCCCAACTACAACTAAATAGTGAAAAAGAACCATTATATCTATTTTCATATGCTCTTACACCCTCAGAAAATGGACTATCTATTGAAGATATAAGTAAGAGTATAAGAATGCAGATAAACAGAGAATCAAATGACCTTATTTACCAATTTGAGAATAAATTAATGGAGTATGGGTATTTTTTAGAGTTTAATAAAGAATCATTACAAAAATTTATTGTAGATAAATTAAAAGTATTTCATGTTTCTGATACGTTCCCTAAAATATCTGTCAAGGATATTAGAAGTCAGATAGTAGCAGTTAAGTATACTATTGATTTGTCGCAATGCTCTGATTATGAAGTTGAGATACAATCATTATAAGAGGGTGATAGTGATGATTAGTTTAAATGAGTTTCATCAAGATTTTTTACAATCAATCTTATCTGATGCTGAAAGTAGAGGATTAATGAAACCACAAGCATTTTTTGAAAATGTTTGTGAGGAACTAGTAAGCACAGGAGATCTAACCAATAATTATACTGCAGCTGAATATATTAAAACTGGAATGGAAGTATATGGTTATGATTACGATCAAGAAAGAAAAATTCTATCGATATTAGTTCATCAGTTTTTTCAAGAAGATGAAATTGAAACGCTTACGAAAAGTCATATTACTACAAAATTTAATCGATTAAAAACATTTTATAAAAAATGTACTCAAGGACTATATAGTAATATGGAAGAAACATCAGAAGCATATTCAATGGCTTATAATATATATAGATATAAGCAGGATAATCAAATT
>JUEF01000048.1 GCA_000802045.1 Peptococcaceae bacterium BICA1-8
CTATATTTGCAGTAGGAAAACCCATTTGACGACCAATCTTACTACCCTCAATGACTTTACCAATAATTGTAGGCTGATATCCTAAAAATCTTGCAGCATCGGTGATTTTACCTATTTTTATATAATTTCTGATTTGTGTACTACTTACTAATTTACCTTCTATATAAAAGGGTGCTATAATAGTCGCTTTAATATTTTGTTCTGCTGATTGTTTAATTAGGTCCTCAGCTTTCCCTTTTCCTTTATGACCAAAAGTGTAATTAAACCCTGCTACAACATGGGATATCTTCAGTTTACTACTAAGAATTTCAGAAACAAAACAACTAGGAGATAGTTCTGCAATAGCTCTAGTAAAGGGAATTACTAAAACATTTTCCACTCCTAAAGATTTCATTAAATCAATCTTCAATTTTAAGGAATTTATAATTTCAATATTGGTGTTAAATAATAACTGAGGATGAGGAAAAAAGGTGAACACTAATGTCTCCCCATTTATGCTCCCTGCAATATCCTTAGCTGTATTAATTAAATGCTTATGCCCCAGGTGAACACCATCAAAATTACCTAAAGCAGCTACTACAGGTTTATCTGGTTTACTATATTGTTCTAAGCTTCTGAATACCTTCATTATGTTCCTCACCTAAATACCTTTACAGGTTTAAAATAATTATCTTTTAAAATCCCAACAGCCAACAGTTCTTTATTTTGATCAAATACTTTGTACTTAATTCCTTCCAAGGCAGAATTAGAAGAGGTCCCAAAAACAACCTTATTACCATGGCTTATTTTAACAATATCATCTTCATTAAAATCTAACTCTGGCAAATCCGCTAGACTATCAGCCATTTTAATCAGAAATTCATTAGCCTCTAATTGCTTTATTTCTTCTAAAGTATAAGATTTATCAATATGGAAAATTCCAGATTGAATTCTTAGTAAAAATGACATATAGGCGCTGGAATTTAAAGCCTTACCGATGTCCTCACATAGGGTTCTAATGTAGGTTCCTTTACTACATGTGACATCAATAAGAGCACTTTTTTGGTTATAACTAATTAATTTAAGATCATATATCTCTATTCTCCGAGACTGCCGGGTTATTTCCTTACCTTGCCTAGCTAATTGATATAAAGGCTGTCCATTAATTTTAATAGCCGAGAACATTGGCGGTACCTGTTCTAGTTCACCTATAAAACTCTCTAGAACCTTTAATAATTCATCTTCTAAAGCTATAGGTAGGTCCGTTTTTCTAGTAATCTGACCCGATCCATCCTGGGTATCGGTCTCATAACCAAAGCATATTAAGGCTCGATAACGTTTAGTAGCAGAAGATAAATACTCTGCCAAACGAGTAGCCTTTCCAATACACAAAGGAAGAACACCTACAGCATCAGGATCCAATGTTCCAGTATGACCAACTTTTTTTGTTTTTAAAATTTTTCTAACTTGATTTACAATATCATGCGACGTAACACCTGGATGCTTAAGTACATTTATTATCCCATCCAAATTGTGAAGCCCCTCCTTGAGCTATACTTTGTACTACCCAATTTATTACTCCATCAACAACGCTATCTAGACTACCGGTTATCGTACAGCCAGCAGCTCTCGGATGCCCTCCTCCACCATATTTAGAGGACAATTGATTAACATCAACCCATTTTTTTGAACGAAAACTTATTTTAATGGTATTAGATGTTGTTTCTCTAAAAATAATGGCTACTTCTACATCCGAGATACTTTTAAGATGATTTATTAATCCTTCCGCATCGGCATCAGTAGCATTTGCATTATTAAATACTTCTCTAGTAAAGGCTACCCAACAAACCTGATTACCAGCACTAAAAGAAAGATTATTAAGCCCATGTTTTAATAAATTAATTTTGCTTAAGTTAATATTTTCATAATAATTATTTCTTACAAGATTTATATCTGCACCCCGGTTAATTAAATCTGATACAACAATATGGGTTATTGCTGTAGTATTTTCATAAAGAAAAGAACCTGTATCCGTGCTTATTCCTGTATATATTGAAGTTGCTATTGTTTTATCAACTTTCACCTGAAGTAACCCTAGTAAATCATAAATTAATTCTGCTGTTGCAGCAGCATTAGGGTCAACCCAGTTTAAATGACCAAAATTTGTATTACTGATATGGTGATCAATATTTATAACAATAGTTTTTTCTCCAATCAACTGTTCTTTAAGATACCCAGTTCTTTCCCAAGTCGCACAATCTACACAAATAATAACAGATGCTATATTAGGTATTTCTTCAAGTGGCTTAATGCACTCCCAGTTTTTTAGGAATTGATAAGAATCTGGAATGGGGTCTTTGTTAATTAGGCTTATCTCCATCTCTAATTGTTCTAAACCTCTTGCAAGAGCTAATTGTGAGCCTAAAGCATCACCATCAGGAGAGTAATGAGATATTATGGTGATTTTTTGGCTATTCTTGATTAGTTCTTTAATCTTTAGAATATCTGTCATCATTATTTTCCTCTTTAGGTTTTATTTCTGTTAGAATAGCTGATATCCTTGCTCCATGTTCGATTGAGTCATCTGTTTTAAATAAGAGTTCAGGTACATATCTTATTTTAATCCTTTTTCCTAATTCAATCCGTATGAAACCCGCTGCCTTTATTAATGTATTAATTACTTCTTTTTTCTCTTCATTTTTGCCATAAAAACTAATAAATACTTCAGCATAGCGCAAGTCGCCAGTAACTTGTACACTAGTAATGCTTAATAAACCTTGTACTCTAGGGTCTTTTAATTGAGTTCTAATAATATCAGCCAATTCTTTCTTAATTTCTTCAGCAATCCTATTGTTCCGGTTTTTACCCATATAAACTTCACCTCAAATTAAAGTTCCCTTTTTATTTCTTCAAAGGTATATGCTTCTAGAATATCTCCTTCTTTAAGGTCATTAAATCGTTCTACCCCAATTCCACATTCATAACCAGCAGCAGCTTCTTTAATATCATCCTTAAAACGCTTTAAAGATGCCAGTTCACCATCGTGGATAACAACACCATCTCTTACTATTCTAATTTTTGCACTTCTGATAATTTTGCCCTCAGTTACATAGCATCCTGCAATTGTTCCTATTTTGGGCACTTTAAAAGTTGCCCTTATTTCTGCTTGCCCTAAATCCACTTCTTTAATTTCTGGAGCTAATAATCCACTTAAAGCCGCTTTTACATCTTCAATTGCATCATATATCACCCGATATGTTCTAATGTCAATGTCTTCTTTTTCCGAAACCTTTTTGGCGTTAGTGTCTGGGCGAACATTAAACCCGATAATTATTGCATTTGATGCAGTAGCTAGCATAACATCGGTTTCTTTAATTCCACCTACAGCAGAATGAATAATATTTACTCTTACTTCCTCGTTGCTTAACTTATCCAAAGATTGTCTTATTGCTTCGATTGATCCCTGGACATCTGCTTTAAGTATTATATTTAAATCTTTGACCTCACCTTGTTGAATCTGAGAAAACAAATCATCCAAAGAGACTTTTGTTCTTTTGGTAATTTCCTCTTGATGTTTTTCCTGATGTCGTTTTTCTGCAACTTGTTTAGCTAATTTTTCGTCATCAACTACAATAAAATCATCACCAGCACTTGGTACTTCTGACATGCCTAAAATCTCTACAGGAGCTGAAGGTCCTGCAGTTTTTAGTTTTTTACCTTTATGGTCAAACATTGCCCTTACTCTACCCTGAGTTGAACCAACAATTAGAAAATCTCCAACATTTAGAGTACCAGTTTGAATGAGTAGAGTTGCGACTGGACCTCGACCTTTATCCAGTTTTGCCTCGATAACATTACCTTTAGCATGCCGGTTCGGATTAGCTTTTAATTCTGCAATTTCAGCTACAAGGAGAATCATTTCTAATAAATTATCTATTCCAGATCCCGTAATTGCTGACACTGGGACCATAATAGTTTCTCCACCCCATTCTTCAGCAACCAAACCATACTCAGTCAATTCCTGTTTTACTTTATCTGGATTACTATTAGGTTTATCAATTTTATTAATTGCAATTATAATGGGTACTTTTGCTGCTTTAGCATGATGTATAGCTTCAATTGTTTGCGGCATTACTCCATCATCAGCCGCAACTACTAAAATAGCTATATCAGTAACCTGTGCACCTCGAGCCCGCATTGCTGTGAAAGCTTCATGGCCCGGTGTATCCAAAAATGTAATTTTTTCTCCCCTAATTTCAACTTGATAAGCACCAATATGTTGAGTAATTCCTCCAGCTTCGGTGGCAATTACATTGGCCTCTCTGATTTTATCTAATAAGGAAGTTTTTCCATGGTCTACGTGTCCCATTATTGTTACGATAGGCGGACGTAATTCCAAATCCTCATTTTTATCTTCACTTTCAGCAAGAAGAACCTCTTCTTTACTAGTTTTTACCTCGACTGTGGCGCCAAAATCTCTAGCAATAATTGTTACAGTATCGATGTCTAACTCCTGGTTTATTGTAGCCATTATTCCCATTAACATCAATTTTTTTATTACTTCGGTAGCTTTTTTACCTAATTGATGGGCAAGGTCTTGTACAGTTAGTGAGCCTTCAATTATTACATTTCTTTTTACTTCGATTAAATCTTTTGTATTGTCTTTTAAGTTCCTAAATTTGTTTTTATATTTACCCTTTGGTTTGTTTTTAGAAAAAGGTTTATTTGTTGTGTTATCGTTACCTTTAGTTGTCTTTGGAGCTTTTTTTGTTGTTTTTGGTGTATTAATATGATACTCTTCAAATTTATCGCTACTTTTTCCTGTTTCTTCTGTAGTATTGGTACTTGTAATTGCCTGAGGTCTTTTGTTCTGCTCATTATTAGGTTTCTCAACTTTTTTCTGTTTATTATCAATTATTGTATTATCTGGTCCGTTAACTGATTTCGTTTTTTCTTCTTGTTGCTTTCCATCTAAGTTCAAAACCATATTTTGGATCCGCTTTACCTCATAAGATGGGATTGTACTCATATGGTTTTTTACGGGTAAACCTAAATTAATTAACTTATCTAATAAATCTTTACTGCTTATACCCATATCTTTAGCTAACTCATGAATTCTTTTATTAACCATCTAATCACCCCCAGAATTTATTGCATATTCTTTTCAATGGCCATGGCCATTTGTTTATCAGTTATACCTAACAGTGCCCGTGGTGATAATCCAACTGCCACACCTAATTGTAGTTTACTACTAATTACAATAACCGGAATATTGTCCTCTGTAGCAATATGCATCCAATATTTTTTACGATTTTCTCCGAAGTCATCAGCTAATATTAATAAATATATTTGCCCTTTTTTATGCACAGCTTTAACAGCTGATTCGCCCGAAACAAGCTTGCCGGCTTTTTGAGCAAGCCCTAACATACTAAGAACTTTATCTTTATTATTCATGAAAGTGTACCTTTAAGCTTTCATAGACTTCTTCCGGTATTGCTGTCTTTAATGCTTTTGCTATTTTTTTAGTTTTAACAACTTTTTTAAAACACTCCATGCTGGAACATATGTATGCTCCTCTACCCGATTTCTTGCCTGTATTATCCAGTATAATTTCTCCTTCTGGAGTTCTAACAATACGCAGGAGTTCCCTTTTATCAAACATGATTTGACAACCAATGCACATCCGCTGTGGTATTTTTTTTGGCAATGCTCATCCCTCCTGTTTCTCGTTAGTATCCTCAATCAAAACTCCTGCTTCTTTTGCCTGTGTTTCACTTTTTATATCTATTTTCCAACCTGTTAGTTTAGCTGCCAACCTGGCATTTTGTCCTTCTTTACCAATAGCTAATGATAGTTGGTAGTCAGGAACAATTACCCTAGCCTTTTTCTCATCCCCAAAGACTTGAACATCTAATACCTTAGCAGGGCTTAACGAATTGGCAATGTATACATCCATATCTTTATCCCATTTAACTATGTCAATTTTTTCGCCACGCAATTCATTGACAATTGTCTGCACCCGCATACCTTTTGGTCCAACACAAGCACCAACAGGATCAACATTTCCATTATGAGAGTGTACTGCTATTTTGGAACGAGAACCAGCCTCTCTGGAAACTGATTTTATTTCGACAACACCATCGTGAATTTCAGGTACTTCCAATTCAAATAACCTTTTTAATAACCCTGGATGAGTTCTCGAAACAATAATCTGAGGTCCTTTCGGAGTTTTACGGACCTCAACGATATATGCTTTAACACGTTCATGAACAATATAGCTCTCTCCAGGAATCTGCTCAGTTGGGGTCAAAACGGCTTCAGTTTTACCTAAATCAACAAAAACGTTTTTAGCCTCTAATCTTTGGATAGTTCCAGTTACTATATCACTTTCTCTATTAGAAAACTCATTATATATTAATGTTCTTTCTGCCTCTCTTATCCTTTGTACTACTACCTGCTTCGCTGTCTGTGCTGCTATACGCCCGAAATTTCTAGGTGTAACCTCTGATTCTACTATATCAGTTACCTCATAGTTAGGGTTTATTTTATGAGCATCTTCAATAGAAATCTCTAAACGGTCATCATCAACTGTGTTTACAACTTTCCTTTGAGAAAATACTTTAATTTCTCCTGTTGTACGATCGAGAAGAACTCTCACATTTTGTAAAGACGCAAAGTTCTTTTTGTAGGCTGAAATTAAAGCTGCCTCAATTGCTTCTAGAATAATTTCAGCATCTATGCCTTTTTCCTTTTCCAGTGCATTTAAAGCTTCAATCAACTCCAGATTCACCCAAATTACCTCCTATTTATGTAATTTTCAACCTTCCCAAACTAAATTAACCTTTGATATCTTCTCTCTTGGAATAATCATTGTTTCATTTTCAATCTCGATGCTAATATCAACATCGTTAGCAGTTGCTAATTTACCTACAAACTTCTTTTTACCGGTTATGGGGGCAAAGGTTTTTACCTGGATTAAACAACCTTGAAACCTTTGGAAATCTTTGGTTTTTTTTAACGGTCTTTCCAGACCAGCAGATGATACTTCTAGATGATAAGCTTGGCTTATAGGGTCTTGATCATCTAGTACCTTGTCCACTGCTCTGCTGATTAGTGCACAGTCATCTAATGTTATGCCAATATCTTTATCAATAAATATCCTTAAACACCATTCCTGACCTTCTTTTATAAATTCAATATCTACAAGTTCCATCCCATTTTCTTCAATAATGGGTTCAACTATGCCCGCTATTATTTCTTCAATTTTTGCCATAAACCCACTCCTTCCTTAACTTGGTAACTATTATTTTTAGCATTAATTGTTGCGGGTATACAATAAAGGAAAAATAATATGAAAGAGTGGGCACAAACCCACTCTTTAGCAACAAAAATATCATCATCTGCTACAAAAATCCAAAATTAGTATACCATATACCGCAACTATTGGCAAGATTAACTAAATAAGGCAAGTTGATCTGTTTCTGGAAGTTCTGAAAAACAGCCATGATCTTGGAGAGTCTCAATAACTGTCTTGCTTACCTTAGCTCTAATCCTAAGGTCTTCAATAGATGTAAAGAAATATTCTTCTCTTGCCTTAATAATATTTTCCCCCGCCGTTATACCAACCCCTTGTAATGCAACAAAAGGTGGAATTAAGGAATTATTACTAATAATAAACTTTTTAGCAGTAGATTTTTTTAAATCTACTCTAGTAAAGGTAAATCCTCGCAAGTACATTTCTAGAGCTAACTCTAAAATGGTCAACTGTTTGATTTCTTTCGCAGTAGTAGAATTCCCTTTCTCCTTAATTGAAGATAGCATCCTTTTTACATTATAAATTCCGCTAGAAATAACCTGAGCATCAAACTCATCAGCACGAACAGTGAAAAATGTTGCGTAAAATGCTTGCGGGAAATTAACTTTAAAATAAGCAATTCTAAATGCCATCATCACATAAGCAACAGCATGGGCCTTGGGGAACATATATTTAATTTTTTTACAGGATTCAATATACCACTTGGGTACACTATGGGCCAGCATAACAGTTTCATATTCAGCTGGTACACCGTTACCTTTTCTAACGGACTCCATTACTTTAAAAGCCATGCTGGGATCTACTCCCTTTAGAATTAAAAATGTCATTATATCATCCCGGGCAGAAATTGCTTCGGATAATTTTGCGATTGAGTTTTTAATAAGGTCTTGTGCATTATTTAGCCATACATCAGTTCCATGGGAAAACCCACTTATGCGAACTAATTCAGAAAATGTTTTGGGTTTAGTATCCTCAAGCATCTGCCGCACAAATTTTGTTCCAAATTCAGGTATCCCATACGTGCCTACAGTTGAACCTAGTTCTTCAGGTTGAATATTTAAGGCTTCAGGACTTGAAAATAGACTCATGGTTTTAGGGTCATCTAATGGTATTTTCCTAGCATCAACTCCAGTTAAATCCTCAAGCATTTTTATTACCGTAGGATCATCATGACCTAATATATCAAGTTTAACTAATCTGCTGCTAATTGAATGATAATCAAAATGAGTCGTAATCGTCTCTGTATTTTGGTCATCTGCAGGTCTCTGTAGTGGAGTAAAGTCATGAATATCTATGCTTTTAGGAACAACCATCAAACCTCCTGGATGCTGACCAGTAGTTTTTTTTACACCACTACATCCTTCTACTAAACGATTTATTTCCGCTGAACGTTTTATCTGCTGACGTTCATCAAGATAATTCTTGACAAAGCCGAAAGCCGTTCGACTGGCAATAGTAGAAATTGTCCCTGCCCGAAAAACGTTATCTTTACCAAAAAGGTCTTCAGTAAACTTGTGCGCTCTTGGCTGATATTCACCAGAAAAATTTAAATCAATATCAGGTACTTTATCACCTTTAAATCCTAAAAAAACTTCAAAAGGAATATCATGACCGTCTTTAATTAAGGAATAATCACAGTTAGGACAAGATTTATCAGGCAAGTCTGCACCTGAACCATAGGATCCATCAGTAATAAATAGTGAATAAAAACATCTTGGACATTGATAATGAGGTGGAATTGGGTTTACCTCAGTAATGCCTGTTAAAGTGGCAACAAATGAAGAACCAACAGAACCTCTCGATCCGACTAGGTAACCATCATCATTTGATTTTTTAACCAATTTATGAGCAATCAGATAAAGAACAGCAAAACCATTATTTATTATAGAATCAAGCTCTTTTTTTATTCTTGCTTCTACTATTTCAGGAAGCTTGGGTCCATACATTTTTTTTGCTGTTAAATATGTTAGCTTTATAATTTCATCCTCAGCTCCCGGAATTTCTGGAGGGAAAAACTCATCAGGAATTGGTTTTATATTGTCTACTTGGGAGACTAAATATTTCGGATTTTCGATTACTGCTTTTTTTGCTTCTTTTTCTCCCAGATAGGAAAAATCTTCAAGCATTTCATCAGTTGTTTTAAAATACAAAGGTCCTTGTTGATCAGCATCAGCAAAGCCTTTACCTGCCATTAATATTTTGCGAAATATTTCATCCTCAGGATTTGCAAAATGTACATCACCAGTAGCAACGACAGGTATATTCATTTTTAATCCTAAGGAATACAAATCTTGATTTAACTTTTTAAGTTCTAAGTCAGAATTTAATGTTCCGTTTCGAATTAAAAATTCATTATTACCTATGGGCTGAATTTCAATAAAATCATAAAATTGTGCAATTTCAGTTAATTGATCAAAATTATTTCTGTCTTCCAAATATTTACTTATTAGTTCTCCAGCTTCACATGCAGTACCAATTAATAATCCTGTTCTTTTTGCCTTTAAAAGACTCTTAGGAATTCTAGGTACCCGGCTAAAAAATTTCAGGTGGGATTCGGTAACCAAATTATATAAGTTTTTCAAGCCTTCTTTATTTTTTACTAAAAGAATACAGTGATAGTTAGGTATTTTCCCTTGGTATTTAATACTATCATCAAAAATATATGCTTCTATTCCATAAATAATTTTAATATTGTATTTTTCCCCTGCTTCATAAGCTTCCGGAAAAGACTGAACAACACCATGATCAGTAATGGCAATAGCATTATGTCCCCACCCTGAAGCTATTTTTATGAGATCTTTAGCCGAACTGACACCATCCATACTGCTCATTTTTGTATGTAAATGTAGTTCAATCCTCTTCTCTTTTGCTGTATCCGTACGCCCTTCAGCTATCAGTAAATTAATATCATAGACCATAAGAGTTAACTCTTGAGAAAATTTATCGATCTGAACTGTGCCCTTTACTTTAATTCTTGAATTATTACCAATTTTTGCCGCTATATCCTCAATATCTTTCAATTCTTTAATTATTTTACAAGTAATTGAATCAGTTAAATCAGTTAAATTAAAGCTAAGAATTGCACGTCCAGTTTTTAGCTGTCTGATATCTACAGCAAAAGGTGCTCCACTTACCACAACATTATGCTCTTCTTCAACCACTTCTTTGATAGGTTTTGCTTCCCCTCTTATTTTCTTGCCAAAGAGTATTTCATTAATCTTATTATTGCTTTTTGGGGGTTCGCTTTTTTGTTTGCTACTAATTTGTAAAGGAATATACTCAAAATTTGGTTTTTCCTCTATCTTATTCAATGCAACTGGTAGAATCTGCTCATCCCATTTTAAGTTTATTCTAGGCGAGCAATCTAAGAAAACAGTAAATAATTCTTCCAGGTATATTGTACAACCCTTATTGGTAAGATATTTCACTCCCAATGCTGAACCCAAATAAATATCCAAAATGTCTTCATTTAAGATTTTCCAATAACTATTAGACATCCATCCTTGAGTACTGGGGAATTTACCCACCAAAAAGCTTAAGATATTCTCCCAATTCTCTTCTAAAAATAATTGCAACGTAGTATGCTGTTGAATTTTTGGTTTTAGAATTATTTTATCAACCTCTGGTAGATATCTAGCTAGATGACTGCTACAATTTTTCAATAATTTAAGGGATGGAAGGTGCTGACAAAAAAAATAGATTTCCCAAGTATTTTGTACTTGGGAAACTTCAACTTTCAAAATATTTATTTTTTTAAAAAACTTTTTTACTTCTTCAGGGATTGAAACATCTTTATTATTCATGACTTCTGATAAAAAACTTAGCTCCATATTTACCTCACTATTCGAACTTAACATTGTGTACACCTTTTAAACTTTCCAAGGAGGAAATGATTTTCGATGTTTCAATACTAGCAGGAAGTCTAACATGCATTTCCAATTGAATAGTATCGTCATCAAGTTTTTCGCGAATTAGTTCAATGTTTATTACATTTATATTAAAGTCACCTAATGTACTGCAAACTAATCCGATTTGACCTGGCCGATCATCTACTTGGACATTTAGACTTTGCAGTCTTTTCCTTTTACTAACTACATCTTCAAATTTAGAAAGATATACCAAAGAGATATAAACTATCAAGGTAGTAACAAGTGCTGCTAGATAAGCTCCTGACCCAACAGCTAAACCTATACCTGCCACCACCCAAAGGGTTGCAGCAGTTGTTAGACCTTTGACATTACCCCCTGAACGCATTATGGTGCCTGCTCCTAAAAAACCTATGCCGCTTACAACTTGAGCAGCAATTCGACCAGGATCAATGTTAGTACTGCTAGAAAACTGCAAATAAACGGAAATAGAAACAATCATTATCAAACATGAACCCACGGAAACCAAAGTATGGGTTCTAAATCCTGCTGACTTATTTAAGGCTTCTCTTTCTAATCCAATGCTTCCTCCTAAAATAGCAGACAACACAAGCCTTAATATTATTTCAAATTCCCAGATCATAAAAACACCCCTAGCCGTGGGTTACATTTTTAGCGATTTCCCAATACATCTTTAGGCGATAGGCAAACCCTTTGACTAATCCTAACTTTTCTTCCTTCATAACATGGGATAAATCTGCCAAGAGAACTTCTTTTACTCTTAGGTTATTCTGAGCTGCATATTTTGTTAATGCAACTTCTACTCCAAACCTAGAAATATGCAAATTACTAATTTTAAACAGGTGTTCTTTTTTGACAATTCTCTGACCTGAGAGAAAGGGTGCAATAACTTGAGCTAAGTCCGTTGTTTTCCTACCACTATCAAAAATACCAACAATCATATCATATTTATCCTCAATACTTGCTAACATACAATTAATATGCTCAACTTTAAGTCCAACTAAATCAGCATCCAAAAATAAAATATAATCTCCCTGTGCAGCTTTTGTACCAATAAGCATCGCGCCACCTTTGCCTAAGTTTTCAGGGAGAACAATAAGTTGTACGGGGTAAGTTTTAATTATAGCAGCAGTATTATCTGTAGATCCATCACTTACCACAATAACTTCTTTTAAGTCCGGAACTTGTGTTACTACATCAAGTACACGGCTGATATTTTTTTCTTCATTATATGCGGGGATAACAGCACTGACAACCATTTTTATCCTCCAAAGCTATGACCTTATATAACTTATAACAGTCTCTACAATATTTACTAAAGAAATGTCAGTAGAACTATCTTCAGTGCGTAGTTTATATTCAACAAGACCTTCATTAACACTTTTTTTTCCTATTGTTAACCTTATAGGAAACCCAATAAGATCGGCATCTTTAAACTTTACACCAGGTCGTTCATTTCTATCATCTAACACAACCTCTATTCCCTGCCGTGTTAATTCTCCATATAACTTTTCAGCAATTTGCATATGCTCCTCATCTTTAGCGGATATAGGAATGATAACAACATGATATGGTGCAATAGACGTGGGCCATATTATGCCATTTTCATCATAATTCTGTTCAACGGCAGCAGCCATAGTTCTAGTTACGCCAATTCCGTAACAACCCATTACTATTAAATTTTCTTTCCCATTTTCGTCCAAATACTTGGCATTCAAAGCCGCACTATACTTTGTTCCTAATTTAAAGACCTGACCTACTTCAATGCCCTTAGCAATTTCTAAGGGACTCCCGCATTTTGGACATGATTCACCTGGTCCGGCAAAACGAAAGTCAAAATAACCATCAACTCGGAAATCCCTTTCACTATTAACATTAGTTAGATGGAACGGTACTTCATTAGCACCACAAATAGCATTTACTAATTCCTTGATCTCTAAATCAGCATATACAGGGATATTTTTAAGCCCCACAGGTCCTACAAAACCAATTTTACAGCCAGTAATATCTTCAACTTTTTCCTCAGAAGCAAACTGCAGGTTATAACAGGGATGCACTTTTTGAACTTTTATCTCATTGATACTTCTGTCACCCCGAATTAATACAGCAATTACCTGTTCATCTGCCTGATAAAATAAAGTTTTAATGCACTTCTTAGGGTCGGTATTCATAAACGAGGTTAACTGCTCAATCGTTTTTATATCGGGCGTATGTACTTTTTCTATTTCTTTAACATCTTCAGGTTTGATATCATCAGAATCTTCTATGCCACAGGGTGCAATTTCTATATTTGCAGCATACTCACAATTATTACAATAAACTATAGAAGCCTCTCCATTTTCGGCTAAAACCATGAATTCGTGACTTGCATTACCACCTATTGCACCAGAATCAGCTTCCACAGGTCTAAATTCTAAACCAAAGCGCGTAAATATCTTAATGTAAGCATCATACATTTTCTTATAACTGGCATCTAAGCCTTCTTCATCCTTATCAAATGAATAAAGGTCTTTCATAATAAACTCACGCCCCCGCATTAAACCAAACCTTGGCCTTCTTTCATCACGATATTTATTTTGAATTTGGTAAAGTCTTAAAGGCAGCTGTCGATAGGAATTTATCTCACCTCTAATTAAATCAGTAATAATTTCTTCGTGAGTAGGCCCCAGACAAAAATCTCGGTTATGTCGATCTTTCAAACGAAACATTTCATCTCCATAAACGTGCCACCGGCCTGTTTCTAACCATAGTTCAGCAGGCTGCATTATAGGTAGTAATAGTTCAAGACCACCGGCTTTATTCATTTCTTCTCTGATAATATCTTTAATCTTCCTAAGTACCCTGTGGGCAAATGGCAAATATGTATATACACCAGCTGCACTTTTTCTTATATAACCTGCTCTTAAGAGGAGTTGATGACTGATTATCTCAGCTTCAGCAGGGGTTAAGCGAAGGGTTGGTACAAAAGTTTCAGTCATTTTCATGAGTATCACTTCTCCTTATCTTTTCAATCTCACTAAGTAAAGTAGGTAAAAGTTGATCTTCTGGAACTTTTTTAATTACTTTTCCTTTTTTGAATATAAGACCCTGCCCTTTACCTCCAGCAATTCCCAAGTCCGCCTCTTTAGCCTCTCCTGGACCATTGACAATACATCCCATAATGGCCAGCTTTAAGGGGAAGTTTAAATCAGCTATATTTTTATCCACTTCATTCACTAATTTATCAAGATCAATTTGACAACGTCCACACGTTGGACAGGATATAATCTCAACTCCGCCTTTTTTTAAATCTAAAGATTCTAATATTTTTATTGCAACCGGAATTTCCTTCAGGGGATCACCAGTTAAAGAAACCCTAATTGTATCTCCGATTCCTTCTGCTAAAAGAGTACCGATGCCAACAGCTGATTTTACAACTCCATATTTTTCTGTCCCTGCTTCAGTAACTCCTAAATGTAAAGGATAAGGGACTTGCTCAGCCATTTTACGATAAGCATCTATCATCAAAGGTACATGGGAGGCTTTAAGTGAGACTTTTATTTTTGTAAAATTATTTTTTTCAAGCAAAACTACATGTCTTAATGCGCTTTCTACTAGACCCTGAGCTGTCACACCTTGATATTTTTCTTGTATTTCCTTTTCCAAGGAACCTGAATTGACTCCAATCCTAATTGGTACATCATAATAGGCTGCAGCCTTTACAACTTCTTTTATTCGCAGATCACTACCAATATTTCCTGGGTTTATTCTCAAACCGGCTACACCATTTTCTAGTGCCATGATTGCTAGTCGATAATCAAAATGTATATCTGCAACAACGGGAAGAGGACTTTCGTTACATATTTTATTTAAACCTTGAGCAGCTTGTCCATCTGGTACAGCAACCCTAATAATCTGACATCCCAAGTTAGAAAGTTCTTTGATTTGCTTAAGAGTGGCCAGAGTATCCCGGGTATCTGTATTTGTCATTGATTGAATACTTATTGAGTT
>JUEF01000049.1 GCA_000802045.1 Peptococcaceae bacterium BICA1-8
TCTTTTAAAGCTTGCTTTATATCCCTTATCTGTAAAACAAATGCAGTCCATGAAAGGTATGCAATTAGTACAGCCTAAAGTTCAGGAAATACAAAAAAAGTATAAAAATGACAAAGAAAAAATGAATAAAGCAATAATGGAGTTATATAAAGAATATAATGTTAATCCTGCTTCTGGTTGTTTACCACTACTTGTTCAAATGCCAATATTAATTGGACTTTTTACAGCTTTAAGGGATTATTCTTTTGAACCAGTAGCCCATGCTAAGTTTTTTTGGATTGGCAACTTAAGTAACCCTGATCCTTTATATATTTTGCCTATTTTAGTTGCTGCAGCTACCTTTGTACAGTCTAAAATTACTACACCAGCAAGTACTGGTGCTAGTAACTCAACTTCTATGATGATGCTTTATTTTATGCCTCTTTTTATTGGTTATATTAGTATGAAATTTGCAGCAGGACTCGCATTATACTGGGTAATTTTTAATGCTCTAGGTGCTCTTCAGCAGTATTTAATCAATAAAAAACCACCTGCTGAGAAAGGGGAAGTCGGTGACAAATGAAAAAGGTTGAGATTTCTGCAAAAACAGTAGAAGAGGCTATAAGATTAGCCTTACAAAAACTAGAGTTAAAAGAAGATGAAGTAAATGTTGAAGTTTTAGAACAACCAAATAAAGGATTTTTTGGTTTTTTTGGAAATAAAAATGCAGTAGTTAGTGTTGAAGAAAAAATTAATCATATAAAATACACTAAGGTTTTTTTAGATAATATTTTAAATAAAATTGGTCTTAAACCTAAAATAGAGGTTGTTGAAAGTAATGATTTTATTACCTTTAATCTAAGTGGTGATGATTTAGGGATTTTAATAGGTCGCCGCGGGGATACTTTAGATTCCTTACAGTTTTTAACTAATTTAGCGGTAAACAAAAATAATTTACAGAGAAAAAAAATAATTATTGATGTTGAAGACTATCGTAACAGAAGAGAAGAGACACTTATTAATTTAGCCAATAGATTATCAGAAAAAGTTAAAAGAACAGGAAGAAAAGTAATTTTAGAGCCTATGAATCCCCATGAAAGACGTATTATTCATGTAACATTACAAGATAATATTTATATTTCCACTTATAGTGAAGGTGATGAGCCTTACCGAAAAGTTGTTATTATTCCCAAGGATTAATACTAAATCCCAGTAGCTAATATACTGGGATTTTTTAATATTTTTTTTACTTTTAGTTTGTGGTAACATATGGGAAGAATAATTTCATGGGGTGAAGTAAATTGATAAATGATACTATTGCAGCAATCGTTACAGCTATGGGTGCTGCCAGTGTAGGAATAATTAGAATAAGTGGTCCAGATGCTATAAAAATAGGAAATTTAGTTTATAGCGGAAAAGCAGAGTTTATTAAAACACCTTCCCATTCTGTTTTATACGGTAGGGTTTATGATCAATTTAATAAAAAATTAATTGATGAAGCTTTGTTTTTAATAATGAGGGAGCCAAGAACCTTTTCTGGAGAAGATGTTGTAGAAATCCAATGTCATGGTGGTATGATTTCAGTTAGAAAAGTATTAGAGATAGTGTTAAGAAATGGGGCGCGAATTGCAGAACCAGGTGAGTTTAGTAAAAGGGCTTTTTTAAACGGTAAATTAGATTTAGCTCAAGCTGAATCAATTATGGATATAGTCAATGCTAAAACTGAAAAAAGTTTAGAATTAGCTATTAATCAATTACAAGGTGCTCTATCAATACTCGTGAATGAAGTACGGTATGAACTTTTAAGATTAGTTGCTTATATTGAGGCAGACATTGACTTCCCGGAGGATGATATAGAGAGACTTAGTAATACACAACAATTAGAGAAGCTTGTTGAACTTAGCGATAGGTTAATAAATATCTTACGGACAGCTCAAAAAGGAAAGCTAATCAGAGAGGGATTAAATGTTATAATAATAGGCAAACCAAATGTCGGGAAGTCAAGTTTATTAAATGCCCTTATAAGAGAAACTAAAGCTATAGTTACAGATATTCCTGGGACAACAAGAGATGCCATTGAGGAATATATTAATTTAGGCGGAATCCCTATTAAATTAGTTGATACTGCTGGGATCCGAGATAGTGAAAATTTAGTAGAACAAATTGGTGTAGAAAAAGCAAAAGAATTTATTACAAAGGCAGATTTAATACTCTATGTTATAGATATTATAGAAGGAATATCTGATGATGATAAGAATATTATTTTTGAATTATTAGATAAAATTCCAACAATATTTTTAGCCAATAAGGCAGACTTACAATATAATCAAGATAACTTAAAAGCAATAAAAAGTATACTAGGAGAAAAGGAACTTATCTTAATATCTGCTAAAGAAAATCAAGGATTAGAAGCGATTGAAGAAAGAATTGCTGCTTTATTCTTTGAGGGAAGTTTACAGATATCTGGGGAAGCTATTATTACTAGTGCCCGGCATGTACAAGCTCTTCAAGGTGCTTATGATCATCTAAAAGGTGCTATAAATTCAATTCAAAATGACATGCCTGGGGATTTTGTAGTAATTGATATTCGTAGTAGTTGGGAATTATTAGGTAAAATTACCGGTGATACAATAGAAGATGATATTTTGGATCAGATATTTTCTCAGTTTTGTTTAGGTAAATAAGGAGGAAGTTATGGATTTTGTTGCGGGTAATTATGATGTTATAGTTATAGGAGCTGGTCATGCGGGGTGTGAAGCAGCACTTGCCTCCTCGCGGATGGGGTGCAAAACATTAATATTAACTATTAGTATTGATAATATAGCTTTAATGCCGTGTAATCCGGCGGTTGGTGGGCCTGCAAAAGGTCATTTAGTTAGAGAAATTGATGCTTTAGGCGGACAGATGGGTTTAAATATTGACAAAACAAATATTCAAGTAAGAATGCTTAATACAGGTAAAGGTCCGGCAGTACATTCATTACGGGCTCAAGCAGATAAAAAAATGTATCAAGAAGAGATGACTAAAGAGCTAGAGGCCCAAGATAATTTAGATGTTAAACAAGCAATGGTTGAAGAGATTTTAGTAGAAAACAATATCGTTCAGGGCGTCAAGACCCAAACCGGAGCAATATTTAAATCGGAAGTAGTTATCCTCACAACAGGAACTTATTTAAGAGGAAAAATTATTATAGGTGATTTTAACTATATTGCAGGTCCTAATGGTTTGCAGTCCTCAATTAATCTTTCAGGAAACTTAAAGGAATTAGGTTTCGAATTATTAAGATTTAAGACAGGAACCCCTGCTCGGATTGACCGGCGCACAATTGATTTTTCTAAAATGATCGAACAACCTGGGGATGAGAAAAATTTATTTTTTTCTTTTATGAGTAAAGAATCTACACCTTACAATTACTCATGTTGGCTAACTTATACCAATGAAAAAACCCATAAAATTATCAGAGATAATTTACATCGTGCACCTATGTACTCTGGCTCTATTGAAGGTACTGGGCCACGTTACTGCCCTTCTATTGAGGACAAAATTGTAAGATTTTCTGATAAAGCTAGCCACCAAACCTTTATCGAGCCAGAAGGAATTAATACTTATGAAATGTATGTACAAGGTATTTCGACAAGTCTGCCGGAGGATGTTCAATTAATCATGTATAGAAGCATAGCAGGGTTAGAAAATGTGGAAATAATGAGACCAGCCTATGCTATTGAATATGACTGTTTGAATCCTACCCAATTATCATTAACACTAGAGACAAAAAAAGTCAGTGGCTTATTTGCAGCTGGCCAAATAAATGGTTCCTCAGGCTATGAAGAGGCAGCTGCGCAAGGTCTAATTGCTGGAATTAATGCTGTAACAAAGATTAAAGGAAAAGAGCCATTTATTTTAAAACGTTCTGATGCCTATATAGGTGTTTTAATTGATGATTTAGTTACTAAAGGAACTAATGAACCTTATCGTATGCTAACCTCCCGTGCGGAGTATCGTCTATTATTAAGACAGGATAATGCAGATTTAAGACTTACTGAAGAAGGTTGGAAAATTGGTTTAGTTAATGAGGATAGATATAAACAATTTATAAACAAAAAAGAAAGTATTTCCCGGGAAATGCTCAGATTAAGTCAGGTTATGCTTAATCCCAATAACCAATTAGTGAGTAATGTTTTAAAATTGAGGGAGAGCTCTTTATTAAAGAACTCCATATCTGCAATGGATTTATTGAAAAGGCCAGAGATCACATATTTTGATTTACTTGAAATTGGTTATGGGGATAAAGAACTTACTAGAGAAATCTATGAACAGGTAGAAATACAAATTAAATATGAAGGATATATCACAAAACAACAATCTCAAGTTGAAAGATTTGAAAAAATTGAAAACCGGGTTATTCCCCAAAAAATTAATTATCTAAAAATAAATGGTCTTAGAAATGAAGCGAAGCAGAAATTATCAACAATAATGCCTATTTCTGTTGGTCAAGCCTCGAGGATTTCAGGAGTATCCCCTGCTGATATTTCTGTCTTATTGGTATATCTAGAACAACAAAGACGCAGAGGAGTTTATGATAATGAAAAATAAACTAATCCTTGCTTTAGAAAAGGAAGGGTTTCTTTTAAATGAAGAACAACTAGATAAGTTTGTTATATTTAGTTCCCTTATAAAAGAATGGAATACCAAAATAAACTTAACTTCCTTAGATGAAGATGATGATATAATTTATAAACATTTTTTGGATTCGTTATTTTGTTTAAAAACAGGACTTGTCTGGCAGGGTAAAAAAGTGATTGATGTTGGTACTGGTGCGGGCTTTCCTGGTATTCCCTTGAAGATTATGTTGGGTGAAGATATTAAGTTAACTCTTTTCGATTCAGTGCAAAAAAAAGTTAACTTTTTGGATTTAGTAGTTAAAGAGTTAGGTTTAAATGGGGTAAAATGCGTACACGGTAGAGCAGAAGAATACGGAAAGATGATAGATTATCGGGAAAAATATGATATTGTTTTAGCTAGAGCTGTTGCTAGATTGCCACTTTTACTGGAGCTATGTATACCTTTTGTAAATTTAGGCGGATTTTTTCTGGCTATGAAAGGGCCAGAAGGAACTAAAGAATTAGATGAAAGTGAATATGCCCTAAAACAATTAGGCGGTAAAATTAATAGTATTGATAACTTCTTTTTAAAGGATCAAGATTATACAAGGGTATTAATTTCATTTAAAAAAAATAAATTAACACCGGAAAAATATCCACGAAAAGCTGGTACGCCGCAAAAAAAACCCTTATGAATAATAATTTATATGGTTAAATATGTAAAAATATATTTTTCCCAGGAGGATTTTATCAATAATTAATAGAATATAAAAGTTAATTGATTTTGTGAGGGGTGTTCCTTTATGAAAGACCATATTTCCAAAATGTTTAGGATTTCCCAGGATTTAGATAAGAATGAAATAAAATATGTAGAATTATCTTTAATTACTCCTAACCCTTTCCAGCCCAGGAGGGTTTTTGATCCTACACACCTAGAAGAATTAGCCCAATCTATTCGTGAATTTGGTATTTTACAGCCCATTCTTGTACGTAAGATGGGGACAGGCTATGAATTGGTTGCCGGAGAACGAAGATTTAGGGCAAGTCAATTAGTTGGGTTAAAAACAATTCCTTCAATAATAAAGAACCTAACTGATAAAGAAGTCGCTGAAATGGCATTAATTGAGAATTTACAGCGAGAAGATTTAAACTATTTCGAAGAAGCAGAAGGTTATGCAAAGCTAATGAGGGAATTTGGTATAACCCAGGATGAAATTGCTAAGAGAATGGGAAAAGGGCAATCAACAATTGCCAATAAATTAAGGCTTTTAAATCTTCATCCTAATGTTAGGGAAGAAATTTCTATTAATGTCATTACCGAGAGACATGCTCGAGCCTTATTAAAGTTAAATGATCCAAATGAACAACTGAAGGCTTTAAATGAAATATATTCAAAAAATCTTAATGTTCGTCAAACAGATCAATTTGTTGAGCAGTTATTAATTTTAAATGAAAAAGAAATTAAAGAAAAAAGAAAATTGAAGATGACAAAAATTTTCAAAGATATGCGAATTTTTCTTAATACCATTAGAGGAGCAGTGCAAACTATTAAAGATGCTGGACTAGATGCTGATATTTCAGAAAATGACTTTGAAGACTATATGGAAGTAACGATAAGATTACCAAAAAGTAGAAATGCCGCCAAATAAGGAGTCCAGTAATTTAAAAGAGAAAAGAACAATTTAAATATAAAATGTGAATTTTACTTTTTATCGTTGTTATTGGGATTAAAAACAATATATTATTCTGTAGGGGCGGACCTGTGTGTCCGCCCTCTTTGCGTATTATAACGTTAGGGTAGTAGCACATAGTGAGACCACTACTGATTGTTGCTGTCATCCTGAGGGAGGTAAGACTGAAGGATCTTAAGATTTTTCACTAGATAAGATCCTTCGCTATTGCTCAGGATGACAGAAAAAACTAAAATAGAACATATGTACCCCGTTTTATAATTGTTTTAAGGGCTATAGATTTTATTGCAAATATAAAATTATTTAAAGAAGCCTTCACTTTATTAGAACGTAAAATAACCTCAATATAACTAATCCGAAAAAGTTATAAGGCTTTTTTTATTAGCCTCGTCCGCCTAATTAGGCATTACCACTGACAATTCTAGGAAAGGCTACTTTTTTAACATCAAAGGTTACTAGTTGAGAATACCTCATAACATAAAATATGACCTCTTTTTATTCATTTATGCCTTATTTATTTTTTTTCTTGCAGGAACATTTATTTGTTTAGTGGAATTTTATAATATATTCTTTATTTGTGAGGTGAGTTTAGTGGGAAGAATAATTACTATAGCTAATCAAAAAGGTGGTGTTGCAAAAACAACTACTGCCGTCAATCTTTCTGCATGTTTAGGAACTTTAGGAAAAAAGGTCTTATTAATAGATATTGATCCTCAGGGAAATGCTAGTAGTGGTTTGGGCATAAACAAGTTATCTTCGATAAGATGTATTTACGATGTTATAGTTAATAATGTACCTATTACAAAAGTTATTTTACCAACAGAAGTAAAAAATCTTTATATCATCCCTGCTACAATACAGCTTGCTGGTGCAGAAGTTGAATTAGTCTCTGCTATTTCTCGAGAAGTAAAATTAAAGAAAGCACTAGAGAGCATAAAAAATGATTATGATTTTATTTTTATTGATTGTCCACCTTCCTTAGGTCTTTTAACTTTAAATGCTTTAACAGCTGCAGATTCAATATTGATTCCAATTCAATGTGAATATTATGCTTTAGAAGGATTAAGCCAGTTAATGAATACCGTACATCTTGTGCAAAAACATTTAAATCCTAATCTTACTATAGAAGGTGCAATTTTGACCATGTTTGATGCCAGAACAAATCTCTCTATACAGGTTGTTGATGAAGTAAAAAATTATTTTAAGGATAAAGTTTTTTCAAGCATCATTCCCAGGAATGTCCGCTTAAGTGAGGCGCCAAGTTATGGACAACCAATAACAACATATGATCCAAAATCAAAAGGTGCCGAAATGTATATGGAATTAGCTAAGGAAGTGATTAATAGATGAAAAGAGGTTTAGGGAAGGGCTTAGGAGCACTAATTCCTACAACTAATATTGACCAATACAATCCAGAAAAAGATTTAATTATGGACATCCTTATAGAAGAGATTATTCCTAATAGCTTTCAGCCTCGGAAAATTTTTAACCCTGAGAAAATTGCTGAGTTGGCGGCGTCTATTAAAGAACACGGTATTTTACAACCGGTAATTGTTCGCCCTCATAACCAAGGGTATGAATTGGTTGTTGGAGAGAGAAGGCTTCGAGCATCAAAGCAGCTTGGTTTAGAAAAAATTCCTGCAGTAATTAAGATGTTAACAGATCAAGATATGACAGAAGTTGCTTTAATTGAAAATATTCAAAGGCAGGATTTAAACCCTGTGGAAGAAGCAAGAGCATATAAACGTCTTATTGAAGAATTCGGTTTAACCCAAGACGGTGTGGCTAAAAAGCTAGGAAAATCCCGTCCTTTTGTTGCAAACTTCTTAAGAATTCTTAATTTGCCTGTTAACATTCTAGAACTGCTAGAAAACGGGGAAATTACGGTAGGTCATGCCAGGCCTTTATTGGCGGTTGATGATACTAATCTCCAGCAGCAGTTAGTAAACCAAATAGTAGAAGATCAACTTTCTGTTAGAGAAACAGAGAAGCTCATTAATAATTCATTAAAGAATATGAAACAAAAACCTAAATTAATTACTGAAACTCCTTCTTCACCTATTTTAGATGATATCCAAGAACGACTACGGTTGAAATTTAGTACTAAGGTAAATATAAAAGATGATGGGAAAAAAGGGAAAATAGAGATAGAGTATTTTAGTTACGATGAATTACAAAGAATAATAGAAATGCTAGATGAACATAACTATTGAGTGTTTCACGTGAAACACTCTTTTTATTTTAATAAGCATTAAAGAGTATCATTTGTTTATAAAAGTTACTATTGGACGATCTGTCATCCTGAGGGAAGAATGAACGAAGGATCTAGGGCATTTCTCTTAGGAAGATCCTTCGCTATCGCTCAGGAGGACAGGTATATTTTGTTATAGTAGTGTGGGCAGAGGATCATTATTGTTATGGAAGCTACTGATTGATGGTCTGTCATCCTGAGAGAAGAATGAACGAAGGAGCTTAGGGCTTCTCACTAGGAGATCCTTCGCTATCGCTCAGGATGACAGGGAACTTCCCTTTATATATAGAAGTGGGGAATGAGATATTATTTTTGTTGCAGCGAAGAAGCTCTTTTTAGGCAGTTTAAAAAGGCGTTATTTCATTTAGTTGAAATTTAGAATTGCAGAAATAAGAACTTTTAAGCGCTCTGGAGGGGTTTTAAGAGCCCCTTTAAAGTATTACTAAAGGTAATTTTTACTTAAATTAAACAAGAAAATATACTATCTTTTAGAACAAACGTTCCCTTATTTAAATTTAATCTAAGCTTTTCTGAATTAATCCTTAATACATCAATATCTAATCCAACACGAAAGGCATAGGAGGCTTTCTGGCTACTTTTAAAGCAAGAAATATTTTAAAAATATCAATATATTTTGTATTTTTGTATTTCAACCAAATATAAAGTTTTGTTTCACGTGAAACAAAACTTTTTTGCCATTTGTATTATAAAGTCGCGTTAGAAGAAAAAAGTGCGCTAAATCGTAGGAATGACGCCCTCGTCGGACCGGGGATTTAAGAATAACGGAACGGTGCGGCCCGTTCCCTACAGGTATTGTTTTTCTTTGTTTAAAAGTATGCAAGAACTACAGAACATTCAAATTAGTTTATGCCACTTCGTAGAAAAACAACAACAGTAGTCAGCTTAAAAATAGATGCCAGGAATGGAGTTGAATTTTGTCAGGGTATAGTTGTTTCATAATCATAATAGGGGAATAATTATTTCGCCATACAGCAGGTGTATTGTGCTTTAATATTGGAGAAGATAAAACAAATTGGTGATGAAGGAGAAATCCGTGTGGTAGAAGTTTTGAAAAACTTGCAGCAAATTAGTCAATTAGGTATGTCTGCAAAAGAAAAGCAGAAAATGATAACTGTCAGTGAAGTTTTGGTATGCCTGGGATATCTTGCAGGTTAAATATGATGCCATAGAAATTACTAACATAATGGAGAATATGGCTAGGGATATTGACTTGCAAATAATTCTTAAGGGAGTTCTTAAGGTTTACAAGAAAATTTCTAAGGAAATGGAGAATATTTTGATAGAATATGCGATCCCCATGCCCGAAAGACCGCCTGAAAAAGCTGTCAGCACTCTTGATGTTGAGGCTTTTAGTGACCGATACATTTTTAATGCCACGTATGAAATAGTTCAAAGCGTCTTGCCTGTTGTAACCACGGCTTTTTCAAGAACTATTTCACCAGAAATACGAAGCCATTGTAAAATTGCTTTGTTGCAAAATATTGATTCCCTCGAAAAGTTAATGGAATATGGTAAGCTTAAAAATTATTTAAATAATCCTCTATCCTATAGAACATAAGGGGTAAAAATTAATGATAGAAAAAATTCAACACGTCTCCGATATTGGAAAATCTACCAGGGATAAACAAAAGGATATTTTCGTTAGTGAAGTCTGGCATATTTGGGATATCTTAATAGAAAGGTATAGTGTTATTAATACAACTCAAATTTTAGTAAAATAAGACGTATTATTTTAGCAATTATTAATAGATGAACTTGAATTGCATGAGAAGTTTTTTGAATATGGAAAATTGAAATCCTTTACACACGACCCGCCGCTTTATAGAGCATAAGTATAATTTTGCGGTACAAAATATTTATAAGTATGCGGAGTATCGAAGTAAGACCAGAGGCATCTCCTAGGCATAAGGTGGTGCGTTAATAAAATATATAACATATCTGAAAATAGGAAAACATAAATATATAATCCAACTACATAAGGAGGCGGATAATGTGCCCTCCAATAGTAAGACTAATAGATATGACATGATTAAAGACGGTGTAATTTCAGGCTTACTAGGTTCTTTAGGTGATGCCTTAATACATGCGCCTGCATACCTTATATTAGGAACTTCGATGACAGCACATTATATATCACAATTAATATTTCCTTTCGAAGAAGTTACAATAATAAGGTTTTCAATTGGTTTTTTTACTCATTTTTTAGCTGGTGCCATGGTTGGAATTGCATTAGCTTTAGTCTTTAAGTTTACAGGGAAGGATTATCCATACTTAAAAGGAATTGGAATAGGATTATTATTATGGATAGTTCATGTAGCAATAATACCAAATATAGTAGACCCAAGACCTTACCTAATAAGAACTCCATTGGAAAGTATAGTAGACTTAATAGCTCACACCTCATATGGAATATTTGCAACTACTTATTTATTAAGAGTTTATCAAAATGAATAGGAAAACAATGATTATCATGCGTAACATTTAGTTTTAATGTGTTACGCATTTTTGTGTTGATGTTATTACTAAGAGTAGGGACAAATAGCAACACCATGTGAAACTAATAACGAGCAATTAGCAATTATTTTCCTTCTTCAAAGGGGTTTAAAATACAAATCTAAACAATATCGTTATTCTCGCGAGATGTTTTGGCATTTTGTTGTCTTAGTTTTGTTAAAATGGTATAATTCTATTTAATCTTAATAGTCATAAAAGTAAAAAAAAATTTCCTACCACTTGTGAAATGAGGTACATAACTATAAAATAAATATTTATTTATAAGGTTTAATTTTTCTTTACTTTCATTAAGGAGGCAACGGATATGAGTTGTAATTGTCAATGTTCTACAGAGAAAGAAAATGATCCCCGTTTTCAAGAGCTTGATGAAATAATCGAAAAATATAAGAATCAAGCAGGATCATTAATTCCAGTGCTTCATAAAGCCCAGGGTGTTTTTGGGCATCTCCCGGAGGAAGTACAAAGTTATATTGCCAAAGGACTTAAGCTTCCATTAAGTGAAGTTTATGGTGTAGTAAGCTTTTATTCATTATTTACAACTGTGCCTAGAGGTAAGTATGTATTTAATGTCTGCCTTGGAACAGCTTGTTATGTTCAAGGTTCACGGAAGATAATGGATAATCTGAAAAAAGAATTAGGTTTAGGTATCGGCGAAACAACGGCTGATGGCTTATTTACATTAGAAGGCTGTCGCTGTGTAGGTGCATGTGGTTTGGCACCGGTTTTGACAGTAAATGAAAAGGTGCACGGGCGACTAAAAGAGGACGATGTGCCTAGATTAATAAGTTTATACAAGCTTAAAGAAGAGCAAGGCAGTAAATAGGAGGTGTATTTATGATTTCTTTAGATGAATTAAAAGCCTTAAGAGATAAGTCTAAAGCAGAAATTTCCATTCGGGAAAAGGGACATCTGGCTGGAAGTAATTTGGATTTCTATCGTTCACATGTTTTGGTTTGTGCAGGAACAGGCTGTACATCTTCTGAAAGTTTAGAAGTTCGTAATGGGTTAAAAGAAGAATTAACACGTTTAAATATAGATAAAGAAGTAAAAGTAGTAGAAACGGGCTGCTTTGGCTTTTGTAGTTTAGGTCCTATTCTAGTTGTATATCCTGAGGGTACATTTTACTGTCTGGTTACGCCTGAGGATGTAAAAGAAATTGCTGAAGAGCATTTGTTGAAAGGGAATATAGTAACCAGACTTCTCTATAGTGAGCCTGGTACAGATAAAAAGGTTTCCGATTTTGAAAGCATAGATTTTTTTAGTCATCAAAAAAGAGTAGCTTTAAGAAATTGTGGTGGGATTAATCCGGAAAAGGTTGAAGAGTACATTGCCCATGATGGATATTTTGCATTAGCAAAGGTATTAAAAGAAATGACTCAAGAACAGCTAATTGAAGAATTGAAAAAATCAGGTTTAAGAGGCCGCGGTGGCGGTGGTTTTCCGGCTGGTTTAAAATGGCAATTTGCTCATAAGACTCCAGGAGATATAAAATATGTGGTATGTAATGCGGATGAGGGAGACCCTGGTGCTTTTATGGATAGAAGTGTCCTTGAGGGTGATCCCCATAGCATAATTGAAGCAATGGCAATTGCCGGTTATGCCATCGGTTCAGAGCAGGGATATATTTATATTAGGGCGGAATACCCAATTGCCGTTCATAGATTAGAGGTAGCTATTGGGCAAGCTCGGGAGTTTGGATTATTAGGGCAAAATATTTTCGGAACAGGATTTAATTTTGATTTAGATATTCGTTTGGGAGCAGGTGCTTTTGTTTGTGGAGAGGAAACTGCCCTTTTAACATCAATTGAAGGACATCGGGGTGAGCCCCGCCCAAGACCACCTTTCCCGGCTGTTGAGGGGTTATGGAGAAAACCAACCTTATTAAATAATGTTGAAACATATGCAAACGTACCTGCTATTATCTTGAAGGGCGCCGACTGGTTTGCTAGTATTGGTACTGAGAAAAGTAAAGGAACTAAGGTCTTTGCTTTGGCGGGCAAAATTAACAATATAGGTCTGATTGAAGTACCAATGGGAACGCCCTTAAGGACAATAATTTATGATATTGGTGGTGGGATACCTAACGGGAAAAAATTTAAGGCTGCTCAAACAGGGGGGCCCTCAGGAGGGTGTATCCCTGCCCATCTGATAGATACTGAGATAGATTATGATAATTTAATTGCACTAGGCTCCATGATGGGTTCAGGGGGACTAATCGTAATGGATGAAACCGATTGTATGGTTGATATAGCCAAGTTTTTCTTGGAGTTTACCCAAGAAGAGTCCTGTGGTAAATGTTCTCCATGTAGAATTGGTACTAAAAGAATGCTGGAAATATTAGAAAAAATAACAAAAGGTAAGGGTACTCCTGACGATATCACTCAATTAGAAACTCTAGCTCGGACTGTTAAGAATTCCTCCCTATGCGGTTTAGGGCAAACGGCACCTAACCCTGTCCTTAGTACTTTAAAGTATTTCCGAGATGAATATGAAGCTCATATCAATGAAAAGAGATGTCCTGCAGGAGTTTGCCAGGAGTTATTAAATTTTTCAATAATTGCAGAAAAATGTAAAGGCTGTAGTGTTTGTGCCAAAGTCTGTCCGGTTGGAGCTATATCCGGAGTAGTTAAAGAACCATATGTTATTGACTCCGAAAAATGTATAAAGTGTGGCGCATGTATGGAAAAATGTAAGTTCGGTGCAATAGTGAAAGAGTAAAGTGTTAAATAGATAATAGGGAAATCGCCTACTGGGCGATTTCTTTGTTACTAGAGATCAGCCCCCGGTGCCTGTTCCTGCAATATAGGCAGAAAGATCTTGCCGTAGGGGCCCGTGGTTAATCAAACAGGAAACCTGTCGATATTTCCCGGGAAATATAAAAAATATTGTTTCTGGATTTTCTTTTCAATATAATGAATGTAGCGAATAACGAAAATAGAGGTGGAGTCAAATGTTTGGGACTATTGTAAATTTTATAGCAATTATCATAGGAAGTATAATAGGCATAGTATTAAAAAAAGGTATTCCCGAAAGATATAAAGATACAATTATGCAGGGGATAGGTTTAGCAACCTTTTTGATCGGCTTGAAAATGGGCTTTAAGGCAAATAATGAACTTATAGTAATTTTAAGCTTAGTTCTTGGAGGAATATTGGGGGAAATATTAAAGCTTGATTATCATCTGGATGCATTTGGTGAAGCTTTGCAAAAAAGAGTTGGGTCGGAAGATGGGGATTTTGTAAAAGGTTTTGTATCAAGTAGTTTGATTTTTTGTATTGGCGCCATGGCTATTTTAGGGGCTATTGAAAGTGGCCTTTTAGGGGATCATAAAATATTATTTGCTAAGTCAGCCTTAGATTTCATTACTTCTATAGTTTTATCCTCTTCTTTAGGGTTGGGAGTTATATTTTCGTCAATTCCGGTATTTATCTATCAAGGGTCAATTACTCTATTGGCATCCGGATTAAAAGATATTTTAATAGAGCCTGTAGTTAACTATATGACTGCTACTGGTGGAATGCTTATCGTGGGCATAGGAATTAATATATTGGGAATAAAAAAAATTAATGTAGCAAATCTTTTGCCTGCAATTTTTGTAGCAGTAGCCTTAGTCTTTTTAGTATTAAGATGGTTCCCTGACTACATATAGGAGGTAAAACTATGGAGCATTTAAAATTTATTGATACTCCAGCATTAATTTTAGATAAAATTATTTTGGTTGAAAATATTCAAGGGATGTCTAGACTAGCCGATAAAGCAGAGGTAAAGCTTCGTCCCCATATAAAAGCCCATAAATGCTCAAAGATATCTGCTCTGCAGATTGCCAATGGGGCTTTAGGTATTACCGTTGCAAAAGTGGGCGAAGCAGAAGTAATGTTTGAAGCGGGAATAAAGGATATTTTAATTGCCTATCAGCTTGTAAATACTGAAAAAATTAATCGGGTTATCGCGCTAATAAAAAAAGGTGCAAATATTACCTGTTTATTAGATGATTTATTTCAAGCGAAAAAATTAAATAATGCTGCTAAAGAAAATAATCTTGTAATAGATACATATGTTGAAGTAGATTCAGGATTAAAAAGAACTGGCTTAGAACCTGAGGACGTTATTGACTTTGTGCAAGAACTGAAAAAATTTGGGGCCCTTAGGTTTAAAGGAATTTTAACTCATGCTGGGCAAGTTTATGGTGCTCTAAAGGAAAATGTGCCAGCAATTGGTCACCAAGAAGGAAGGGTAATGGAAAAGGTTGCAGAGAGTTTAGAGAATGCTGGTTTTAGAGATTTCGAAGTTTCAGTAGGAGCAACACCAACTGTTCAATATTCTGCGTATAACTCAAGGGTTACAGAAATAAGACCTGGCAATTATGTTTTTAATGATGCAATTCAAGTAGGACTAGGCACAGCAGAAGTTGATAGGTGCTCCTTAAAAGTACTAACAACAGTAATCAGTAAGCCTGCGCCTGACCGGATAATAATAGATGCTGGCTCTAAAACACTGGCCTTGGATAAAGGTGCCCATGGGACTGAATTAGTAATAGGGTTTGGGATTATTATAGGCTATCCTAATCTAATTTTGGAAAGGCTCTCAGAAGAGCATGGAGTAATTAAAGTTTCTGGTGCCGGAAAAGCGCCTGCAATTGGGGAAAAATATTGATAATTCCGAATCACGCCTGTCCAGTAGCTAATTTAGCTGAAGAATTAATTTTGATAGAGCAAGGAAAAGATAATGTGAGCTGGGATATTGATGCTAGGGGTAAAAACAAATAGATTGGAGGCTTTAGTTTTGCAGCTATTTAGTCAGTTTATAAATATTTATTCAGAATATATAATAGCTTTAGTTTTACTGCTTTTTTTAGTTGCCTTTATTTCATTTATTATTGTTATAAGAAGTTTAAATAGAACCAAAAAAAAATATCAAACTTTGCTTAGCGGTGTTGGAAATATAAATCTTGAAGAAATCATTTTAAGTAATGCACAAAGGTTAAATTGCTTAGAAGAGGATGTTAAAGAAAATGAGAATAAGCTCTTAACATTAGATGAGAGAGTAGACAGCTGCCTAAAAAATCCCTCCTTTAAAAGATACAATGCTTTTGATGGAGTAGGCGGCGAGCAAAGCTTTTCATTAGCACTTATGGATGATAACGGAACTGGCTTGATTATCTCTAGTATTCATGGTCGGGATGATGCAAGAACATATGCAAAGACTATAGTGGCGGGAAAACCAAAATTTAATTTATCAGATGAGGAAAAAGCAGTTTTAAGTATTGCTTTAAATAGCAAGGCGAAAATTTAAGTAAAATTTTCTAAAAACAGGAGGATTTTCGTTATTTATATAGAATAGTACTTTTAGTATAAATAATTAATTTTTATATAATATTGCGGCTTGGCTTGAGCCAAGCTATCTTTATCTTTTTAGGCAGGTGAGGGAATGGAACGAAAGCCAAGAAAAGTTAAAAAGAAGTATACTATTATGGTGGTTCCCCATGCCAATTCTGCTATTAAGAGCTTAAATATTCCTCTCTGGCTGATAAATGGGCTTTCTATTGTTGGATTAATTTCCCTAATAGTTGTGAGTTATCTTGGTATATCTTATTTTTATCTACAAACAACATTGGTAGAAAATGAAGATCTAAAAGCTGTAAATAATGTACAGGCCAAAGAAATAAGAGAACTGCAAAGAACTACTAAGGAAACATTAACCAAACTAGATGAAATTATTGTAACAGACACTAAGGTTCGTGAACTTGTCGGACTAAAGGAGCCAGCCCAAGAAAATAAAACCCCTTCACGTTCTCAGGGTGGACCAGGTACTAATGGCAGGAATGTTCAAGTATTAATGGCCGGCGAATTTGATATTTTACATTCTGTTGGTATAGAACAGGAATCATTATACCAAGGGGATTTTGAAAATTATAATTATGAGTTAGATGAGGAACCTAATTTAGATACAATTAAGAAGATTAAGAGTGATATAGATAGAATTAACCACATAATTGAAGACCAGAAAGAAGTATTCGCTAAACTTGAAGTGGATGTTAAGGAAAGATTAGATTATTTAGCAGCTATTCCTACGGGTTGGCCTGTAAAGGGAAGGATAACCAGTGATTTTGGCTGGCGCAAGAATCCTTTTACAAAAAAAACTATGGAGTTTCATGAAGGTCTAGATATAGCGACATCATATGGTACTCCTGTAAGAGCGGCGGGAGCTGGGAGGATAACGTTTATAGGCTGGAAACCAGCTTATGGAAATACTGTGGTGATTAAACATGATTATGGTTATATCAGTCAGTATGCTCACAATTCCAGTCTAAGCGTTAAGGTTGGTCAAGTAGTTGAACGAGGCGATATTATTGCTCGAGTTGGCAGTACTGGTCGGAGCACGGGGCCCCATGTCGATTTTAGAATAGCTTTAAATGGACGATGGATGGATCCTCTTAAAATGCTTGAAAAGTAGCTAAAAGGAGAGAGGCAAATGGCTTTTGGTAAGAAAAAAGAAGAGGTTAATTTTGAAAAGGTAGAAACTCTTATAGGTGTAGGCACCCATATCCAAGGTGTTATTTCTTCTCAAGGAACTATTCGCGTTGATGGTACATTTTCAGGTGAAATAAAAACACAGGGTGATTTAGTTATTGGCGATAGCGGTGCACTTGAAGCAAACATTGAAGCCCGAAACGTCTTAGTTGCTGGTGAAATTAAAGGGAATCTGCAAGTAAAAGGGAAAATAGAAATCACTCCTACTGGTAAAGTAATTGGTGATATTAAGGTTAAAAATTTAATTGTAGATGAAGGTGCAACTTTTAAAGGAAGTTGTTTGATGGATACAGGGCAAGCCAAAACCTCAGTTAAACAAGCAAATATTGATGAAGCTGCTAAGTAATTGTGCTAAAGTGAAGTTTATTTAAAACCTAATCATTATGATTAGGTTTTAAATGTCTAGAGGCTGTTTGAAAAGGAGAAAAGGATGAAGCTTTATTGTATAATTAACCCTTATGCGGGCAAGGGAACTACAGGAAAATTATGGCCTGAGGTAAAAAAAAATATTGAGAAGTTAAGTTCTGAGATAATATATGATTTTACAGAGTATCCCGGCCACGCTTCTATATTGGCAAGGGAGGCAGTAAAATCTGATGTAGATGCTGTTATTACAGTAGGCGGCGATGGGACAATAAATGAAGTAATTAATGGTTTGGTTGATTCAAATCTGCCGTTCGGCATAATACCTACCGGCACAGGAAATGATTTAAGTCGCACATTAGGTATACCTCAGGATCCCTTTGAAGCGGTAATAATTTTAGCCCAAGGAAAACTAAAAGAAATTAATTTAGGAGAAGTTAATGGTACATACTTTATAAATGTTGCTAGTGTGGGCTTTGATGCAGCTGTTGCTGGTTTAGTAAATAAAAAGAGATTTCTAAAAGGCAAAGCAGCATATTATGGAGCAATTATCTTTAACATTATAAGAAATAGACATTATAATTTATCCATTAGTCTAGATGGAAACATTATTGAAAAGAAGTGCACATTAGTGGCCGTAGCTAATGGTAAAAACTATGGAGCAGGACAGAAAATTGCCCCTCAGGCAAATTATAATGATGATTTATTTGATGTGGTAATTGTTGCGAATGCTCCGAGAATAGATATTTTAAAAACCTTGCCAGGAATAAAAGAGGGGAGACACCTAAGCAGCCCTTATGTTAGTATCTATAAAGCCAAAATAGTAACTATCAGCTCTAATGGCTATGCTCCAGTACAGGCTGATGGGGAATTAATAAAAGAATTACCGCAGACCTTTAAAATTAGTGAAAAAAGGTTAAAAGTATTTACTCCCTAATACAATCAGAAACGGGTTTGCATAATTTATCCACTGCCTGACACATAATACAGGTGGAGGTGGGAAAAATGCAAAAACAAATTGCTGTAGAACAAGGGCTTGATAATGTCAGCCAAGCACTGGTTTCTGCTGGCTATCAAGTTGTTAAGCTAGAGCAGGGGCAGTTACAAAATGTACAGTGCTTGGTAGTTTCTGGTGGGGACGATAATATGATGGGTATTCAAACTACTACGACCAAAGCGCCAGTTATAAATGCCCAAGGCTTAAGTCCCCAAGAGATAGTACAAAAAATAAAACAATATCAATAGGAAGTATTAAAGACCGGGCTTAGGCTCGGTCTTTAATACATTCCACTATATTTAATATAGCCCATTTTTATAGAGTAAATTAATTTTATGAATTGCTACTATTTTTATGGTAATATATACTAAATTAAAGAATATATAAAAGAGTTAGACTAAGATTTCACTTTGTTAGATTAAAGGCTCTACTATATTCCCTTTCGTTAGATTTTCTCCTGTTTTATATCTAGAGAAGCCACTCTAATCTTAGTTATAAACCGTGTTTATCCGTGTGCCCGGAAGAGGCCCGTGGTTAAATAATAATGAAGTAATTTTAAGAAAAGATAGAACTGGGTAAATATCTTATAATAAAAATATTTATTAGGAGCTGATAGTATGTTAGTTAGAGAGATAATGACCACGGAACCTGTTACTATAAGCAAGGAAGCAACCATTGCAGATGCTTTGGATATTATGAGAGCAAATAATTTTAGGCGCTTACCTGTCCTAGACGGGGATAAGCTTATTAGTATTGTTACAGATCGAGACCTAAGGGAAGTTAGTCCTTCACCTGCAACGAGCTTAAGTGTTTTTGAACTAAACTATTTACTGGCCAAAACAAAAATAAAAGATATTTTAACAAAAAAGAAGTTAGTAACTACAGAGCCTGATGCTTTAGTAGAAGAAGCAGTACTATTAATGAGGGATAATAAAGTAGGCGGTATTCCTGTAATGGAAGGAAACAAAATGGTTGGAATTGTTACAGAGACAGACGTTTTTGGGGCTTTTGTTGAAATAATGGGGTTAAGAAGATCTGGTACAAGGTTAACTATAGAATTAAATGACGATAAGCCAGGAATAATTAATGATATAACAACGGTAATTAAAGAATATAAAGGAAATATAACCTATTTAACATCTTATGCCAGTGCCGACAATACACACAAAGTAGCAATAAGAATTAATAACTGTGAAAATACAGAAATTATCATAGATAAATTAAAAGAAAAAGGATACTTGATCACTTCTGTAACTAAAAATGACTAAAGAGTAGCTATAGATGACTAGTGAGAAAACAATAGACTTTAAGCTAACGACTATTGACTTAAACGGGCGAAAGCCCGTTTTTTATTTTATTTAGCACAGACTATATTTGAGCTGTATACGTCTGCTAGTACTTCAGATATTTTATCCGCCATCTGCATAACAAAGCTTAGTCGGGTATTTTGTAGAACCATATATTCCATAAATCCACCTACATTTACTATGCCTGATATAGACAAATCGCCCACCGCTGGCAGATTTTTTTTAACTGCTGCGCCTGGCTGTATTGAGCCTTCCGTAATACTGACATAACCAACACTTTCTAATTTACCCAAACAAGCATCAACAGCGATAATTATAGGGTTATCAAAGCGAGATTGTATTTCATTTAGGGTTTCCTGCATGTTGGTAGCGTGAACCGGATTATTAATTGTTCCGTATATAAAAGCGTTATAGGGTTGTTTTTTCTGTAAAAACCAGCCTACTAGAGGACCTAAGCTATCACCAGTAGAGCGATCGGTACCAATACAAAAGGTGATTAAAGGTCGGTGGTAAATATTATCAAAATTATTAATTTTATTAGCTAAAAATGAAGAACTGTCTTGGACAAATTCAGGTTTATCCATATGTAATTTAAGCTTATCTTCTGTTTTCAATCTGGTGCTTAGAAAGTTAAAGTTGACCATGAGACCTCCTGAAAATTGGGATTTCAGTTTAGTCTGCCCTAATCAAAAAAAAATAAGCTACCTTTTAGCAAAATTTAATATCTCTGGAATATCAATTAAAGAGAGAAAGCTTTTTGGAGGTAGTAAATGAAAAAAAATGACTGGAAAATTGTTCTCACCTATGTCGGAGCAATAGTTGGTGCAGGCTTTGCATCGGGTCAAGAGTTGGTTAGATTTTTTGCGGTATTTCAAAGTGACGGGCTGTGGGGAACAGTATTTACAGGTTTATTATTTGCACTAATAGGCGCACTAGTTATTGGGTTTGTAAATAGGATGGATACCAAGAATTACGGACAGCTGGTGGCCCAACTTTTTCCAGGAAAAATAAGTAGACTTATGGATTTAATAATATCCTTCTCTTTATGGCTTGGATTAGGAGTAATGTTAGCAGGCAGTGCTTCCTTATTAGCAACTCAGTATAATCTCGCACCTATCTTTGGCTTTGTCGGTACAGCAATATTTGTATTGTTATCTTTGCAATTAGGGAGCAAGGGATTATTAAATACTAATACTTTACTAATTCCTTTATTAATTGTTTTGGCAGTTGGGGCTAGTCTAGCATTTATTTTAATACCTAAGGAATGTGCGGTCACCAGTACCGTTTTTCAAACACTGCTGCCTAATTGGTGGACCGCTAGTATGCTTTATGTAGGTTATAATATGGTATTAGGGATAGTTGTACTGGCATCTGTTAAGGATAATGCGAACAGGGTGACACCCTGGAGTGGAATAATAGGTGGATTAATCCTAGGAATAATGTCCTTTGTTATGGTAAAGGGTTTACAATTGCTACCGGAGAATTTGTTAAGAGCAGAAATGCCTATGTTAATATTGACAGAGAGAATCAACCCTATGATTGGAAGTATCTATAGCGTTGGTTTATGGGTAGCTTTATTTACCACTGCTTTAGCAAATGCCCATTCTTTGACAAATCGTATTAGCAGTTATATCCATAAACCATACAGGTTAACTTTAGGCATTTTGCTTTTATCAACTATGTGCTTTATACCCTGGCGTTTTTCCACTCTGATAGGATTAATTTATCCTCTCGAAGGATATCTGGCCATACCAATAATTATTGCTTTAATTGTAGCTATAATAAAAAGGAGTTAGAGCAGATTATATTTGGAATATATTTTTTATAGTAATTGTATGGTAAAATTAATTCTATATTAATATATATAAATTATGGGGGAGATTGGTTTGAATAAAAAAGGTATTATAATTTTACTATTAATAATTCTTGGTGTAGTAGGCTTTAAGTTTATTCTACAAAATAAAGCAGCCCAGGGGGAGCTAGTACCGGTGGAAAATGCTGAAACGGCATTAAGTGATGCTCTGAAAAGCGGTAAACCAACCTTCCTTGAGTTTACTTCTGATAGCTGTCCAGCCTGCCGGACGGCGAAACCGTGGATTGAAGAATTTTACCAAACATATGAGCAAGAGGTTAATTTTATAATTGCAGATGTAGATAAAGGGGGATTAAGCTTGGCCCACCAACTAGGTGTTAAAGTTGTACCAACCTTTGTTTATTATGATAAGACAGGAAATGTTGTGGAGGCCCTTGAAGGATACCCAGCTACAGATTCAAAAGAATATCTTGAAGCTAAAATAAAAGCATTATTAGAATAAGAATAGAGAAGAGCATGTATAGGCTGACTATGCATGCTTTTTTATTTAAAAAAGTGACTAGTGGCTAGTGACTAGTGGAGTAGTAAGGCGATGGGTAAATTCAACCGTAGGGAACGACGCCCTCGTCGTTCCGTTTGTTCACTGGCGGAACGGTGAGGGCACCGTTCCCTACATATTAATCGATGGCACGGTAGTACGATCCCACGTCAAGAAAGCTAGACCTTTCATGGTCACACGCCGTTACTAGTCACCAGTCACTAGTAACTAGTCACTTATTTAATTTCCTGTGCTATAATGAATTAAATGGGGGTGAGTGCAAAATGGGCATTAATTTTATAGATTTTGCTGTTATTATTCTTTTGCTTTTAGGTGCTCTAAATGGTTTTAGACAAGGTTTTATCGGGAGTATTGTTGGATTTTTAGGTAGTATCGTTGCCCTGCTTTTATCTGTGAAGTTTTATAAAGACTTTGCAGGACTATTGGATGGCAAATTTGGCATACTATCTGGTATCTATGGTTTTCTAGCAGAACACATGCCTCTGCCCCTTGAAGTGAGTACTGCTCCCCTTAATACAACAGGCATAAACCTTTTAATATTAAAATTAAACAGTATGACCTTACCTGAATTTATTAAAGGTCAAGTTGCTAACCAGGCTCAAGATTTGATTCAGAGCGCCTCCCAATTAGGCTTGTCTACTATTGGGGAGGTCTTAACATATATTGTTGCTACAACACTTATGAATGGCTTTGCTTTGATTATATTATGGTTTATACTCACTAACCTGCTCCATTTGGCGGCTAGGATATTATCGAGGAGTTTAGACAATACCTTTTTAGGTGGTATTAATAGATTTGGAGGCTTGTTTGTAGGGGTGGGGCTCAATGCTTTGGGGCTAATGGTTTTCATTGGTATATTTACATTGTTTTTGGAAGTGATCGGGCAAGCTGATTCTAGCATGCTGGTAGCTATAGGTAAAACAGTAAATCAATCGGTACTTGTCCCATATTTCAAACAAGGCTATGGAATACTTTTGAGCAAAATAATTAGTCTTATCTAGTAGGGGCGCGCACTGCGCGTCCGTTCTGAATAGAGGTGTATAAAAAATGTCTACTCGTTACCGGGCATATTCCAATCATTTGCGGGAAAAATTCGGAGAAAAGGTGTACAAGCTGCCAATAAATTTACCAGGCACCTGTCCTAACCGAGATGGTGTGGTAGGGACGGGGGGCTGTATTTTTTGTGATGAGGAAGGTGCCGGCTTTGAGTGCCTACCTAATTCTCTATCAATAGAAAAACAAATAGAAGAGAACAAGATTTTCTTTAAAAAGAGATTTAATGCCGAGAAATTCATTAGTTATTTTCAGGCATTTACTAATACCTACCTAAGCTTGGAGCAATTTCAGGAAAATATTCTGGCAAGTGTCAAGGATCCGGAAATAATCGGCGTATCAATTTCAACCCGCCCTGATTGTATAAATGATTCCTATCTAGATTTTTTAGCAGAACTAAAAGCAGCAAGAGGACTTAATATTAATATAGAGCTAGGGCTACAGACGGTAAACTACCATACCTTAGAATTTGTTAATAGGGGACATACCTTGGCCGAATTTTTAGATGCCCAGCTGAGGATTAAAAAGAGGGGCTTTGAAAGTGTAGCCCACATTATCCTCAATCTACCTGGAGATGAAATGCTGGATGTAATAGAAAATGCAAAAATTATTTCTGCTCTACAGGTGGATTACGTTAAGCTTCATTCTCTATATATTGTTAAGGGCACGAAGCTAGGCCAAATGTATGAGGAAGATTTAATTAAGTTAATAACCTTAGAAGAATATGTCGAACGAGTTATAGCTTTTATGGAATACTTAGATCCGGCTACAGTAATTCAACGTTTAGTCGGAAAAGGTCCACAAGGTAATTTGTATTTTTGCAATTGGAGTACTAGTTGGTGGAAAATTAAACAACTGATCGAGGAACTTTTAGAGGAACGGGATACTTACCAAGGTAAAAAGTTTACATATTTAAATGGCAGAGCTTTAAAGAATAAGAATCTAATCTAAAGTTGGTGATTCTAATGGAGTGGTCTACTCGGGTTAAAGGGTTTTTAAAAACTGGTAAGTTTAATATCTATGACCAACTAAAAGAAAGTCTTTTAAGTGAAGGGCAAGACGAAACCATCTTAGATTTCTTAGATAAGCTGTCTTTTGAACAAAAGGAACTGCTGATAGATGAATGCTGGGTTAAACTGTCTGATAATAGGAAAAGGCTTATTGCCCATAATTTGTATTTGGATAAATGGCCTGGATTAATTGTGAACTTTGCAGAATTGCGGGATACAGAGCAGGTTAAACTGCTAGAAATCCTTGGATACATATCATGTAAAGATGTTGTTGCTTTTTTATTGGAGCAGATGAAAAGTAAAAAGGAAGCAATCAGATTAACAGCCTGCGGGGCTTTAAAAAGGCAAGATCCCCAATTCCTTTTTGACCCTATTTTGTATGCTTTGACTCAGCCTGATCAATGGCTGCCTTCTCGGGTTTTTGAAATTTTAAAAGCAGTAGGACCTAGCTTAGAAGAACATTTACTGCTAATATTTGATTCAGCTGAGGAAACTGCTCAGGGTGTAATTATTCAAATATTTGGAGAAATGGGCAGCAAGTCATGTCTGCCACTTTTAGAGAAAGCTTTAGGGTCTGCTAGTAGTGAGCTTCGTTTTAGAATAGCTGAAGCCTTGGGAAGACTTAGCTTACAAGAAAGCAGGACTCTTTTAGTAAAGCTCTTAGCAGATGAACGCTGGCAGACTAGGATGATGGCAGTAAAAGCTTTAGGACAGGTAGGTAAAAAAGAAACAATGTCTTTCTTGCAAGACAGGAAAAATATAGAACAGGACCCACTAGTTTTGGAATGTATTGATGATGCTTTGGAGTTAATTGAAGAAAGATCACTACAGGTAATAATAAATTGGGTGAGGGAGGGATAATAGCCAATGGATTATTTACAAGGTCTTTTAAATCTTATTGAGCCAAAGGATTTGATTTTAATAGGCTATAATATTTTAAAAGCTATCGGAATATTGATTTTATCCAGGCTGGTCTATAAATTCCTATCACTGGTTATTGATCAAGTTTTTAAAGATAGGTTTAACCTTAATGAGCATTTCAAGGTGGAACACCGAAGGGTAGAAACCTTAAGTAAATTATTAAAAAGTCTTTTATCCTACATAATGTATTTTATTGCTGTTATTACTATTCTAGATATCTTTGAGGTACCAGTAGCTTCTGTTTTAGCAGGTGCGGGCATCTTAGGTTTAGCTGTCGGGTTTGGGGCACAAAATTTAGTTAAAGATATCATCACTGGCTTCTTTATTATTTTTGAGGACTTATATGCCGTTGGTGAGTGGATAAAAATAGGCGAAAAGTTTGGTATGGTGGAAGAAATAGGGTTAAAAACAACAAAAATTAGGGCTTGGACCGGTGAAGTGTTTATGATTCCAAATGGTAATATTGAACAGGTAACCAACTACAATAGAGGAAGTATGCGCTCTGTTGTGGAAATTGGTATAGCCTATGAGGAAGACATTGATAATGCAGTGAGAGTTATTGAAAAGGCCTGTGGTAAGGTAGCTGAAGAGATGCAAGATATAATTGATGAAAAACCAAATGTTGTGGGAGTAACAGCCTTGGCTGATTCTAGTGTTAATATTAGAGTCACCGGAACTACAAAAGGTTTAAATCACTGGGCCTTAGAGCGGAAATTACGACAGAGGATTAAGGAAGAGTTTGATAGAGAAGGGGTAGAAATACCATACCCACGGAGAGTAGTAATTAATGGCGGACAGATGGAGAAGTGAGAAGTGAGAAGTGAGAATGTATAATTTAGAATTTAGAATGTAGAATTGAAAATAGGGATTTAGAATTATATGACGCGCAGATGCACTCAATATTTTTATCGACTATCGACTATTGGCCATTAACCATTGACTAGCCACTAGCCACTAGCCACTAGCCACTAGCCACTAACTACCAGTCACCAGTCACCAGTCACTAATCACTAGTAACTAATCTGAAGGTGGTGTTTTAAATGCCAATTCCTTTTAATGTTGGAGACGTTGTCAAAACTAAAAAGGGCCATCCCTGTGGTGGTGATGAGTGGGAGGTTATGCGCACGGGGGCGGACTTTAGAATTAAATGCCTAAAGTGTGGGCATCAAGCCTGGATTAGCCGCCCCAAGTTTGAAAAATCTGTAAAGAAGATAGTTAAGAAAGCAGAGCCATTGTAGGGGCGCCCATTGGGCGTCCGCCCTTATTGTATTGGTATGGTATAAGACGGACGTGCAATGCACGCCCCTACTTCAAGAACCCAGAAAGCCTGTGTCAGACGCAGAATGTTCACCCAAAGGTATATCAGACGCAAAAATATGACCGAAAAGAACTGTCAGACGCAAAAATTTAACACAGTAGTATGACAGACCCAGAATCTGCACTTAAAAGCATAAATACTAGACATTCAATAGTTTATTTGATATAATTCCTTGGATGTATAATCCCTGCTTCACTTTTAAATGAAGCCGTTAGTCCATAGGGAGGAGGTGGAAATACTATGCGTCCATATGAGTTGCTTTTCATTGCAAGACCTGACCTAGATGCCGAGCAAGTTGAAGCAGTTATAAACAAATTTACCGCTCTTATAGAAAAAGAGGGTGGTGAAATCATTAAAGTTGATAAGTGGGGAAAACGCAAATTTGCTTATGAAATAGATAAGAAATGGCGTGATGGCTTTTACACACTGGTGCACTTTAATGGTGAACCAGCGGTTGCTAATGAGTTGCAACGGGTGATGAAAATTTCTGATGAAATTATCCGTCAACTTATCACTAGATTAGGAGAATAGAGCCTATTTCCGGTAAACTTTACGGAGAGGAGTGTTCATATGTTAAACAGAGTAATTTTAATTGGCCGATTAACAAAGGACCCGGAGTTAAGGTATACCCCTTCTGGTACGGCGGTGGCAACTTTTACTTTAGCAGTCGATCGTCCTTTAGCTAAAGAAGGACAACAGGATGTGGACTTTGTTCCGATAGTTGTTTGGAGCAAACAAGCCGAGAACTGTGCCAATTATATTGGAAAAGGAAGGCTAGTTGCCGTGGATGGGCGTTTACAGGTCCGCACATATGATACTAAGGAAGGCCAAAAACGCTGGGTTACTGAAGTTGTGGCCGAAAATGTTCGTTTCTTAGACAGGGGTAAGGATCCAAAGGATCAAAGTGACTCCTCCTTTGGAAATGAAGTAAGTTTTTCCGATGAAGATATTCCGTTTTAATAAGTAAGGAGGGAAACAATGGCAAGAAGAGAGCGCGGTAGACGGCCTAGAAAACGGGTATGCGGTTTTTGTATAGACAAAGCAGTATCTGTTGATTATAAAGAGATTCATAAGCTGAAAAAGTTTGTTACTGAACGGGGCAAAATTTTACCTCGTCGTATTAGTGGCAACTGTGCGAAACACCAAAGACAATTAACAGCAGCTATCAAAAGAGCAAGAGTAATAGCTTTGCTACCATTTACAACAGAGTAGTCAAAGGAGCCGAAAGGCTCCTTTTTTGTAGTAAATATCCATAATCCATGTCAGAATTGGACTATGGACTATGGACTATGGACTATGGACCTCTTACTAGCCACTAGTAACCAGTAACCAGTAACCAGTAACCAGTAACCAGTAACCAGTAACTAGCCCCTAGCCACTAACAACTAGCCACTAAATTTTTTTTGCATACCTTTCAGAAGTAATTTAAAATAAAATAAAGGAACACCCTCTTATTTTAGCGAAGTATTTTATTTCAAACTAAATATAGGAGGTTCAAATGATGACCGAGCATAAGTTTGATATTGCCAAAAATGCTAAAGTCCTTGATGAATTAAAGGCTGATTTAATTGGAACAGTGGGGGCTCTATATAGAAACATAATTAAAGGTTCCCAAGAAACTATAATCGGCTCTTTAGCCTCCTTGATAATTACCATATACATAATGGGACGGCGCTTAGGTATAAAATTCTACCAAATTGATGAAGCTGTACGTATTCAGCTGCGCAACTCAATGGGTAGTGATCATGAAGTGGAGAAATGGTTTAATGATATTACATCCCTTAAACAATATTGGGATGATATGAAATAATGAGGTGACAGCAGTTGCATAATTCAGTTTCTACCAAGGCTCTAGCTGAAGGTGCCTTGTTGGCAGTTATTACGGCGATTATAGCTCTTGCAGGAGCATATATTCCATTAGCAAGTTTTGTGACTTTTTTAATAGTTGCCATTCCAATAATTATTGTTATTGTTAGGAATAATTTATCTACCGGAATTATAGCATCTATAGTAGCAGCTTTCCTGGTAGGTGTTTTAGCAGGACCTCTTGTAGCTTTATTTTTTTATCTTCAGTTTATGTTAATGGCATTAGCATATGGTCATCTGTTTAAATACAAATACAATTCAGGCCGTATCCTAGCAGTTGGTACTTTTGTGGCAGCTCTTTCTACAGTTTTAATTATTGCTATAACCATGCTTGTGGGGCAAGTTGGTTTAGAGCAGCAGAAGCAGGCTTTATTTGAAACTGTGGATAGAACCATAAATATATATGAAGATTACGGAATGATGCAGCAGTTTGAAGATAAAGGGATCGGGCGAGAGGAATTACGGACTATGCTTGCTAATATGGTACAATTATTTATTCGTGTTTTACCAGCTCTATTAATTGTTGGTAGTGTATTTACAGCGATAACTCATTTTATAGTGGCTAGAATAGCCTTAAAACGTTTGGGGCATGAGATTCCCAAATTCCCTCTCTTTAGTGAGTGGCATTTACCGTGGTATTCTATTTGGGGATTAATAGTAGGCTTGTCAAGCTATCTATTAGGAGATATTTATAATCAAGATATTTGGCGAATATTAGGGCAAAATATAATGATAACCTATGGACTAATACTATTTGTTTTAGGTCTTTCAGTAATTGCTTATTATATTAGAAAACATCAGCTTTCTAGGATAGTCCGCCTCATAATAATCTTGATGGCAGTTATTATGTTAAATGGCTTTATTATATCTACAATTTTCATTGGCATGTTTGACCTAGTTGTAGACCACCGCAAATTAAACAAAAGAAAAGAAGAAACTTAAAGGGGAAGTCTGGATGAACAGTTTTAAGGTTTTGTTAAGTCTGATTATTCTTTTCTTCTTATTAGTAACTCTCCAGGTTAATGATATTTTGAGCTGGGAAGGAGTTCTTATTTGGGGTCTTATTATAACTGCGGGCATTTACAGCTATTATTTATTTCTTATTGAAAAAGGGAGAAAAGATAAAGGCAATCTAGAAAAAATTATTTTAGAAAAAATGCCAGTAGGAATAGTAGCTATCGATTTGAATAGTGATATTTCTTGGTATAATAATAAATTTAAAGAGATAATAGGCAGAAAAGGTTTTTTTGCAGGTAGATTGAATCAATACTTACCAAATTTACAATTTAAAAAAAATACCCGTTTTCAGGAAATAGTAACACAGCAGATTGCACTAAAAGACAAGATTTATCAGGTAAATGTGTTGCCCCTTAACGATGCTTTACGATTGATTTTTTTAAGGGATATTACCGAACATACTATTTATATTCAGAAGAACCAGGTAACTAAACCCGTTATTGGCATTATTCAAATTGATAATTATACTGAAGTATTAGAAGGGGTTGAAGAAGAAACAAAACCTCTTTTATATGCAGAAATAGACAAATTAATAAGTGATTGGGCAATGGAAAGAGATGCTTTTATTCGGAAGTTTGCAGATAATAAATATCTTTTGTTTTTAACTGAGGAATCCCTAAAACAAGGTGAAGAAAACAAGTTTGAGGTGCTAGATAAAATGCGCACTTTAGATTTTGGGAAAATACCAGTTACCATTAGTATGGGCTTTGGAATACAAGATGAAAGCTTAATTGAGTTAGGTCGGCTGGCTCATCTCTCTTTGGAATTGGCTTTGGGTAGGGGAGGTGACCAGGTAGTGGTAAAAAGCCCGGAAAAAGTTTGGTTTTACGGAGGTAAGACGCAAGCTTTAGAAAAGAGAACTAAGGTGAAAGCAAGAGTCATAGCCCATTCTCTACGAGATATGATTTTGGATGCAACCAATGTTATTATTATGGGGCATGAGTGTTCTGATTTTGACAGCTTGGGTTCTTCCTTAGGCTTAGCCTCTGCTATCAAGCAATTAGGAAAGATACCTTATATACTTATAGATCAGCGTAATGAACCCTTTGATAAACTTATTGAGGTATGTGGTAAAGATAAATTTGCAGGTACGTTCATTCGTCCAGCTGATATAAGGCGGATAGAAACTGATGGCTCCCTTTTGATTGTGGTTGATACCCACAAGCCTAGTATGGTGATAGAACCTAGTCTTTTGAAAACAGTCCAAAGAATCGCTGTTATTGACCATCACCGCCGCTCGGAAGAGTTTATAAATAATGCCAATCTTGTCTATGTAGAGACATATGCCTCTTCGGCATCAGAATTAGTTACCGAATTGATTCAGTACTTCGGTGACCAGTTGGAGATAGACAGCTGGGCCGCAACAGCGTTGTTAGCTGGTATTACGGTGGATACTAAGTACTTTGTTTTTCAAACGGGCGTCAGAACCTTTGAAGCTGCATCTTATTTAAGGAGAATTGGAGCAGATCCGGTACTTGTGCAGAAACTACTTCGGGATGACTTTGATAAAGTAACCAAAAAGGCTATTATAGTTGAAAACTCCCAAATTATTAAGGGACATATTGCTCTAGGCTATTACCCTGAACCAGTTGATGATGCCCAAGTTTTAGCAGCTCAAGGAGCGGACTCTCTGTTAAATATTAACGGGATTACTGCATCCTTTGTATTATGTCCCCTTCTAGATGGCGGGGTAACCATTAGTGCCCGCTCTACTGGGGAAACAAATGTGCAAGCATTAATGGAGAAGCTAGGTGGAGGGGGACATTTAACCGTTGCTGCTGTCCAGTTAAAAGGCACAGATATTTATAGTGCTCTGGAAACATTGTTAAAATTAATAGATGAAAATTATTAAGGAGGTAATAAAGTTGAAGGTTATTTTACAAGAGGATATAAAGACACTAGGAAAAAAAGGTCAGGTAATTGAGGTAAAAGAAGGTTATGCTCGCAATTACCTGCTGCCTAAAAAATTGGCAGTGGAAGCTACCCAAGGAAATGTGAAGGAACTAGATCGTCAGAAGAAGAATATGGAACAGCGGGCTGAAAAAGAACAGCAGGCAGCAGAAAAGCTAGCAGCTCAAATTAATGCTGTCACAGTAACTCTTAAAGTTAAAAGTGGCGAAAATGGCAAGCTTTTTGGAGCGGTCACTAGTAAGGATATTGCTGAAAATTTAGTTAAGACTCATAAAATTAATATTGATAAACGCAAAATTGATTTAAGCGAAAATATCAAATCAGTCGGGGAGTATGATATTAAAATAAAACTCCATCCCCAAGTAACTGCTGAGTTAAAGGTCAAAGTTCTGGCAGAATAAATACTGTTTGGCCAATTTTAAGGGTCAGTGAGCGCGTCTTAAAGTGAGCGCGTGGGCGAGTCAAAGATTATTAATTTTTGCAATAGAGCTAGTTGGCAGAAACATATAAATATTATCTAAACGCTGATAGTTTTAAATGTTTTCTCGCCCACGCGCTCACTCGTCCACTGTTCCTCAAAATATTCACCCCAAAGGAGAAAGAGCAATGGAACTATCGGTTTTTGATCGTATACCTCCCCAAAGCCAGGAGGCAGAACAAGCGGTATTAGCAGCTATGATGCTTGATAGGGATGCTATCTATGAAGCTGTGCAGATTATCAAGGAAAATGATTTTTACCGAGAATCCCATGGTATCCTTTTTCAAACTATGGTGGAGTTGGTAGATAAGGGTAACCCTGTAGATTTAATAACTATTACCGAGAAATTAAGAAAAAGCGGAAACCTAGAGAAGGTCGGTGGAGTAGGCTATATTGCTGGGGTAGCAAATTCTATTGGTACTGCTGTTAGTGTAGGGCATTATGCCCAAATGGTTAAAGAAAAGTCTTTGATGAGGAATTTGATTAGAATTTCCAGCAATATTGCTAATCGCGGTTATGAAGCAGGAGAAGAACCAGAGTTGCTTTTAGATGATGCTGAGCGGATGATTCTAGAGATTTCTCAGGGTCGAATCCGCGGGGGCTTAATCCCTATTAGTGAAGTCATAGAAAGTACTATTGAAAAGCTGGAATATTTGCATAAGAAAAAAAGTGAAATTACTGGTCTTACTTCCGGTTTTAAGGACTTAGACGGCTTTACTTCGGGTTGGCAAAGGTCTGATCTTATTATTGTTGCTGCTCGCCCTGCAATGGGTAAAACCGCATTTTGTCTTAATATTGCCCAAAATGCAGCTGTAAATAGTGATCTACCCGTTGCTATCTTTAGTTTAGAAATGTCCCGTGAACAGCTGGTGCAGAGAATGATTTCCTCAACAGCGGAGATTGATCAGCAAAAGCTTAGAAACGGTAGACTTTATGATAAAGAATGGATTGCACTAACAGATGCTATTGGTCCTTTAGCAGAGGCTAATATCTATATTGATGATACTCCTGCTATCTCACACCGAGAAATTAGAGCTAAAACCAGAAGACTAAAGGCAGAAAAAGGTTTAGGACTTATTGTTATTGACTATTTGCAGCTAATGTCCGGTGGAAAACGTATTGAAAGCAGACAGCAGGAAATATCGGAAATTTCTCGATCATTAAAGGCGTTAGCTCGAGAGCTCGATGTTCCCGTTATTGCCCTATCTCAGCTTAGCAGGGCAGTTGAGCAAAGCCAAGACAAGCGTCCTAGCTTAAGTCATCTAAGGGAATCTGGCGCTTTAGAACAGGATGCTGATATAGTTATGTTTATTTACCGTGATGAATATTACAATCCTGAATCAGAGAAATTAGGCTTGGCGGAAATAATTATTGCTAAACACAGAAACGGGCCAGTGGGAAGTGTGGAATTATCCTTTAGAAAAGAATTCACTAAATTTGGGGATTCTGCTAAAAGGGCAGATAGCTATTAAAACCGAATATTAACCGACATTCTGTATTAATAATTCGTGTTTTACTTGACCTCCATTAAGGTTACTGATAAAATAGCATTGGTTTGATGTGATAACAACTCAAGTAGATAATTAAGACCTATCTATTTGGGTATTTTTGTGTGTTGTTAATAGAGACATAAGGAGGAAGCCTATTATGCAAAATAGATATGATGTTTTAATAATCGGTGCAGGACCTGCGGGAATATTTACAGCATTAGAGCTTAATAAGGTTAATGATAAATTAAAAATTTTGATTGTTGATAAAGGAAGAACTATTGAAAAAAGAAACTGCCCGGAAAGAACTCTTGGCTATTGTAACAAATGCTCCGTTTGCGGTATTACTTCCGGCTGGAGCGGTGCGGGTGCATTTTCCGATGGAAAGCTTTCGTTATCGCCTGAAGTGGGTGGTAGGATAACAGAATATATGCCAGAGGATAAAGCGCAAGAATTAATTAATTATGCTGACCAGTATTATTTAAGTTTTGGTGCTAGGGATGTTGTATTTGGACTAGATAATCAAAGAGTTGAAGATATTGCCTATGAAGCATCAAAGCATGCTATACAGCTAGTTGCTTGTCCAGTGAGACATCTAGGAACCGAGCATGCATACACTGTGCTAAAGGAGATGCACGACTTTTTAACAAATCGGCCTAATATCAGTTTTTGGGAACTAACTAAGGCTGATGAGCTCCTAATGGAAAACGGAAAAATTCAGGGTGCAGTGTTAGTTACTAAGGACAAAAAAACAGAAATAAGAGCTGATTATGTTGTAGCTGCACCTGGTCGGGGTGGTGCTGAGTGGTTAAAAGATCAAATGGATAAACTAGGGATAAGTACAGAAAATAATGAAGTAGATATCGGGGTCAGAGTAGAAGTGCCTAATTCCATTATGGATCATTTAACAAAGGACCTTTACGAAGCGAAGCTTGTTTACTACTCAGATAGTTTTGATAATAAAGTACGCTCATTTTGTATGAATCCTGGAGGAGTAGTTTCAGGGGAGCATTATGATGGTGATGTAGCTGTAGTTAATGGCCACAGCTATGCTGATCCTAGCTTGAAAACCAAGAATACTAACTTTGCTCTCTTGGTTTCTACCCGTTTTACCGAGCCCTTTAACCAGCCTATTGAATATGGTAAATATGTGGCTAGGTTAGCCAATATGCTTACAGGTGGAGGGATAATGGTTCAGAGATTAGGGGATTTACTAAAGGGTAGAAGAACTGACAATGATCGCTTGAAAAAATCTACCACTGTGCCTACTCTAAAAAGCGCTATACCTGGTGATTTGAGTTATGTCTTACCGGAGAGGTACCTAACATCAATTACTGAAACTCTAAAGGCTTTCGATAAAATAGCCCCTGGTCTATACAGTAGAAATACATTATTATATGGAGTCGAAGTAAAATTTTATTCCTCTAAGGTTAAAGTGAATAATAATTTCACAACGAAGATTGAAAATTTATATACCATAGGTGATGGTGCAGGTATCACAAGGGGTCTTATGCAGGCATCTGTTACAGGAATAGTTGTTGCTAGGGATATACTAGGGAAGCAAGGTTAAGGTTTCGCTGCACTTTGTTCCGCTAGGTTGAGGTTGAGAAAAAACTTAAAAAGTAAGATTTCACTCACTGGGTTCGTTAGATTAAGATTCCGCTTCGCTAGATTATAAATAATGGAGAGAACTAGATGTCAGCGTAGCGTGGTGATATATGTTTTTAGTTTTTAGAAGCAAGTATTAGCAATAGACTATAGACCATAGTCCATTGACTATTTTTATTGATGAAATGCTAGTCACCAGTCACTAGTCACTAGTAACTTCCTTACTTACTAGTCACCAGTCACCAGTCACTAGTAACTTATGTTAGGAGTGATTAATATGCCGGCAGTAGTATTAATTGGTGCTCAATGGGGCGATGAAGGCAAGGGGAAAATAACTGATTATTTGGCACAAAGGGCAGATGTGGTTGTTAGATATCAGGGTGGTAATAATGCAGGCCATACAGTAGTGGTAGGCGACCAGGAGTTTAAGCTTCATTTAATCCCTTCAGGAATACTCTATCCAGGGACAACCTGTGTAATCGGAAATGGTGTTGTTATTGATCCTAAAGTATTGGTCAAGGAGTTAGAGTACCTTAAAGCTAGAAATATCGACACTAGTAATTTTCGGATAAGTGACCGGGCCCATCTAATTATGCCATACCATGTCCGCTTGGATGAGCTAGAAGAAGAGCGTAAAGGGGTTAATAAAATTGGGACAACCCGTAAGGGTATTGGTCCTGCCTATATGGATAAATCTGCTAGGGTAGGAATTAGAATAGTTGACTTGTTGGACAAGGAAGAGTTTGCAGAAAAACTTAAAAACAATTTGCAAAGTAAAAACAACTTGCTAGAGCGGGTTTATGAAGTAAAAGGCTTTGAGTTCCAAGAAATTTATGATGAGTATTTAGGTTATGCAGAAATGGTAAAACATCTGGTAGCAGATACTTCAGTAATAATCCATGATGCTCTAGATGCAGGAAGAAATGTCCTCTTTGAAGGCGCCCAAGGAACTCTGCTAGATCTAGATCATGGAACCTATCCCTATGTAACGTCCTCTCATCCTGTTGCAGGGGCTGCCTGTATCGGAGCAGGGGTAGGTCCTACTGATATCAGTAAGGTCATTGGAGTAGTTAAGGCATACACTACTCGGGTAGGTGAAGGACCTTTCCCTACTGAATTAACAGGTGAAATGGGAGAACTAATTCGTACAGTAGGTCATGAATTTGGCACAACTACCGGAAGACCTCGTCGTTGTGGCTGGTTGGATTGTGTTATTCTAAGATATGCAGCCCGAGTAAGCGGTTTGGATTGCATAGCTATTACCAAGCTGGATGTTTTAGACCAGATCGAAAAGATTAAAGTTTGTGTTGGCTATAAATATAATGGCAGCGAGCTAAAGGATTTCCCTTCTAGTCTGAAGGTTCTAGCCCAATGTCAACCTATATACGTAGAAGTTGATGGCTGGATGGAGGATACCTCCAATGCAAGAAGCTATGAAGACCTTCCCATAAATGCTCAGAAATACATTGAAAAAATAACTGAATTAATTGGAGTAAAATCAGCAATAATTGCTGTTGGACCTAAGCGGGAGCAAACTATTGTTATTGATACAATATTTGAAGACCGCTAACAATTAAAACTACCAAAAAGTGCTTACCTAATTCTTATTTAGGGGGCACTTTTTTGATGGCAAGGGGTATATCTAATGTAGAATGTAGAATTTAGAATTAAGAATTAAATTCATTGACATACCTATATTATCTATGTAACATATATATAGATGATATAGGTATGTTTAAATTTTGGAGGTGGAATCAATGCAAGTTGATAAAAGCTTGATGTCCGGTAGTACATCATTACTTATTTTGTCCCTTTTGGAAAGCACTGATAAATATGGTTATGAAATGATCAGAGAGCTTGAGGTGAAGTCGGAAAAGGCTTTTGTGTTAAAGGAAGGTACCTTGTATCCTATTTTACATAAACTTGAAAATGACGGTATGATCGAGTCCTACGAAGGAGAAAGTAGTGCAGGCAAAAAGAGAAAATACTATAAGCTGACAAATGGAGGGAAAAAGCTCCTGGCCGAAAAAAAGGTAGAATGGTTTGAGTTTACCGACAAGGTAAATCAGGTTATCGGGGGTGGGGTACATGCCTTTGGATAACCAAATGGAGGAATTTTGTAAAAGGGTCTGTTCCTTTGTAAGATATAAAAGAGCACACAAAGAAATTTCCGGGGAACTAGAGAATCATATTGAAGATCATATGGAATATCTGATGGAGCTCGGAATGAGTAAGGAAGAGGCTCAAATACAGGCAATAGAAGCCATGGGCAATCCTGAAGAGATAGGCAGAGAGCTCGATAAGCAACACAGACCTTTACTGGGCTGGATTCTAAATATTACCAATATATTTAAAGTTGTCGGGATAATTTATTGTCTGGGGGCCCTTTTTTTGCTGGGGTGGATCATAATTATCTCATTGCCTGTTGGTTCGGGTTTTGCTATTGATAAGGAACATGTTCTGTACACAGAAAATCTAAATGAAAAACAGAAAGCCGGTGCAGTTACTTATAAACTAAAAAAGATGATTGTCATGGATAATAACACGATTTTTATAAGATACAATTCCTACAGCGATAATATTGATACCATGTTCAGAGGCTGGTCCCATCCGACTCTAAGACCGTATGATGAAGAAGGCAAGCCATATAATGGAGGAGGACGGGGCAGCGGAGGAATGATAATTAGCAGACACCAACAAGAGGTAGAAAACTTTGATTTAAGTAAAGAAAGTATTATCTTAAAAGCAGAAACCTATTACGGTGATGTAGTGTTTAAAATCCCGCTTAAGGGGGTTGAATAAATGAAAAAGAAAAAAGGGATTATTATTAATTTAATTATTATTGCTTTTTCACTTCTAGTATATATGACGATAACCGGTGGGGCATTTACCTCGGAAAAAGCCCATAAAAAGCAGGAGCTAACTATTAATTATGGACCTTCTGAAATAGTGGCGGTAGTTGAAAAGGGAACAAGTAGGTTTATCTTGGGACAATTTAATGGTTATTATTCTTGCTCTATGGTGGAACGTGGCTTTTTGGGATTATGGTACGGGGGAAAAAAAGGTATGTGGGGAATCAAGAATGATCAAGATAAACCCATAAATCATAATCAATTTTTTGTACGTCCTGATGATAGTAGTTTTGGTGAGGTGTACGTATACGGAGTCATTAATGATAAAAGTATTAAAAAGATAGAAATTGAATTGCTTTTAGAAGATGTGGATAGTAAAGTGCAAAGGGAAAGCATTGAGATTACAGGGCCAGACCAAATATTTGGCGATATGTTTTTTTCAACAATTGAAACAAATGATATGATGTATATCGTCTCTGAAAAAAGAATCGCAGCTTCTGACCAAAATGGGCAACTAATTTATGAAGATATTTATCCTAATGCTAGTATTGTTGAGGAAAGACTAGCAAAATGATATTTTGAATATCAAGCATTTACTTAAAGATTAATACAACGAAATAAAAAGCATGTCGTTAAAAACAACAAAAACAAACCTAAAAAAAATTCTAAATTCTAAATTCTAAATTCTACATTAATTAAAGTCATTGACTTAAAGATTAATACTATTTAAAATTAGTATATAATTAAACCATGAAGGTTTGCACATTATTGACCATGAAGGTTTGGTAATACCAATGCCTTTTTGGTCATTATTTTTTTAACAAAGGTGGGCTATTTATGGAGGATAAACTAAGTAAACTGAAGAAATGGTTTGCAAATAAAGAAGGTGTTTTGGTCGCCTTTTCTGGCGGTGTTGATAGTGCACTCCTATTAAAGATTGCCCAAGAGGTGCTGGGAAATAAGGCCTTGGCGGTAACAGCTAATTCTCCCTTAAATACTCCTGAGGAAAAAGAGGGCGCGATTAGAGTAGCTCGGGAGATAGGTGCAGAGCACTTGGTTGTAGAATTGAATGACTTAGAAAATCCTCAAGTAAGCTCTAATCCTCCGGATCGTTGCTACTATTGTAAAAAGGCGCGCTTTGAGAGTATGCTTAGGCTAGCTGAGGAAAAGGGTTTAGAGGTAGTTGTTGATGGCTCTAATATTGATGACTTAAATGATTACCGCCCTGGATTAAAGGCAGTTAAAGAGTTGGGAATAGCAAGTCCCTTAGAAGAGGTAGGCTTTAATAAAGCGGAAATCAGAAGAGCTGCTCAGCAGCTGGGACTCTCCGTATGGGATAAACCCTCAGAGCCTTGTCTAGCTACTCGTATACCTTTTAACACAGAAATTACTAAAGATAAACTTATCAGGGTGATTCAGGCTGAACGATACTTGAAAAATAACTTAGGATTAAGTCAAGTCAGAGTCAGAGATCATAATGGTTTGGCTCGGATTGAGGTAGAAAAAAAGGATTTAGAGAAACTTCTAGCTCGGCGTGATGAGGTAACCAAGCTGTTGCTTGAAGAAGGCTTTTACTATATTACTTTAGATTTAGAAGGTTATCGTACCGGAAGTATGAACCAGGCTGGAGGGAAAATTTAATATGCAGGAAAAAGATTTAAGAAAGCTCTTAGAACAGCTACAAAAGGGAAATATAGATATCGATGGGGCGGTAAAAGAATTAAAAAACTTACCCTTTAAAGATTTAGGTTTTGCTAAAGTAGATTTTCATCGGGAACTGCGGCAGGGACATCCGGAGGTGGTTTTTTGCCAGGGAAAAACGCCGGAACAGATTAAAGAAATTGTAAAAGTTCTGGCCGAGAGAAGTAAAAACATTCTGGCAACCAGAGCAGATGAAGCAGCATATGAGGCTGTCCACGAGATACTGCCTGATGCTCAGTATTTTAAAGCAGCGAGGATAGTAAAGGTAAATGAAGAAAAAGTAATAACCGGCAAAGGGACTATCCTAGTAGTTAGTGCCGGTACAGCAGATATTCCGGTAGCTGAAGAGGCCGTTATAACCGCTGAAGCCTTCGGCAATAAGGTAGAACGGCTTTATGATGTAGGAGTAGCAGGCTTACATCGTCTTCTGTCAAATATTGACAAATTGAATGAGGCTCGGGTTATAATTGTTGTAGCCGGAATGGAAGGTGCTTTAGCCAGTGTGGTCGGTGGTTTAGTTAATGTGCCTGTAGTCGCGGTCCCTACAAGTGTCGGCTACGGCGCTAGTTTTAATGGACTAGCTGCTTTATTGGCCATGTTAAACAGCTGTGCCGCTGGAGTTGGAGTAGTAAATATTGACAATGGCTTCGGCGCCGCCCGCCTGGCTAGTGTGATTAATGCACTGTAGGGGCGCGCATTGCGCGTCCGTTCCAAGGATGATGATTATTCGTATAAGGAAAGGATTGAGCTAGTTTGACCACAGCATATTTTAATTGTTCCTCAGGGATCAGCGGTAACATGATTTTAGGGTCATTTGTAGCTGCTGGATTGGATTTGGGTGAATTGAAAAAAGCCTTAGCAACATTACCCATTTCAGGCTATGAAATTATTGTTCAAGATGTTGTGAAAAAGGGGATAAGTGCTAAGCATTTAGATGTGAGATTAACAGAACAGCAGCCCCTTAGACATTTATGCCATGTTGAAAAAATAATTAATGAAGGGCAACTCCCTTCTGAGGTCAAGGACCTGGCTTTAAATATTTTTAAAAAATTAGCAGAGGCTGAAGCCAAGGTTCACGGAACTAGCATAGAAAAAGTGCATTTTCATGAGGTCGGGGCAGTAGATGCTGTTGTAGATATTGTTGGTTCTGCTTGGGGTATTTATAAAATGGGCATAAAAAAGGTATATTCGTCACCCTTAAATGTAGGCCAAGGTACAGTGAAATGTGCCCATGGTCTAATGCCAATACCAGCACCAGCAACTGCAGAGCTTTTAAAGGGTGCTGTGACCTATTCTAATGAGGTCAAGGGTGAGTTAGTAACTCCGACTGGTGCTGCGATCATAACCTGCCTTACATCCCATTTTGGCAGTCAGCCACTTATGAAAATTCATAAGACAGTATATGGCGCGGGAACTTGGGATTTACCCATTCCTAATGTACTACGCTTGACTTTAGGTGAGGAAGTCCAAAACGACAATATCCCTTCTGAAAATGAGAAAGCCATGGTCATTGAAACAAATATCGATGACATGAACCCTGAGTTTTATGAATATTTAATGGAAAAACTCTTTGAAGCCGGGGCGGTAGATGTATATTTCACTCCAGTTCATATGAAAAAAAACCGGCTGGGAGCATTAATCTCCGTGACTAGCAATCTCAAGGACCACAGTCCAATTATTGAAATTATTCTAAAAGAGTCAACTACACTAGGCTTGAGGATGTACCCTGTAGATAGATTTAAACTTGCCAAAGAATATCAGGAAGTAAAAACACCCTGGGGAACTGTAAGAATAAAATTAGGTAAATTTGAAAATAAAATTTATAATATTAAACCGGAATACGAAGATTGTAAGGCCTTGGCTTTGCAGCATGGAATTCCTCTAAAGGAAGTATGGCAGAAGGCATACCAAGCTTTTGAAAGTGGAAATAATTGACTAGGAAAATATTGCTCTTGACTTTAAGGTGCCAGCCCTGTAAAATATACAAATGTGAGACAGAAAAAAAGAGCCATTAGCTCAGTTGGTAGAGCACCTGACTTTTAATCAGGGTGTCCCGCGTTCGAGTCGCGGATGGCTCACCATGGCCCATTGGTCAAGCGGTTAAGACACCGCCCTTTCACGGCGGTAACAGGGGTTCAAGTCCCCTATGGGTCACCAAAAACAGAAGTCGGAAGTCTGAAATCAGAAGTCGGAAAAAATCTGACCTCTGACTTCGGACCTCTGACCTCCGATATGGGCGATTAGCTCAGCTGGGAGAGCACCTGCCTTACAAGCAGGGGGTCGGCGGTTCGATCCCGTCATCGCCCACCAATAACGGAAGTTGGTAATCGGAAGTCTGAAGTTGGAGAAATCTGACCTCTGACATCTGACCCTGACCTCTGAAATATGGCCCATTGGTCAAGCGGTTAAGACACCGCCCTTTCACGGCGGTAACAGGGGTTCAAGTCCCCTATGGGTCACCAAAAACGGAAGTCTGAAGTCTGAAATCGGAAGTAGGAGAAATCCTGACCTCTGACATCGGACCTCTGACCTCCATCTGGAGCTGTAGTGTAGCGGTTAACATGTCGGCCTGTCACGCCGAAGATCGCGGGTTCGATTCCCGTCAGCTCCGCCATATGCCTCGATAGCTCAGTCGGTAGAGCAGAGGACTGAAAATCCTCGTGTCGCTGGTTCGATTCCGGCTCGAGGCACCATAAATAATCAGCTGCAATTTGTAGCTGATTATTTTGTTTTTACCACTATTAACCACGGCCCCTTCGGGGCACACGGTTTAACGAATAGAATTATACTAGCCACTAGCCACTAGCCACTAGCCACTAGCCACTAGCCACTATTATTAGAGTCTATTTATAGGAGGAATTTTATGCAAAGGGAAAAGTTATTTAAATATGCTATTATCTTTTTATTAGTTTTAAATATTTTCTCAGTTGGAAAATTAAGTAGTATTGAAAATGAGCTAAGTAATCAAAAGAATTACATAAATAGCCGGATGGATTCGGTGGCAAGTGAAGTGCGGTCCGCTAGCAGTAATATTTCTAACTTTGTTAGAGAGGAGCAGTGGATTGCTGGTAGTTACAGCAAATTAAAACTAGATCCAACTAGCCAGGTATTTACTGCTGATGTTAACTGGACGTTTAGAGAGTTAGCCAAGGATGATACCAAGGTTTTTTTATTATATAAAAAAGTTAGTGAGGCAGGTTGGGAAAGGGTTGAAGCTAAGAATACCGGGGGTCTCAATTATACCGCGGTTTTTGAACTAACTTCTGAGGAAAATTATGATACCCAGGTTCTAGTGGAAAGCTCTGCCGGAGAAAAAAGCCAACAATTAACATTTGTTAGCGCGGAAAACTTATTTCAAGGAGTTTATGATCTGAACTTTGGTGCCTACAGTTCTTCTACACAAAACAATGGAGAAATAGGTTGGAATATTAATCTGGTTGAGTTTAATGGTTATAAAGAACCGGGGCTAGAGTCTTTCATAATAAAGTATGTCCAAGCAGAACTTTATGAAGGAGATAAATTTATTGGTAAGAGGACCTTTGTAAAAGGTGAAGCTATACCGGAGCATATTACTGACTGGCAATTAAATGGCCAGGCCAACGGAAAAATAACAGGAACAATCTATATCTATTTTGAGAATGGGTATGTTCGTCAAGAAGTTATAAGATTATAGTTCAAAAGGGCTTGCTATTCCTGGGATGGCAAGCCCTTTTTTATTATGAAATTCCCTTTTATTGTAAAAAGGGGTTTACATAATAAACAAACAACCTTATAATGGTATATGGGTTGTAGGAATTATTGGTATATTATTACAAATATAGTGCATAGAAACTCAAAAAGGAGCGTGAGCCAAAAATGGTTTACTATAATGAACGTCAGCAAAAAATTGCGAAGAAATTTAGCCCCGATGTCATTAAAAGCAATTGGACCGATTGGAAATGGCAAATTAAGCATACTATTAAGGATATTGCTACCCTAGAAACCCTGTTAAATATTAGCTTTGATGAGGTGGAAAGAAAAAAGCTAGAAAAGACCCTTGCCAAGTTTCCGCTATCTATTACACCATATTACTTATCCCTAATTAATCCTGAAAATTTCAGAAAAGATCCGGTATTTAAGCAGGCTTTCCCCTCCCCGGATGAACTGCAGGTTGGATCTTGGGAAATGAAAGACCCTTTATCTGAGGATAAAGACAGCCCAGTACCAGGAATAACCCATAGATACCCCGATCGGGTCTTGTTTTATATCAGTCATGTCTGCTCAATGTATTGTCGCCACTGTACTAGGAAAAGAAAAGTTGGTGATAAGGACGCCATCCCCAGTAAAAAGGAAGTCATAAAGGGTCTTAAATATATCCAAAACCATCCGGAAGTTCGTGATGTTCTTCTTTCTGGTGGTGATCCTTTGATGCTTTCTGATGAGTACTTAGATTGGATTTTGACTGAATTAAGGAAAATACCCCATGTACAAGTAATAAGGTTTGGTTCAAGGATGCCTGTTGTTTTACCCTACCGAATTACTGATAATTTAGTGGCTATCTTTAAAAAACATCATCCTATCTGGCTAAATACTCATTTTAATCATCCCCGGGAGATAACACCCTCCTCTAAAGAGGCATTAAGGAAATTAGCTGATGCAGGGATACCTTTGGGTAATCAATCAGTTTTATTATCAGGAATTAATGATTGCCCCCAGATAATGAAGAGATTGGTCCATAAGCTTGTAGAAAATAGAGTGAGACCCTACTATCTATATCAGTGTGATTTATCAGAAGGCCTTAACCACTTCCGGACATCAATAGGTAAGGGCATAGAAATAATGGAAAACTTAATAGGTCATACCAGCGGCTTTGCTGTTCCCACATATGTTATAGATGCTCCTGGCGGTGGAGGTAAAATACCGGTTATGCCAAACTACCTTGTTTCTTGGTCATCCAATAAGGTAATACTTAGAAACTATGAAGGTGTTATAACAACATATCAAGAACCAGAGAATTATAAATCTATAAAGTGCAATAATAATTGTGAGGAATGCGATTTACAGCTGAAGCCCTATGAAACCGGGGAATGTGAATATATCGGGATTGCTCGTTTAATGGCAGATTCAGAAAAAATAATTTCTCTTACTCCGGAAAATAACGAAAGGCTGGGGAGACGTCTTGCAGAGTGATAAGATTGAAAGTATTGGTTCATCCATAGTTCAGCATGGCAAATATAACAGTAGGATATACTTGATGAAGCTGGCATCTGGAGATTCGCCACAGATAATAGATAAATTGGATGGGCTAGCCAAAGAAAATGATTATACTAAGATATTTGCCAAAGTTCCGGCATCTGAAAGAGATAATTTTAACCAGCGGGGCTATGTAGAGGAGGCGGTTATTCCGCTTTTTTCCCATGGTTCAGAGGATGTTTATTTCATGGCTAAATATTTTTCCAAAAATAGAGCGATAGACACAAACCACGAGGAGATAAACACTATTTTGGAAGCATGTAAAGAACGGCAGAAAAGTGCAAAAGAAGTTGAGCTGCCTGACGACTTAACCTTTGGGATCTGTACAGAGAGTGATGCCCCAGAAATGGCATTAGTTTATCAAGAAGTATTTGAGTCCTATCCCTTTCCCATTTTTGACCCGCAATATTTAATAAAAACAATGCAAAGCCATGTTATCTATTTCGGAATCTGGCATAAGGGGCAGCTAGCCGCATTATCCTCATCAGAAATGGATATAGAATCACAAAATGCAGAAATGACGGATTTTGCTACCCTACCCCAATACCGGGGTAAGAGTCTGGCTTCTTATTTACTGAAGCATATGGAAGTAGAAATGAAAAACAGAAAAATTATAACAGCCTATACCATAGCCAGAGCCTATTCCTGGGGAATGAATTTTACCTTTGCAGGGCTCAACTATAAGTATGGTGGTACCTTATTAAACAATACTAATATTTGTGGAAGGCTAGAAAGTATGAATGTGTGGTACAAGACCTTACCCTAGGAACAATATCTTTTGATATAAAAGACGACTTTCAGAGAAATATCTTGAAGGTCTTTTTTGTTTGTCCAAGGTTACTACTTAATCTTTCGAAATTAGAGATAAGCGTATACGTAAAAAACAAAGGATTCAAAGTAGGAAATGCTTTTACTTTGTCGAATTTGGATAAGTATAAAATATTTAAAGAAGATAATGGGTGATAGAGAAGGGTTATAGGACGGAAGAGGGGTTGGTTAAATGAGAGCGGTATGCATTGATTTTGAAACGGCTAATAGCTTTGTTGGAAGCATTTGTTCTGTGGGACTCGCAATAATCGAGGGAGGCTGTGTAGTTGATACCAAGTATTGGCTAGTGAAGCCACATCACCAGTATTCATATTTCGACCCATTTAATATAAGAATTCATGGAATTGATGAAGAGGCTGTAAAAGATGCACAGGAATTTGATGCTATTTATGATCAAATAAAACCTTTATTTAATAATGCTGTGGTTGTCGCTCACAATGCGGCTTTTGATATGTCAGCACTCCGCCATGTTTTGACGCTGTATGAAATTGAATACCCGGAAGTAGAATACATATGCACTTATAAAACTGCGCTTAGAACATGGGATGGTTTAGAAAACTATAAGCTTAATACGGTGTGTAAGTACTTAAAACACAGCTTTACTCATCATAATGCACAGGAAGATGCTATCGCATGTGGTAAGGTGTTGCTTTCGGCATTGGCTGCGAAAGGTTCGTCTTCAATAGAAGAACTTACTTCCTTGATCGGAATGAGGATTGGGAAATTGTATATTAATGGCTACAATCCTTGCAGTATAAGTAGCTCAAAGAAATCAAAAAGAGGCAGTGCGGAGGGTTGCTAATGTAGGTATAATAAATTCATTGGAAATAGATTGTATTTGCTTAAGTTTAAAAATTGAGTATAATATGTATTGTGGAAAGTTGTTAATCCGACGCTCCTAAATTGGTTTTCGGTATCCTGTAAGCCCTATAAATAAGCGGACGTAGCTCAATGGTAGAGTATCGGCTTCCCAAGCCGAGGGTTGCGGGTTCGAGCCCCGTCGTCCGCTCCAAAATTATATTGTAAATCAAGGCCTCCCGAGTTCAGGGAGGCCTTTTTGCTAACATTTTGCTAACAGTACTTATCTGGTATAGAAAATTTTTAAAAGCCTCGCTCACAGTACTATATTCTAACAATTTAAAATCAGTTGAAAATATAATAAGGGTATGCGTATCAAAGATTCAATTACCAGCCCAGGAACTCATTAGTCGCATTGCTCTCCAGCTCCGCCCTATTCGTTTAAAGAGTAAGAGCCATTTATAGCCAAATAAAGCTAAAATCAAAATTTATACCACCGATTTCTTCAGGTTCTGTATTTGCTAATCAAATTTTGAGCCACTATAGTTCCCTTTAATCAGCAATTAGTGCTACACAGTATGTAAATTATCTATACTACTAAAAACTGCGTCATACCACCTATTGTAGTTATTTCTTAAAGACCGATTATTTTATGTATAAAGAGGCTAATAACCTTTATAAATGTTTTTAGCCTCTTTATTATTTTTCATTATTTTTAATATTAATTGGTCAATTTCTCTACTCAATTGTTGAACTTCGAAGTCTAAAAAGTTACCTTTATCTTCAACCAATTGTTGTAACTTCTGTCTTTTCTTTAAGAGTATGTCATCTGTATTTAGGTTTCCCATAATAATTTTTATCCTCACATTGTAATATATAACAACACAAGAACTATTTTAATATAGATAAACCTTTAAAATAATTTAGTATCTGATTTTGATAAAGTGCTTGTTTTAAGAAATATCCATGTGGCAAAAGACCACCAGCCCAAGAAAGTTAAGAAACTAAAAAAGGGATAAAACCATGGTTGATAATCAAATAGACCTACATTACGAACGAGCATACCATATCCTACGCTGGAAAAAGCAACTGTTATTACATATAGATACAAAAAAGGACGACGCCTAGGTAAAAAACGAAGAAATAGCATAACAACAAAAAGCCAACAAGGTGGAGAAAGTAAATTTTGCCCTAAAGCATTAAAAATACCTGCATTCTTAAACCATATTATATGGAGTAAGTTTTGAAATAATCCTACAACTAACACATCACCAAGCCCACCTATAAGAACGCCATAAATAAAATATTCTTTGTAATCTCTTTTGGGAATGTATATTAGGGAAAGAATGAATATCATTAATAAAAATATAGGATAAAATAGAATTTTTACCATGATAATTCTCCAATTCAAATTTTATATTACTAAAGCTAGTGTTTACTTGATGAAATATAATTATAAGTTTTTACACCAAAGATAAAAATACAAAAACTTATTAGATATGTCGCACTTCAACAATGTTGCGACTTAAGCGAAAGTCGGTTTAGTATATTTATGCGGAAAAAATAAATTTATATTGGGTCCATTTTCAGATGGCAATTGCTGGTGAATTGTCTCAAATTTTCATTAGGTATTGAGGAGCAAGGGATAGTTGAATGTGATTATGCTTTTCCAGTAGGAAATGTAAAAAGAAGAAAAGAGAATGAAGTAACACCGAATCAAGTAGTTGACCTCGCAATACAAAATGCAAGAAAAATTATTTCAACCACATTATTTCTTGGTACTTATCATAGTCATCCTTATGAAAAAATATTTAAAGAATGGGATGGTCCTAGTAACGCAGATATTTCTTTTTCTTTAAAACAAAAAGAGCCCTATATGATTATTATTGCACTTACAAGAAATGAAAAGGGTAAGCAGCCACTCTTTATAGAATATCTTTCAAGTAAGGGATATAGATATAGTTGTATTGAAGACGCAAAAGATCACGATTGGCCTAAAGAAGAGAAACTAGATAAAGAAGTCCAGTATATTAGTGGTGAGTTTGATAAGTTTATTTTTGAAATAAGGGCATATAAGGTACAAGAGAATTGCCTTTGCAGTATTGGCATTTTTTCATCCGAAGTGGAACTGTTAACGAATCTAATAAGCGAAGAAATTGAATTTGAAAAGTTAGAACAAAGACAAGTTTATAATTTGAGAAAGCTTGAATTTAATTTTAGATTAATTAATCAGTTTAATAGGTTTGATAGGAGTAATGAAAACACTGAGTACCATATTAAGCAATTAAAAAATATATTTAGTGATGATAAATAAAGTAAAAGATGCATCGACTCGTTGAAATTTTGAGGACAAAAGGATTTAGGACTCTACACTACATTTGGTAACGAAAGTTGTAATTTTAGCAAGGCCTAAATCATTATATATCCGAAACAATTAATCTCCTCCTTGTAAGACTACAATAGGGTAGCTAAATATCAAAACAAAAGTAATTTATCAAAATATAATTTTGATAAAAAAGTTTTGAGAGGTGTAAGTATGAGTGCAAGGAAGATGACGGTGGATGAAAAATTTTATAGAGAGCTGTCGGAGTATATGCCGAAGGGTGAAGAAATAAGTGTTAAAAATATATATTCTCTATTCCCAGAAAAAAATCCTAAAACACTTTCATGGAGATTACACAGACTAGTTCAGCAGGGAAAACTTTACAAGACGGGGCATGGGTATTATGCTTTAACAACGCTAGATAAACATAATGCCTCAGGATATGATTATTTGCAAAAGAAATCTCAAATTGTACATGAAATTGCAATAGACTATGGGTACAATTTTTACATTACAGGGTTAGATTCATTGATAGGTGAAATACTTCATATACCTGAAAAATATCCGGTACTGTTGGTAATTGAGAATGAAGGGATTAAAGAAATACAAGAGGTATTAAATGAAAAGGGATTTATAGTATTAACAGAGAAAGAACGCAAAATTATCGAAAAGACCACCATAAAGAACAAAATTGACATCATTATTTTAAAAGGTAAAGATTTTTCATTATCGGATGAACATATTGCTCAGAAAGAAAAAGGTTTTGTTGATCTATATTATGCTGTGACTAGAATGGATTATGGAATTTCCATTCCTGAATTATCACGAATATATCAAAGCATGCAAAGAAATAATTCTATAGCAATTACAAAATTGAAAAATGCAGCAAGAGACAGGGGAATAAGCACCGAGATTAACTGGCCGATAGAGTTAAATAAAACTTCAAAAAAAGTATTAGAATTCATGAGTTACCAGATTAAGGAGGTAAAATGAACGGAATAAATCAAGAAAATCTGATCCTAGAAAAAGAAGTCTTTTCAAGAACAGAAATAGAAAGACGGATGAGGGATGGTGGGTTTAATTCATTAGCCAAATTTGAACTATTTATATGGGATTTGGAGATGTTCTTACAGCTGCAAAAAAAGCTTGGCGACAAAATATTGCTCAAAGGAGGGGCAGCTACCCAGTTTTATATCCCGATATCAGCTCAAAGAACAAGTATAGATATTGATATGATCTGTTTTGCAACACATGAAGAAGTACATAAGGCAATATCGGAAATAGAGACCGAATTTAATGGAGTGGGAGAATATTGCAAATTAAGGTTTTACAAGCCGAAGAAACCGAAATTGGGTTTGGATGCTTTAGAAACATATTTTGTAACCGTACCAAGTGTTTGTGATAGTAATGAATTATTTGCTTCAAAGGGAAGACAGGAAGTAAAAATAGAATTTTTGTTCTGTGATAATGTATATGTCATTAATAAAATTAAGCAGCCGGAGTTATTTGCTTTAGAAACTGAGAAAGAGTTTAATGTGTTGGCTTTAGATAATCTATTTGCAGACAAGTTGACTACACTTGGACCAACTACGATTGGAGTATCTGATGAAAGAGCTGATGAGCAGTTTAAGCAAATATATGATGTGATAACATTATTCATTTCTAATAGGGATCAAATTATCACAAATAAAGAGTTTATTAGGTTTAACTATGAAAAAGTAGCTAAGGTAGAATGTCAAATACACAGTATCCGGATGGTTTTTTTGATGATATGAAATTGTTAATAAATCGAGTTAAGAACATTGAAAGTGACAGTAGTTTATTGCAACTTGCAAATGACTTTCAATCGCTATACCTGAGAAATGCTGTAAGCAGAGATAAGGCGCAGTGGGCTATTGTAGGATATCAGCTTAATCTTCTTGTGGATTATATTTTTCATGATGATACTAAAATTTTGCGGTTTAGGGAAATTGAAGAGCTTATAGACAAATCAAAATTCGAGAATATTCGTGGCCCCGAACGGGGGCTCTTAAATAAAGAGGTGCGTAATGCATTAGAAGAGAATTATAAAAAGATAGAAGGATTGTCAGTGGATCTTTTCAAAAAGCGTATTGATAGAATTATTTGGGAATTAGCTAACATTGCTTCTTATGATGAAATTGAGGAAAGAATAAAAGACATTATTACAAAAAATATTGAGTAAACTCTATTTCCCATATTTTAGCTCATTAGGAATCCATAGGGATTAGTCGTGAAAAAGGACAGCTATTGATTGCAAACATTTTGCTAACGCACACAAAAAATATAATAGTTTTAAAAGGACTAGATGAAAAAGTAAACCTAATAAACCTTGATTTTACAGCACTTTTGGCGAGCTATAAAAATATAAAAAACACAATAATACCTAATTTATGAATTCGAGCCCCGTCGTTCGCTCCAATTAAATTAGATAAATCAAGGCCTCCCGAAAAAAAGGGAGGTCTTTTCGTTATAATCTAAACTAAAAAAGGCTTTAACCCTTTTCTTGGGTTAAGCCTTTTTTAGTAGTTGTTATATTTTTATAACTTAACTATATTCTCTGCTTGTGGGCCACGACTGCCTTGCACCACATTGAATGAAACCCGCTGACCTTCGTCAAGGGATTTAAATCCGTCACCTTGAATTGCACTAAAGTGTGCAAATACATCAGCGCCGCCGCCTTCAACTTCGATAAAACCAAAGCCTTTTTCTGCATTAAACCATTTAACTGTACCTGTTTGCATTGTATTACCTCCAAAAATTTTTTAGTATGTCTTTTGTAGTGTTCCACAAAAATATAAAATTCACACATTTAAAATAGATTCCAAAACATTTTATTCCTAAACTGGTTTTTTTACGCTTTTACAGAGAATATGACTTATCATTTCGGTTTATATTACCAGGAGAATTATGTATTGTTAGCTATATCTTATATGTGTTACTAATTGAATATACCCGAAACATGTGATAATGTAAACAAGTAATATAAATGAAGGGAGAAATTAAATGAAAAAAGGACTAATTGTAACTCTTGCTATTATTGTCCTACTGCTATTTGCAGCAGGAAATTTTGTTTTTACAGTTGACCAGGCCGAACAGGCATTTTTAGTAACCCTTGGTGTTCCCCAACAGGATTTATTAAAGCCCGGTTTGAATTTTAAACTTCCTTACCCCATTCAAAGATTGGTGATAATGAGCAGAGAGACATTTTCACTCACTCTAGGCTATGCTGAAGATAAAGATGGAAAGATAACTACTAATGTGAGAGAATCCAAAATGATTACTGGAGATGAAAATATTATTCTAGTAGATTTGGAAGTACAATATAGGATAACAGATCCTATTGCGTATACCTTTAATACAGAGGATCCTAAAACAATCCTTTATAATATCTCCTCAGCAGCCTTAAGGGGTATAATTGGCAGCTATAAAGTAGATGATGCCCTTACTGATGGCAGAGGTGAAATTACTAATGACATCCGGGACTATGTCACAGACGGAATTAATAAATATAATTTAGGAATCACCGTAGTAGGAATAAACTTGCAGGATGTAGATCTTCCTAACGAGGAAGTAAGTCAAGCCTTTAAACAGGTAAATGATGCTCGGGAAGAACGAATGACCAAGATTAATGAAGCAAATCAGCATAAGAATAAAGTTACTAATGATATTTTAGGAGAAATTGAAGCTATTACAAATGATGCACTTGGTCAAAAGGCGGAAAGAGTTAAAGCGGCAAGTGGTGATGTTGCAAAATTCAACGCTATTTATGAGGAATATATAAATAATAAAAATATAACTAGGAACCGTTTAACCATTGAAACACTGGAGGCTATATTACCTAGTGCCAAGATATACATTATGGATGATAGCTCAGGAACAGTTAAATATTTACCGCTTGATACGCTAAGGAAGGGGGAATAACTAGATGCAATTCGATATTAATAAATTGCCATTTGGCAAGAAAAACAATCAGTCGGGTGATGGAAATGAACCACCATTTGGCAAAGGAAAAAATGTGAAAATTGCAATTCCCCGCTTCGTTTATTTTCTGCCTATTATAGTAATTTTACTGGTAGCTCTCTCCTCGAACCTTGTTATTGTCAAAACAAATGAATATAGAATAATAAGGCAATTTGGAGAGGTTGTAAATATTCTAGATAAACCGGGGCTCCATGTAAAAATACCCTTTATCCAAACGGTTACAACTTTACCAAAACATCTTTTATTTTATGATGTAATTCCTGCGGAAATCAACACTCTGGATAAAAAGAGAATTACAGTTGATCATTTTGCGATATGGCGTATCTCAAATCCCCGAGAAATGATTGAGTCCCTAAGAACTGTTCAGGGAGCTGAAGGTAGGTTAGGGGATATTATTTACTCCAATATCAGAACGGAATTAGGTAAGCTTAATTTTGAAGATATAATTAATAAGGAGACGTCCTCGCGGGGTGATGTAAACCAAGCAGTGCAGGATGTTGTCAATAACATACTAGAAACAAACGGAAACGGAATTGAAGTTGTATCAATTGAGATGAAGCGGGCAGATCTGCCTCAAGAAAATGAGCAAGCTGTTTTTAGAAGAATGATGTCTGAGCGGCAGAGTAAAGCCCAAGAATATTTATCTCAGGGTGATGCTGAAGCGAATAAGATAACATCAGAAGCTGATAAGAATGTAAGGGAACTAAGAGCAGAAGCTGGTGAGAGGGCAAAAATAATTATCGCAGAAGGGGACCAGGAAGCAGCTAGAATTTATAATAGCTCCTATGGTAAGGATCCGGAATTTTATAACTTCTATCGAACTCTAGAGTCATATAAGGTAACCCTTAAAGGAGAACCTGTTATTGTCCTTCCGATAGGATCACCATATGTAAGATTACTAATGGGTAATTAATAAGAAAAGGCAAGGAAAGGGGACACACCTCATCTTGGGATTCATTCCAGGTCGAGGAATGTCCCCATGAATAAGCCTCTCGCCGAAAAGCGAGAGGCCTTTTTTATTTTGCGGCATAATTTAACGAAAACCGTTGGGGGCTTAAGGCACTTATATCTATGGTGCTTCTCCCATCGATAATTAATTGGGCCATAATTTTTCCGGTTAGAGGAGCTAGAGCAATACCATCACCTTCGTGGCCGGAGGCCAAATAAAAGCCTTCTGGTTGGTCGATGGAGCCAAGGAGAGGCAGGCCATCAGGTGTGTAGGGACGGAGTCCGGCGATAGTGCGAATGATATTGATATCCTTTAAGGTGGGGATAAGCCGAACGGCATTTTTCAAAACCTCTCGTATCCCTACCCGGGTATTTCTAGTGTCATAGCCCACAAATTCCCGGGTAGCACCTATTAAAATATTGCCTTTTTTTGTTTGACTCAAGGATAAGCCTACACCTAATTTTTTGGCAAGACTTGTTTCCTTCTGGCTTAGATCAGGATTATACTTTGCGGCTATATATTGAGCTGAGAGGACATCACCCATAACAAGGGCGGGTACTGCCTCTGTAACGACAATCTGTCCTCTACGGGGCTCTATAGGCAGCTCTTGTCCAACCATTTTGGAGATTATTGGAGCCCAAGCTCCGGCAGCATTAATTACTATTGGAGCATAAATAGTCCCCTTTGATGTTTTCACACCTTCAATGCAGTCATTCTTTACTAAGATATCTGTTACTTCGGTACCTAGGAGTATCTCTGCGCCATATCTTTGGGCTCCCAGGGCAAACCCTAGATTTAGACGAATCGGGTTTACATGGGCATCCTGAGGGCTGTAGGTAGAACCTACAATATGAGGAGAAAGTCCCCTTTGGAGCTTTAAGGCTTCTTTATAATCTAGTATTTCAACCTCTAGCCCTAGAGCCTTTTGTCTAGTAACGAACTCCTCCATTACTTTTAGCTCCTCAGGTGTTTCAATAAGGATCATGCCGCCGTGATTTTCGTATTCGATATCATACTCCAGCTCCAAAGCCAAATCGGTGTACATTTTAGCACTAGTAAGGGCTAGTTCCAAGTAAATACCGGGATTTTTAGATTGAAGAATAATATCCTGGTCACAGGCTCCTGAAGCTCCGGAGGCCAGGTCGCTTTTTTCTATAAGAATAACCCTTTGGCCTTCTTTGGCTAAATAATAGGCACAAGCAGAACCAATTACTCCGCCACCTATTACAATAATATCGGTGGTTTTATTCATGGTGGTCCTCCTCGAGATATTCCTTGATTTTAGCTGCTCTAACCGGAGGGCGAGCAGTCGGGGGGAGTAGCTGAGCTGGGTCCTGTTGTCGCGAAAGCATCCCGTCTATAAGTTTACCGCACGTTCTCCCTTGGCAGAGGCCCATGCCGGCATGGGTTCTTTTTTTAATACCGGATAAGGTTTGAGCACCTTCAGCTATTGCCTTTTCAATTTCTTCCTTGGTAACTTCTTCGCAGCGGCAGATATATATTTTATCGGTAGTATTAGACATCCTTTAGCCCCTCCTTTATTCGGCATATGGTTCGAACCTCGAGGCAGTAATTTTTGGGAATTTCTACTGTGATAGTAGCTGTATGGTCCATTTTTTTATTATTTTTTACTTTTAGCACTTTACCTTCAACTAAATATTTTCCTGATCTATTCCCACAGGGAACAATATCTCCTATTTTAGGCAGCGGGTAATATTCGTAGGGAAATTCTACAAGTCCTGTTTCTTTGGAATAGGATAAATCTATAATAAAAATTGCTAGACCGGGGCAAGCGGACATGCATACTCCACAGCCTGTACACTTTTCTTCGTTTAGTGTCGGTAGATTAGTAATAGATTCTCCTATTGTAATCGCACCGAAGGGGCAGGCCTTCTCGCAGGGATTACAGGGTATTTCCTGGACGCATTCTATAAAGGCAACAGGCCCTTTCTCCAGCCTTTCTAAGCTTGGTGTGCCCGGGACCGCTTCTAACTCGGTTTGTGCCGGTACACCAGTATATTTTACACCCTCATTCATACTTTACCTCCATTGTTTGGTTTACAACACATTTAAAAGCTCTTCCTTTGCTTGTCTTCTTCCTTCACCAAAGGGCCCGGTCCTTAAGGCATTTAAGCGGTCCCAGACTTGATCCTTTAAAATCAGGGCTCTTTTAGCATCATACAAACCTAAGGCTTGAGCGCAGGCAATACCAGCTAAGCGACCTTCCTCCATAGCTGAACTTGCCTCTTCTACACCTGTAATATCACCAGCAACGTAGATGCCTGGTACCGTTGTTTCCATATCACTGTTATGAATGGGTATATGCCCGCCGAGACGGGGAATATAGGTAAATCTGCAGCCGGCGAGCCAGGCTAGCTCAGTAAGTGGAGATAAGCCCACAGCGATACATATTGTATCAATATCGAAGGATTTTTCCGTGTGGGGAACAGGCTGCCAGTTCTTATCAATCTGGGTAACTAGAGCTCCTTCTACTTCGTCATTTCCCCAGACTTCTTTGATAGTATGGGATATAAGAATAGGAACCCCTGCTCGCCGAATCTTGGCTGCATGTACTCCATAACCACCTATTTGCGGTGCTGCTTCAATCAGGGCTAAAACGTTAGCACCGGCCTGCAAAAGCTGATAGGTAACTATAAGACCGACATTACCTGAGCCCACCATTAATATCTTTTTGCCTGGCAGAACCTGGTGAACGTTAATCATTGTCTGAGCCGCTCCGGCACCCATTACCCCTGGTAAGGTGCTGCCGGGAAAAGCTAAGGTATTTTCAGATGCGCCGGTTGCTAAAATAATCTTTTGCGCATCAATAGACTGCTCTTTACCCTTGTGGGAAAAGCTAACTACCCTATCATGATAAATGCCATGGACCGGCGCATCTAATATTACCTCTACGCCTAAAGCTTTGGTGTTTTCCAATAATTGCAGCCCAATATTGTAGCCCCGAGTACCTGCTAAATGCTCACTTGAACCAAAAAATTTATGAATTTGTTTAAAAAGTTGGCCGCCCGGCTTGTTATTTTCATCAAGAAGGGTTACTTGACCGCCGGCTTTAGCAATTTCAACAGCAGCAGCTAATCCGGCAGGCCCTGCTCCTATAATTACTGCATCACGATGTTTCATTTACTATCACTCCATTTTCCTAAACCTTGTTGATTTTCAATAACCATGCCTTCTTCCACTAGTGTAATACAGGTTCGGATATTTGGTTGGCCATTTACCGTCATGATACAGTCGGTGCAGCGGCCAATTCCGCAAAAAATTCCCCGTGGGTTGCCTTCTTTTGCGGTTATTCTAAATTTTCTGATACCTGCTGCTAATAAAGCTGCGGCAATGGGCTCGCCCTTTTTTGCTTGAAGTATTTTACCATCAACATTGATAGTTACCCATTGACTGTCGGTATCCTTGCCCAAAATTGGATGATTTACAATCCTCAATGCCTGTCCCCTCCCCAACTATAATTGAAGTAGAAATAAAAATATCCGAATATTTCAACTGTCAATTTATTTTCATACCATACGCCTATTTTCCTTTAATATGACAGGAATTTCAACTAAAATATCTTTTTGGCAAGAGATACCAGAGGATATTTTGGAGTGTAAACATATATATTTTAAACATGCTCTTATTGTGCAATGAAGCTTAGCATGATATAATTCAACTGTTTAAGATATATATGGAGGAGGTTTAGACTATGGAAAAGCAAGTACATATCAAAACAATTACTAGTAACCAGTTAGCTAATACACTTAAAACAGGCGGATGCGGAGAATGTCAGACTTCCTGCCAGTCTGCTTGTAAAACTTCCTGTACTGTAGGAAATCAAGTTTGTAAAAATAACTAAAGAATAGACCCTTAATGGGTCTAGTTTTTTTTGAATTGATAAGGGTGGTAAAAATGAAGGATTTGAACTTTAATAATATTCACAAATTTTACTTTGATGAGTTAAAAGTACTGTTAGATATTAATAGTGGGTCTGTACATGTAATTGATGATACTGTCTGGGAGTTTCTTGACCAGCTAGAATTAGAACAGGGCGATTGGCAAAAGGCACAGGCTGCCCTTGAGGAAAAGTACGGGGACTCTATTTTAAAAGATGTTGTGCAAGAGCTTAATAAGGTTATTGAAAATAATCTACTATTTTCTAAAGATATTGATCCTAAAGAATACCAGCCAAACCCCAATCCGGTTGTTAAGGCTCTATGCTTACATGTTGCCCATGACTGCAACCTCCGTTGTGGCTACTGCTTTGCTGGAACCGGTGCTTTTGGCGGCCAGCGGCTATTAATGGACCAGGAGATTGGTGAAAAAGCCATTGATTTTCTTTTGGCTAACTCTCAAAATCGTAAGCATGTAGAAATAGACTTTTTTGGAGGAGAGCCACTATTAAACTTTAATGTTGTTAAGGCCTTGGTGGCTTATGGAAATGAGCGGGCTCAAAAGCTAGGCAAAATAATAAAATTTACCATAACTACTAATGGTGTTCTTTTATCTGATGAGGTGCAGGACTTTTTAAATAATAACAATATGAGTGTTGTTTTAAGCTTGGACGGACGAAAAGAGATTAATGATAAAATGAGGCCTTTCCCTAACGGCGCAGGTTCATACTCAATAATTAAAGATAAAATAATGGATTTTGTGAAAGGACGCAAACAAAAGGACTATTACGTTAGAGGTACTTACACCCACCATAATTTGGATTTTGCGGCTGATGTGAGACATTTAGCTGAGCAGGGCTTTAGAGAAATCTCCATTGAACCTGTAGTTGGTAATCCTACCTTAGATTATGCTTTTAAGGAAGAAGATTTGCCGGTTTTAGAGGAACAGTATGAAATATTGACTAGATTTTATTGGCAGTCCTATATTAATGGTAAAGGCTTTAACTTCTTTCACTTTAACATAGATTTAAATCATGGGCCCTGCCTGCCTAAACGCTTATCAGGCTGTGGTGCAGGCCATGAATATCTAGCTGTTAGCCCAGAAGGGGACTTATATCCCTGCCATCAGTTTGTTGGTCAGGAAGAATTTAGAATTGGTAATGTCTATTCGGGTACTGTCCAAAAGACTCTGGCGCTAGAATTTCAGAAAAGCCATGTTTTAAATAAAGAAGAATGTAGAGGGTGCTGGGCCCGTTATTACTGCAGCGGTGGTTGTCATGCCAATAACCTTGCCTATGGAGGGTCCCTGCTAAAACCTTATGTCTTTGGCTGTGAATTGCAGAGAAAAAGGTTAGAATGTGCCTTATATCTTCAGGTAAAAAAACAATTATATGCAGAAAATGTATAGAAAATAAATTAAGAATAATTTATTTATGATAGACTAAGTGCGACCAATAATGGATAAAAATGCATATAATGTATATTAGAGGGGAATAATTTCATTATAAATGGTAAAATGTTCATTACATTATTTAATAATTGTGATATAATGATTGTGCTTCTTGGGTTTGTCCAACGGAGTCTGATCAGAAAAGGAGGTGAAGACCTCTGCAGGTGTTGTTGAAATTGACCTGCAGGTAGATATGTCACAGATAACTGATTGGGTGGAGATTAGAAGGAATAAGTTCAAACTGTTGTTCATATTTGGTATTATTGCCGTTTTGATGATTACAGGCATTTCCTGTTTATTAACTCCTAAAGAAGGTTTTATTCTAACAGTTGATAATAAGAGATTAGCTGTTGTTGAAAATGAGGCAATAGTTATCGACGCTATAGACGAGCTTAAAGCTCAAAAATCACAAGAAACAGGTTTTGTATATAAAGAGGTAACCAATAAAGTAAAGGTAGAAATGGTTAAGGGATTAAAGGATGAGCCTGTAGGTAAAGAAGAGATCATTAAAATTTTAGCTCTAAAGCTAGACTGGGTGGTTCAGGCTACGGCGCTTACTATTAATGGAAGCCCCAAAATGAATGTGGCTACACTGGAACAAGCTGAAGAAATCCTTAATAAATTAAAAGAAGAATTTACAGTAGATACTGAAGATAAAGAGTTATTAGCATTAAATTTTGAAGAAGAGGTTACTTTAACCTCAGCTGATGTTAAAGTAGAAGAATTAGTAGACCTTGCTCTAGCAGTTACCTTAATCTTAAACGGAACTGATAAAATTGAAACATATAAAGTTAAAAAAGGTGACACTTTGTGGGATATTGCCTACGCTAATAATATGACGGTAAATGAGTTAAAGGAAGCTAATCTGGATTTAAAGAAAGATGTGCTTTCTATTGGTCAGGAATTAAAGCTTGTGAAAACTGAGCCCATGGTCCATGTAGTTGCAGATGTTCAGTTGACAAAGGAAGAAAATATCCCCTTTAATACCAAATATATAAGCGACTCCGATTTATGGCGGGGACAAAGCAGTGTTAAAGAAGCTGGGAAAAGTGGTAAACAGCGGGTTACATATAAAATCGTAGAAAAAAACGGTGTTGAAATAGATAGGGAAATTCTCGAAAAACAGGTCTTAGAAGAACCCAAGACTAAAGTGGTTTATCAGGGAACGAAGGTAATGGTTGCATCCCGGGGTGGTGGAGGCGATGGTCAATTAGCCTGGCCTTTACGGGGGAGAATTACATCAGGTTACGGCTGGCGTAGGTTAGGCTACCATACTGGTATGGATATTGATGGTGTTACTGGAGATCCGATATTTGCTGCAGGAAGTGGAACAGTAATTAGTGCTGGTTGGGCTGGTAATTATGGTTACTGTATTGATATTGACCATGGTGATGGATTATTAACAAGGTATGCTCACTTATCCAAGATGGATGTGAAAATCAGTCAAAAGGTAAGTCGGGGTGACCTTATAGGTAGGGTCGGTAATACAGGTCGTAGTACAGGTTCCCATCTGCATTTCGAAGTAAGGATTAATGGTGTCCATAATAACCCCATAAAATATTTAGATTAACTCAAAGAAGCACAGGTGTATATGCGCCTGTGCTTTGTTTTTTAACTACAGAAAAATAGGGAGGAAAGCCAATAAATCATCGACTATAGACCATCGCCAATAGACTATAGACTAAGTAATGACGTTAATACTTGGCGGGGATGCTTTATAAACTCTTATTCAGATGGTATACTAGGACATAATAGTGCAGTATGGAAATAAGGAGGAAGTTCATGTACGATGTAATAATAATTGGGGCAGGACCAGGGGGAATGACTGCGGGTATTTATGCAGCCAGAGCTGGGTACAAAACTATGATTTTGGAAACTGGGGCACCAGGCGGACAGGCCAGTACTACGGAAACTATTGAAAATTATCCTGGTTTTCCCGGTGGAGTTTCCGGACCTGAATTAATGATGAAGTTTTACGAGCAGACAGTAAGCTTCGGGGTAGAGATGGATTTTCAGCATGTTACTTCCATCGAAGCAGAAGGTAATATAAAAAAAGTATCTGCTGGTGATACCACCTATGAGGCCCAATCCATTATCATTGCTTCTGGGGCAAGACCTAGAGTTTTGGGTGTTAAAGGAGAAGGTAAACTTCGCGGTAAAGGCGTATCCTATTGCGCTACCTGTGACGGATTCTTTTTTAAGGATCGGGAGGTTGCTGTAGTTGGGGGTGGTGATACAGCCATTGAAGAAGCACTTTATTTGACTAAGATCTGCAGTAAGGTTACTGTTATTCACCGTAGGGGTGAGCTTAGAGCGACAAAAATTGTCCAGGATAGAGCTCTAAAAAACGAAAAAATAAACTTTATATGGGACAGTGTTGTAGATGGTATTATCGGAGAAAATAGCCTGACTGCACTATCTTTGCATAATGTTAAGACCCAGGAAAGAGAATTATTGAAGGTTGACGGAGTGTTTATCTTTGTTGGATATATACCTAATAGTGACTATCTGCCATCATCTATTTCCTTAGATCAATGGGGCTATGTTTTAGCTGACGACCACCTGCAAACAAATATTCCAGGTGTTTTTACAGTTGGTGATATACGACAGAAAAATCTAAGGCAGGTTGCTACCGCCGTAGGGGATGGAGCAGCTGTGATAACCGCGCTGGATAAATACTTTGCGGATAAGGGGGGGGAAAGTTGAGAAGGAGTAGGAAAAAAGAAGGAGCAAGGAGAATTGCCTTAATAATATTGGTGAGTTTACTGGCGTTAGGTCTTTTGCTGCCATCTTTCATGGGCTTATTGGGTAGTTTTGGATACTAATAACTAAATATTAGTACACTGAATTTTGACCTCTGGAGTTTTTACTCTAGGGGTTTTTTGTTTTTTAACCTTAACCTAGCGAAATGAAATGTAGCGAAATCTTAATCTAGTGAGCCAAAGGCGAACGAAATCTAAAATATTGTTAATAATAAGGAGTATTATTGACAATATTTGGAGTATACGTTTAGTAAGAAGCCCATGTTATACTAAATTTTACGGTAGAGATTGTTGAGAGCTTCGGTCGAGTATGTCCTTAAAGTAATAGGTTGATCCATCGTCCATCGTCTATCGACTATTGTCCATAGACTGATAGTTACTAGTAAATAGTAACTTTATTCCTAGAGAGGGGTGAGGGGTGTGCAAATTCTAAGCAATAATAAATTCATATTATTCTTAATTGCCATTATTTTAATAAGTTTATTACTAATACCAATTTCTTGGCCAAAGGTGAAGATTCAGGCTTATAAAATGATTCGAAATTTTTCTAAGGTTCATTTAGCTCTGACTACTAGAGAATATAGTACATTGACTGATAGTAACTTTACTGTTAAATATAAATCCGATAATCAAGAAAGTGCGCAGCTTATTTTGGAAACGGGGAATGAGATTTTAGCTCAGGTCAATAGGACGTTAGGTTATGTTAACCGCGAAAGTATACCGGTAATCGTCTATTCTTCCATGGAGGAGCTTAATGAAAGCTTTGGTTGGGAGGGAGATAGAAGCCCGATGGGTGTGTATTGGATGGGCAGCATCCGCATACTTACTCCTGAAGCGTGGGTGGAAGCAGATGAGGATAAAGACGTGATTTTTAAAAACATGGGACCCATGGCCCATGAGTATGCCCACTTAGTAGTTGATTATAAGACAAATGGGAATTACACTCGCTGGTTTACAGAAGGCATCGCACAATATGTAGAAAAGGAAATTACTGGTTTTACCTTGGAGGAGCCTACTCAACAAGCTAAAGAAAATCTTTACCCCTTTACTGAGCTTGATCAAACCTATGACGAACAGGCTAATCAGGAGTTAGCTTACTGGCAGTCATTAATCGCTATAGAATATCTAATTGATAAAAATGGAGAAAAGATAGTCAATGATTTATTAAGAGAGCTCAATCAGGGGCGAAGTTTTAATAAAGTATTTAAAGACCTTGTTGGTCAGGACTTAAGTTCCTTCGAAAACGATATTAGAGTATATGCAAAAAAGAAATGAACAGCCGGGCTTCTTGGCTGTTCATTTCTTTTTTAGTATTCAAAATACTGATTAGGGTAACACTAGTTTTAAGAAATTGTTGTGAGGGGGAGCAAAAAATGACAAAGGATGATCAATTAAAGGCGAATATAGAAGAAATCTTAAGTAATAATATGCAGAATAGTTCCTTGGGGATTAATGTCCAGGTAGAGAAAGGCTATGTCAAGCTTCACGGGATGGTTGATACTTTGGCTGAAGGGGAATTCGCTGCTAAACTGGCAACTAGAATTCCCTTTGTTAAAGGGGTAGATAATGGTCTTACTGTAGCTATGGATAACCTGCGGGAGGATGATGAAATAGCTCAATTAGTTTTGAAAAAGTTTATGAACGAGCCAAAGCTCGATATTAAGAAAATTGGTGCTGAATGTGAAAAAGGTGTTGTAATTTTACGGGGGCAGGCATCAACGTTGGGAGAAATTGAGGTAGCTAAGGAGTTGGCCGCCCAAGTTCATGGTGTGCGGGAAGTAAAAACTTTAGTTAAATTCAGTGAGGAAGCAAAAGAAGTTGATGATGCATCTATTGTTAACGGGGTAGAAGTTGCCTTAGCGGCTTCGGGTGTGGTTGAAGCTGAAGATGTAGATACTAGCTGCACCAAAGGGATCGTTAAGCTTGAGGGAATAGTGGATAATAATGAACAAAAAGAAGCTGCAGAGCTTTTTGCTAAAATTGTTCCTGGAGTTCGCAAAGTAATTAATAAGCTTGAGACCCGACATGATAATGAAAAGGGCGACGGATATCTAACTAATGTCCTAAGAAGAACCTTGAATAAAGACGACAGAGTCAGCCCTGCCCAGGTAAAAGCTTATGTAGTTGATGAAACGGCATATTTGAGCGGTAAAGTTTACAGTATTGATGCTAAAAAAGCCGCAGAAGAAGTAGCTCGGAAAATTAAGGGGATTAGCGAGATCGTTAATGATATAACTGTGGCCTACCATTAAAAACGCCTTCGGGCGTTTTTCGGTTTATACGTTTATTCGTGGGTTCGTGAGCGCGCAAGTTTTTTTAATTATATTTACTCTTTATTTCATTTTTTTATAAAGGTAGCTGCTAGTATAAAGTAGAAAACTAGTAAAAAGAAAATGAAATTAAGGGGGAGAAAAGGTGAAAATTGATAAAGACTTATGCATTGATTGTGGCAATTGTCTTATATATTGCCCTGTAGATGCTATTTTGGAGGAAGCTGGGGTTATTGATATTGATTTTAATGAATGTGTAGAATGTGGTAACTGTCTGCGTATGAGTAATTGCCCAACTGATGCTATTTACAGCCAGGAAATGGAGTATCCAAGAATTATTCGGGCAGTTATGAGTGACCCTTATGTAGTAGCGCCAAATACAGGTATTCCAGGTAGGGGTACTGCGGAAATCAAAACAAATGATGTAACCGGGAGATTTAAGCGGGGTTGGATAGGTATGGCAGTAGAACTAGGTCGGCCAATTACAGGTGTCTGGCTAAGTGATGTAGAGAAGGTTGCAATGGCTATTAGCAAGCATGGGATGGATTTTGAAACAATTAATCCTGTTACAGCAATGATGCAGGATGCAAAGGTTGGAAAGTTTAAAGATGAATTACTAAAGGAGAAGGTGCTTTCCGCTATTTTAGAATTTGCTGTTGAACCGGAAAAAATTCCGGCTCTTCTGAAGACTTTAGAAGAAGTGCAAAAAGAGGTAAATTGTGTATTTTGTGTTGATATTGCCAGCAGATGTAATCCTGACCTGAGTGTACCTCATGAAGAGATAGTTGCAAAAACTGGTCACTGGATTTCCTTAAATGCCAAAACTAACCTTGGGCTAGGCAAGCCTTTAGTAAAGGAGGATTAAGAAATGACACATACTTTACATAGGGTAGGTACATTAGAGGAACTAAAGAAGGATTATATTATTTTTATTATGGCTGAAAGAGGTTATAACTTAGAGGGCTCCAAAGAAAAGTACCAGGAGTTTGTAAGAAAGGCTCAGGAATTAGGTGCCATTAAAATTGGAGATGCCCTGCATGGTAATATTCTTTCACAAAAAGGGTTGGATAATCTTTTGGAAAATATTACAGACCAAGCTGCACCCTTGCATGCAATATTTAATGATGAGGAAAAATTAAAGGAAATGCTCAAATGGCTTAAGGAGATAGATCTAGGTATATCAGCTGTGATTTCCGGTTTAGCGGACCATGTTCATAAATGCTGTCAAGAAGTAGGTATTAGTCGGCATACTGTCGAACATTCCCTAGGACGTTGGGGAAGAATAGAGAAGCTTCCCACTGAAGAAGTCTTAAAGGTTAATACTATGTGCGGTCACCAAATGGTGACGGTAGGCATGATTAAGAAAGCTGTTGAAGATATTAAAGCAGGCCGCATATCACCTGAAAAGGCTGCTGATGAATTATATGTAAGCTGCGCTTGTGGTGTATTTAATACTGAAAGGGCGGCAAAGCTTCTCAAGAGCATGGCAGAATAAAAGAATGGAGGAACTGGCTTTTTGCCCAGTTTCTCCTCCTTCTATTTAACGGGAGTTTTTATTATAGGGTATAAAAAAGAATAAGCTTGACGTAAGCTAAGTTTTCTCTATAGAATTAAATAATAAGAACATAAAGAAGATTGGTTGTCTTAAAAATTGACTGATGGGTGTGAATATATGAAATTTTGTTCTCTGGCTAGCGGCAGCAGTGGTAATTGTTATTACCTAGGTACGGAAAAGGCCAATATTTTGATAGATGCGGGAATAAGCGGCAAAAGAGTTTGTTATGATTTAGAAGAGAAGATGGGTTTAAATGGTACTGACTTGGATGGGATTTTTATTACCCATGAACATATAGACCATATTCAGAGTGTAGGTGTTCTGGCTCGCAAATTTAAGACCCCCCTTTATGCCACTAGCGGGACCTGGGCGGGAATGAAGAATAAAATAGGCAATGTCGACCAAGACCTCTGCCACGTATTACCTGATACAGGCTCATTAGAAATTAATGATGTGAATATCGAGTGGTTTCCCACCTCCCATGATGCCAAGGAACCAGTAGGATATTTAGTTGAAAATGATAAAAAACGGATTGGTTTAGCCACCGATACGGGTATGATAGATAATAGAATGGCAAAGGCTCTATTTGATGTGAACTTATTAATTTTAGAAGCTAATCATGATGAAAAAATGCTTATAAACGGAAAGTACCCTGCTTATCTAAAAAAAAGAATACAAAGCTCCCATGGACATCTATCTAATATTGCTGCCGGCCAGGCCCTATTAGACTTAGCGGGCGATAAAACTAAATCTGTTTTTTTAGCCCATTTAAGTCACGAAAACAATTTACCAAGTTTAGCTTTGCGAACTGTAGGGGATATATTAAGTGAGAATAAAATCTCGTATTCTTTTGATTTAGAAGTAGCCCCCCGTTCACAAGCTACTTCTTGCATTAAGCTTTAGTATATTTAAATGTAATAAGTACATATTAAAAAGGTTTAAATTTATTTACATGTTATTTTTGATGGGAGGTATGATGATGAGTTATTTTGATTATGAAGAGTATGGGAGAAGACCCAGTAAGCTTAGCTACTTTCTCGTGGCTTTAGTTGCTTCCATAATTGGGGGAATTGTTGCGTTAACCCTTGCCCCAACTCTGCTAGGACCCAATAACTTTTTAGGTCTTAATCCACCACCTGGTTTAAATCAGCCCCAGCTGCCTGAGATATCTGGAGGAAGTCTTGATGTTTCTCCCGTGGTTTTAATTGCCGAACAGGTTGGCCCCACTGTAGTAGGGGTCAGTAATCGGGGAAGAGTTCAGGATTTTTTTGGCGGAACAAGTGTTGAAGAAAGGGGCAGCGGCTCCGGAGTAATAATCGATGATAGAGGCTATATTGTAACTAACTATCATGTAATTGAAAAGGCAAGCGAAATTCTTATAAGCTTGGCTGATGGACGGAAGATAGAAGCGGAGTTAGTAGGCTCCGACCCTCGGACTGACTTGGCTGTATTAAAGGTCAATGCTAAAGACCTGCCAGTGGCTGTTTTGGGAGATTCGACGAAAATTAAAACTGGTGAACTAGTCGTAGCTATTGGTAACCCTTTAGGTATAGAATTTGCTCGGTCAGTAACTGTAGGTGTAGTCAGTGCAACTGATAGAACACTGACTATAGGCGATAGGCAGTTTAGCCTAATACAAACTGATGCAGCAATTAACCCCGGCAACAGCGGCGGTGCTCTAGTAAATAGCCAAGGACATGTTATCGGGATAAACAGCGCCAAGCTGGTTATTTCCGGTGTTGAAGGTATGGGCTTTGCCATTCCTATTAGTGATGCCAAACCCATTATTGACGAACTTATTAGTAAAGGCTATGTATCTAGACCTTATTTAGGGATAGCAGGGACAGTAGTTGATGAATTAACAGCAAAACAAATGGGTGTGTCAGAAGGCATAGTGGTTAGGCAGCTAGTTGCTGCAGGTCCAGCCCACAAGGCCGGGTTAAAGGAAATGGATATTATAACTGCGGTTGATGGTCAAACAGTAAAAAATTTTAATGACCTAACAAATATTTTAGAGAAGCACAAGCCTGGTGACCAGATAAATGTAGCTATTGAGCGGGACGGAGAAAAGCTGGAGATCCCGTTGATCTTAGGGGAATTGCCAAGAGACTAAGCTTTTGGGAGTAGCTTAAGGGTCAGATATACTACCGGGCTGATATATTGCGTCTGACAGTACTTAAGGGTTGAGATTGCTAGTCCGACAATACTGCTGGGTGAATAATACGCGTCTGACACGGACGTTTTAGGGATAATAGAATGTTTCATTTTAAGGATTGCGTCTGGTACAATGATTGTGTCAGACGCAATATTTTTGCCCAAAATATTAGAGTAGGTTTTGCTGGGAGGCAAGGAAATTGAATCAAATAAGAATTGGAATAAAGGAAAATCTATTTCAATTTATTTTATTAGTTGTTACAGCCCTATTTATTGGTGCAATGGTAGGTATTGAAAGGACTGTCTTGCCATTAATAGGTCAACAGCAGTTTGGGCTGGTCTCTACAAGTGCAAAAATTTCATTTATTATTAGCTTTGGCTTTTCTAAGGCAATTGTTAATTTTTTTGCAGGGCAAATTGCCGATAGAATTGGCCGGAAAAGAATATTATTAATAGGTTGGATCGTGGGATTGTTCGTACCTATTATAATTATATTTGCCCACTCCTGGTGGGAAATTATATTTGCAAATATATTGTTAGGTATTAATCAAGGTTTGACTTGGTCAATGGCAGTTAATATGAAAATAGACATTTCTAAAGCGCATCAAAGAGGGATGGCAGTAGGTTTAAATGAATTTGCAGGTTATTCCGGAGTGGCAATAATGGCTTTTGTGTCAGGCTTTGTGGCTTCATCATATTCATTAAGGCCGGAGCCATTTTATCTAGGAATATCTATTGCCATTATCGGAATTTTATTGTCTTTAATAGTAAAGGATACGCGAGAGCACTTGAAAGTTCAAATTCAGGAAAGTCCTATAAATACTCAGAATAATAAATTATCCCATAAAGAAGTTTTTAAGTTAACAACCTGGAAGGATAAAAATCTCTCTAGTATTTGTTTTTCCGGGTTAGCAACAAATCTCAAAGATGGAATGGCATGGGGTCTCTTTCCTTTATACTTTAATGCTGTAGGCTTAAGCGTTAGTCAAATAGGCACAGTAGTAGCCATATACCCGGCAGCATGGGGTTTTTTTCAGTTATTTACAGGAGTTACAAGTGATAAAATGGGAAGGAAAAAATTAATTATCTATGGTATGTGGACTCAGGCTTTCGCACTGTGGTTTATTATAGTTGCCGGCAGTTATTATTTATGGATCTTAGGGGCTGCCCTTTTAGGAATAGGTACAGCAATGGTCTACCCAACATTGCAGGCGGCTATTGGTGATGTTGCAGCACCTGGCTGGCGTGCATCTTCATTGGGAGTATTCCGATTCTGGAGGGATAGCGGGTACGCCTTTGGAGCAATACTTGCAGGAGTAATAGCAGATTTATTAGGTGTAACATGGTCAATAGGTCTAGTAGCCTTGCTGCCTTTTATTGCAGGACTAAACGCAAGCATAAGCATGAATGAAACTACAAAATACAAAGCCTGAGTATATGTATATATAGAAATACAAACCCCAGCCCACACAATGCTTGTGTCAGACGCAATATTTTTACCCGTAAGTATTGTCAGACCTGAAATATCTATTAAGCTAATGTCAGACGCAACAAATTACCCCGGAGTATATCAGACCCGAAGGCTTGCTTTTAAGTAACTGTCAGACGCAAGAGAATGACCAATAAGTACATCAGACGCAATAAGTAACCCAATAGCAAAAAGGAGTAAAATCATGAATATTAAGGTGATAACGGTAGGTAAGCTGAAAGAAAAATATTTAAAAGATGGGATAAATGAATATCTCAAAAGACTTCAGTCCTATGCCAAAATGGAGATCATTGAAGTTGCTGATGAAAAAGAGCCTGCCAATGCATCACCGGCTGACGAAGAGGCAGTGAGGGAAAAAGAAGCAGAGCGGATCCTAAAATATCTGAAGCCTGATACACATCTAATTGTATTGGCGATAGATGGACGACAGCTTTCCTCTGAGGAACTGGCAGAAAAGCTGGAAGGATTAGCCCTTGCAGGGAAAAGTGACATAACAATGGTTATTGGCGGCTCATTAGGGTTAAGCGGAAGTATATTACACAAAGCGGACTTTAAGCTATCCTTCTCTAAAATGACCTTCCCCCACCAGCTAATGCGGCTGATTTTAATGGAGCAGATTTATCGTGCATTTAAAATTAATAGGGGTGAACCGTACCACAAGTGACGACGGTTTTTTGTTGGGCGTCTCACCTTCACCATGCAAATCCTCGATGACTTTAATAGGTGAAAATCCTAATAAGGTCGTTTCCCATTTAGTCTTATTTATCTTAAAGGGAAATTAAAAATAATTATATACTTGATGGGTGATATTTTAAAACCCCTATCAATTGAGAGATAAGAGATAAATATACACTAGATCCTTAAACTAATTCAGCCACTTCGCAAAACAATAAAGGGTAATTTTAGGTAAGTATAAATAAATCCTAAGTATATATTAATGCTATTAATATATGAATAAACATCCAATAAAATGGTAATATAATAGATGTTGAGAAAAAATCACAAAAATAGTTCTCAAAATCGTAGTATTGAAGTATAATTAACAAAAGAGGTGAGAAAAATGCTCTTACAGTTTAATTTTAGTAATTTTAAATCCTATAAAAATCCAGTCAGTTTAGATATGACAGCAACTTCTATAAAAGAACACGCCTATAATTTAATTACAACTGCAAATGGTGAGCAATATGTTAAAGTTGCTGCAATTTATGGTGCAAATGCTAGTGGTAAAACCGCTATAATAGATGCTTTTGAATTTATGCAAGAATTTGTATTATATTCTTTTAAAAGGGAAAGAGAGGGTAAAGGAATTCCTGTAAAGCGGTTTGCTTTTGACAAGTCTAGTAAAATTGGGAAATCTGAGTTTGAAGTTTTTTTCACTCATAAGGAAAAAGAATATCAGTATGGATTTACACTAGATAATAAGAAAGTTTACGAAGAATGGTTATATAGAAGAGATTTTAGGGGAAAAAACAAATTCAACACTTTATTTGAACGAAATAATGATAAAATCGAATGCAGTAATAGTATGGCAAATGCAAAGATGTTAACTAATTTAGTAGAGGAATCTTCACTTTTTTTATCCTTCATTTCAAATGCAAAGATAAAAGAAGCTAAAGATGTGTATGGTTGGTTTTTTAATACAGAAGTATTAGATTTTGGTAATGCATTAATGGAAGGTTTTATCTCAAGGTTTTTGCCATTTGAAGAACTAAAGGAAGAAATATATTTAAAACGTTTTGAGGATTTTCTTCGAGCCGTAGATGTTGGGATTGAGGGAATTAGAATAGAGGAAATAAAAGATATAGCAGACGAGGACGAAGAAAGGTCCTATAAGATTTATACAAAACATAAAACATTGGATGGAAATGGATATATGGAAATTCCTTTATCCGAAGAATCAAGTGGTACACAAAAAATGTTTTGTTTGTATCATTTTTTAGTTGATGCTTTAACAAATGGGAATACTTTATTTATTGACGAATTAGATGCTAAATTGCACCCGCTGTTACTACGATATCTTATTAACATGTTTCATGACCCGGAAATTAACAAGAATAATGCCCAGTTAATATATTCAACTCACGATAATTATACTTTAACAAAAGAAACTTTCAGAAGGGATCAGATATGGTTTTCAGAAAAAGCTGAAAATGGTGTATCTAGTTTATATTCATTGGCCGAATATAAGTTAGATAATAAGAAGAAAGTGAGAAATGATGCAACCTTTAATAAAGATTATCTATTAGGTAGATATGGGGCTGTACCATTATTAAAAGAATTTAACATTGATGGAGTGTAATTAATATGGGGACAGATGATTTATTTAAGAAAAGAAAAGGTAGAAAACTGAAGCGAAAAGAAAACATACGGCAGATGGCTCCATATAGGTATTTAATAGTTTGTGAAGGTAAAAAAACAGAACCTAATTACTTTGAAGGAATTAAGCAGCGGATAGAGATTAAATATAAAGACAAAATAGATGTAAGGAAGAAAATAGAACTTGAGATTGAGGGTACAGGAAGAAATACTCAAGATTTGGTTAATTATACACTTGAGATAAGAAGCCTAAGTAAAAATATTTATGGAAATGTTTGGGTTGTATTTGATAAAGACGATTTCTCAGAGGAACAATTTAACAATGCTATAAATAGAGCTAATGAAAATGATATTAGAGTTGCATGGTCCAATGAGGCAATAGAACTTTGGTTTTTCTTACATTTTGAATACCTTGATGCTGCAATTAATAGACATCAGTATATAGACAAATTAAATGATTATTTTAGTAAATATAAAATAAATAACGGAAAATACAATAAAAGTTTACCTGAAATATTTGATATCCTTTTTAAAATAGGGAATGTTCAGAAAGCGATCGAGAGGAGCATAAAACTTCGTTCATCTCATTGTGAGCTGGGCAATATTACCAATTGCAGCAAGAATCCATGCACTACTGTTGATGAATTAGTAAAAGAACTATTCGAGTATATTGACTAATTAATTTTATCTTTTCAGTTTTTAGAAAGCTAATCATAGGATACTTGATTATTTCTTAACCATATATAATTAAAAAGAAACTAAAATCAAAATAAATGAGAAGGACGAGGGGACAGGTGATAATGATCTGTCCCCCATGTATTAATTTTAATTCTGAGATAGTCGCATTCTTAATTAACTTTAAACCGCAGTTACAATAATACGGTGAACCGTACCATAAGTAACGGCGGTTTTTGTATAGAATAAATAGAAATCAACCCAATATTAATATTGTTAATAATAATATTAAATAAATTAATATATAAGTTAATAATATTTATATTTAATGTTGACATAATTAAATATTAGTATTATTATTTAAATTAATAGAAGGAGCATGAAGGCAAGGGGGTAATAAAAATGAACTATAAAGCTCCAAGTCAATGTCCTATCTGTGGGGATGAACTATATATTACCCGCATGGGCTGTACACGATGTAATACTAATTTAGAAGGAAAGTTCACCGGCTGCAAATTCTGTATGCTTCCGGAGGAACAGCTTGAATTTATTAAGATTTTTATAAAATGCAGAGGGAACATCAAAGATGTGGAAAAGGAACTGGGTATTTCATATCCAACAGTTCGTAATCGATTGGAAGTTGTTATACAAGCCTTGGGATATAGCATTGATAAAGTAGATTACATTGATGAACGTAGAGTTCCCCAGAATGTGAGTGAAAAAAAACAGCTTATACTTAGTGCATTAGAAAACGGTGAAATAAGTCCCCAAGAAGCAACCCAGCAGCTTCGTAAATTGGGCAAATAGTATTGATTAATAATTTGAAAGGATGGATTGTAATGCAAAACGAGAAACTCAAAATACTTGAAATGATTAAGGAAGGAAAGATTTCTTCTGCCGAAGGATTAGAATTACTTAATGCACTGCAGGAAGCAGATAAATCTGAGAAAGATTTGCCGGTAAGTAGATATGATGTTAATCCGAAAGAACGATTTTTAAGAGTACGGGTATCAGGTGATGGTACAGGTGTTAAAAAAGTAGATGTAAATATACCTTTAAGCCTGCTTAAGGTAGCTTCAAAGTTTGTGAATATGGGTATTGGCTTGGTTCCAAAGGAAGCCAGAGAACAGATGGAGAGTAGGGGGATTGACATCTCAAAGATTGATTTTGATGAACTGGTTCAATTGATTGATCAAGGACTGTCTGATGGAAAGTTAGTTGATGTCGATGTAGACGATCCTGTACAAGGGCGAATTCAGGTGGAAGTCTATGTGGATTAAGCCACAACTGAGTAATATTATGCTGATAAAAATAAAACAGGATAGAAGAATAGGGTTTAACATTCCCATAACTTTTGTAGTTCTTGAAGACCTGATAGAGGCATTTGAAGACTGGATATGGGCTTTTGAACGATTATTTCCGAAATGGAACAAAAAGTTAATAAGCTGGGGGGAGGGGTCTATGGTATATAATATGCCTGGCCAAAATTTCTCTTTAGGATTGATATTTAAAATAATACATGAGTTATTTTATGAACTGCGCAAACATGGGAGATGGAAGGTGGTAGAGGTAGATACAAAGGATGTATACGTTACGGTGGAGTTTTTTTAAAGAGGAGATTGAAGATGCATAAACAAGGGTTAAAGCTATTAGCAAACATTATAAGCGTATACTTAATGTCTACTGTCTTTTCTTTTATTGAGGCAAGGGAAATTTTGTATATTATTACATTCAGTTTTGTACTGTGGCTGCTGAGTTTAATTTTGCGTCCTTTATTACTCCTTATTTTCTTCCCGATAAATATTCTGACATTAGGAATTTTCAGTTTGCTGATCAATACATGGATGATTATGCTTACGGATACCCTGATTAAGGGAGTGCATATCCCTGGTTTTTGGCTTTCATTTACACTGGCAGTGATTATTATGATGTTTAATAATGTTTTAAAGAAATTATTTATGAAAGCTAAGAGAGACAAGGGGACAGGTATGTTGTTCCAGATATAGTTACACAGATAGTTCCATCGTTTAACTGATACTAAAAACCGCTATTACGATGATATGGTGAACATTATCATCGTAATGCATATTCCGGCTTATCCGGACGGCAAATCCGGAGGCATCCGGACACCTTGTCGGTTGATTTGATTTTACGGTAACATACTATTTTTTTTAATATTCTTGATGGTTTTTTCTGCCATTACTTCCCTCATGGATTTTTTTGAATCAAGAGCTAGGATATATGAGTTATGAATTATTCTGTCCATATTGGCATCTGCTATTGTAGGATCTGGGAACAGGTCATACCATTTGGTGTGAGCGATTTGTCCCGACAATACAGTCGAGGCTTTATTGTATCTAGGGAAAGAACGGGGTCAGGCTTTTATAATTTTGTAATTTAGTATAAAATAGAAGAAAATATTACTAATAGGTGATTATAATGGCGAGGAAGCCCAGGGTACATTTTGAAAATGCACTATATCATGTTATATGCAGAGGTAATAATAAAGAGAAAATTTTTATGAATGAAGAGGATAAAAAGGAGTATCTAGATATTATAAAAAGATACAAGATGAAATATAACTTTAAAATATATGCATACTGTCTTCTGGATAACCACGCTCATATGCTGATTGAAGTGGAAGATACTCCTCTGTCAAAAATCATGCAGGGGCTACAGCAAGTATATACCATGAGGTATAATAAAAAAAACAGCCGAAGCGGCCATGTATTTGAACAAAGATATAAAAGCATTCTATGTGACAAAGAAAATTATCTATTAGCATTAATTAAATACATACATGAAAATCCTTTGAAAGCTGGATTACTCGGAGGACTTAATTATAAATGGAGTAGCCATCAAGAATATATTTATGGCAAAAAAAGCAATTTAGTTGATTCAGATAATATGCTCAAGGTGTTTTCACCGGATAAAGCAAAGGCTGTATTATATTACTTGAGTTTTATGAACACAGAACAACAGATAGAAAACTCTAGAGAATATGAGTATCAAGAAATATTAGAAAAAGATTTAGGTAAAGAAGATAAAGGAAAAAAACTGGCTTTTGAAGATATTATTGACAAGGTATGTAGGATTACAGATCTAAACAGTGAAGAAATAGCAGATAAAAAGAGAACTCAAGGGTTAGTTGATGCTAGAAAAGCAATAATAATTTTGGGTAAAAGGTACACTAATCTAATAAATAAAGAAATAGCAAACAGATTAAACCTTTCTGATTCCACAGTATCCAATATTATTTCAACTGGAGAGAAGGAGCCGCTGTCAGAAATTATTATTGAATTTCGAAAAGAGTTATAAAATTATAAAAGCCTGACCCCATCTTTCCTTAGGGTTCAGATAGAGAGGTGAAAATCATGCGGCAAGTTTACTCTTCATTTGCGGAAAAAATATGCTTTACAGATGTTGAGCATACTCATGTCCATAATTTCGGACATTTAATTCTACCATTGCAAGGCGCATTAATCTTACAAGCTGAGCAGAAGGCTATGACTGTGGACCATCAACATATCCTGTTGCTGCCTCCTAAATGCCAACATACATATTATGCCAAGGTTCGAAACGAATTTTTAGTATTTTATATCCCTTATACTATGTTTCCCAATAACTGTATCGATGAAACAAATCATTTGGAGTTGGATGCTCGCTGGCGAGCATTACGTTTTCTCATGCTAAGCGAATGCCAAAACGATAAAATGAACACGGCTGCTATTAATCAGTTGCTCCATTATTCCTTCCAGTTGATGCATCAAAACCAGGAATATCCTTCTATTCGTTATATTCACCAGTATTATCATACAAACATTTCACTCGAAAAGTTAGCCACTCTTGAACACTATCACGTTTCCTATTATAGCCAGTGGTTCCAGAGGAAAATGGGAGTTAGTCTGCAAACATATATTCAAAAAGTACGGTTACATGAGGCTAAACGGCTATTACGGGAAACGAATTATTCCCTTCTAGATATTGCTCAACAAATCGGATATGAACATCAAGCATCCTTAACAAGGTTATTTAAGCAGTTTGAAGGAATCACCCCCAGTGTTTATCGACACAATTCTATAAGTAAGTAAAAATAATCTTGAATGGGGTTAAAAGTGACCCAATGGTAGTGCTTATAATAAAGTAAGGATTATACCTTGCTTTTTTTATTACCATTTTATTACATTAGTATGGATTAAGAGGAGGAGGGGCTGGAGTGTTTAAGCATAAACAATTACTAGGACTGAGCCTGTCTGCTTTTTTGCTGATGTTAGGAGATGGAATGGTACTGGCTCTATTGCCGCAGAAGGTTATTTCTTTGACTGACTCAAGTTTATTCGTTGGATATTTGGCATCAACTTATGCATTGGCTCAGGTGATATCACAACTTCCCATCGGTATATTAGCGGATCGATTGGGTTCCAAGCTATTTATTCTTATGGGATATATATTGAGCTTTTTTGCAGGATTGTTGTTCTATTTCACTAATAGCGTGAATTTGATATTTTGCGGAAGAGTTTTGCAAGGAATTGGCGAGGCACCAATATTAAGCTTGGCACCAGCATTACTATCTCTCCAATATTCTACAAATAAGGGAAAAGCAATTGGCGTTTACAATGCTTCAATTTATTTAGGTCTAACCGTAGGACCGCTTTTGAGAATAGTACTGTTAAAAGAGTGGTCGGATAGTCAAATTTTCTTGTTCTATGCTGTATTATGCTCCATTGGGGCCATCATCAACGGCTGCAGCTTGAAGAACAAAAAGAAAGAACAAGTTGCAATCAGAGATACTATAAATCTAAAAAGCGCTTTGGTGTTCATGAAACATCCACAGACCTTGGCTGTCCTTTTTGGTATTACGCTATATGGTGCCGGATTCGGTATATTTATGACCATTATTCCTGCGTATTTACTTATTGTTAAGCATTATAATCAAACGTATATTAACGTGTATTTTTCGATTTTTTATATTGCTATTAGCTTGGCACAAGTAGTTACTGGTTGGTTGTCCGATAAGTTAGGGCGTCAATTATTTATGCTAACAGGCATGCTAGTAGCCGCATTAGGGTTAGGTACTTCCTCATATTTTGGCCATTTTGCACTCACTGTCATTTTGGGTTTATCAAGCTTTGGATTGGGGACATATTATCTTGCTTCCATGGCTTTTCTTAATGAAAAAGCACCTGAATCTTGTCGAGGAGTCATTTCTGGATTGTATTATCTGTTCTGGGGGATAGGTATGTTTTGGGGGCCTTTACTTTTGGCTGATTACATACAAGGTAACACCTATCAGTCGGGATTTCGTATCTTTTCGTTGGCACTGATTATACAAGTTATCTTACTGTTTATCACGAGGATTAGGTATTTTCAACCTACGAGGGAAATAAGCCAGAATTGAAGCAGAAGGCTATCATAACGAGAATAGATTTCGCAGTTATTATACTCGATACTTCAAACCGTACCATAAAAACGGCGGTTTTTTAAGTTGACTTGACTACGTCCTCATGCTTTATAATAAAGAGAAGGGAGAGGTGGTGGTATGATGAATAATAGGAGGAAATTAATACAAACCTATCAGCAAACCATAGTAGGAAGTAAAGAGGAAATTTTTCCGTTGTTATGTCCTGTTCGTGAGAAGGAATGGCTACAGGGCTGGGACTACACTATGGTTTATTCAGGAAGTGGATATGCAGAAAAAGGCTGCATATTTGAAACGGATAACGATTATGGCAGCTATCGATGGATAATTACAAAGCATGATAGTGATAATTTTGAAATACAATTTGTTAAGACTATGAAAGACGAGATAGTCGTTATAATAGATATTGATTTAGAAGAAAGGAGTGAAAAAATAACCTCCTGTAACATTCAATATACTTTTATACCTCTATGTGATGAAGCAGCAGAGGATATGTATAAAGAAAATACAGAAGAGGACTTTAATAAACATATGAGAACATGGGAAGATTCATTGAATTATTATCTGAAGTATGGCGAAAAGTTAATGTATTAATCCTATGGCAACTAATATTGAGTCTGGGGCAGTTACCTGACTCAATATTAGAAGATTTAGCTTGTAGAAAATTAATTACTTATAACAACGAGATAAGAGATTAATGGGTTATCAATTTTAGGTGTGTGATGAAGTAGGAATGGTATTAGAAAGGGTGCGATCTAAATAAAAGAAAAAATATATTTAAAGCAATTTATTCTTCCCTTGACATTTTTTATTATTTTTCTCGGTATTGCTGTTTGGACCTGGCTTTCTACAGGATATATTTTTTATTTATTTAATTTTATGTATATTGGAATTTCTATTTGTGTGGCCATGATACTGGACATATTATTACCTAGAAAACATAAGCCCTGGGGGAGGAGAATTTCTCAAATCCTGATAGGCTGTTATATGCTTGTTTTCTTAGGTTTATTTGGTAGGGAAAACATGCAAATAGAAGGGTTTTTTATGTTTGTACTTCTGGGGATTTTTGCTGCCGCCGCAATGCATTATGTAATAGCAAAGATTATTGGACCATTCGTATTTGGCCGTGCCTGGTGCGGTTATGCATGCTGGACAGCAATGGTTTTAGATCTATTGCCTTTTAAGGTATGCAGTCGTGGGAGATACAGATACTTTGGAATTATTAGATATGTCCATTTTGCCCTCTCCTTGGGGCTGGTATTGATTATCTGGTTTGTACTAGAGCGTCGACCAGTTTATCAGTCAGCTGAGGAGCTTTATTGGTTGCTAGCAGGCAATCTAATCTATTATATTATCGGTATTGGGTTGGCCTTTAAACTTAAGGATAATAGGGCTTTCTGTAAGTATGTCTGCCCTATACCCGTACTGCAAAAGATTGGGGCCAAGTTCTCTTTAATGAAAATAAGGATTAATGGAGATAAATGTAATGATTGTGGAGTCTGTGAAAAAGTCTGCCCAATGAACATAAAGCTTCTGCATTATAAAGGCCTTAATAAGCGAATTCTATCTACCGAGTGTATAATTTGTAGTACCTGTGTTAATACTTGCCCAAAAAGTGCTATCAGTGTAACTTTTGGCTTGGATGCAGGGTTTATTGAATATTTGAACTTTGCGGAAAATGATGGCTCGAACATCAAATCTAGACAGAAAAACCACACAATCTAAATGTGTGGTTTTTAAATTGGACGGTTTCCATAATCTGTCCATAAATTGTAGGGATTTTAGTGTTATATTATACGGGAGGGGCGGGGGACGGTTCAATAATTAATGAGCTGCCAATAGCCTTGGAAATTTTTCCTTAAGGGTCAATAATATCATATTAGTGCTTAGGCTTGGTCGGGGAAAGAATATACATGTAAATCTACGAGCACAGATTATGAAAGATAGCAATCATAGAGAAGATTTCAGTATTTAAGGGTTTATAAGAGAGCCCCCTTTATTGTCGTAAATAAGGGTGGTTTTTTTGTAATGGATACTGTTTATTATATAGTGGCTATATAACCTTCCGAAGGTGGACTACATCCGTAAACATTTGCTGTACTGCAACAAAACTGGGGATATCGGAGGAATATGTGTATTTTTGTCGAATCATTATATAAAATTGCTTAAAATTAAGAAAATTTTTGTATTATCAGCAGATGCTAATTATTTGATCCAGTCCATCTATTTATTTAGTGTCTCGGGCCCAAATTTCAGGAGGATAATAATGAAAAAGTTTAAGATAAGCATTACCCTTCTTATAGTTGTTACTTTAATATTTGGTCTTGGCGGCATTTCTTTAGTCACCTACTATGAAACTAGAAAGCTTCTAACAGCTGATTTAGAAGAGTCCATTTCCTCCTTGGCCCTGTCTTCCAGTTCAGAAGTTGGACAGTGGCTAAGTGCTCGTAAGAGTGAAGTGGAGCTAATGGCCGATATACCGTTAATTCAATCAGAAAATATTTACGATTACGATATTATCACATATCTTAATAAAGAAACTCACAGAAATAAGGTGTATGAGCAGTTTTTTACTGCTGATAGTGAGGGAAACTATGTTTTGAATTCCGGCGGTACCGGAAGCATTTCGGATAGGGATTATTTTAAGGCAGCTATGGCGACCGGTAATACGACTATATCCGATCCGCTGATATCCAGAGGTAGTGGAAATCAAATTATTGTAGTGGCTGCTCCTATTAAAAAGGATGGTCGGGTGGTTGGGCTTCTTGGTGGTAGTGTTAATATTAAAGAGCTCAATCAAAAAGTAACAATCACTAAGATTGGGGACAATGGCTATGCTTTTATTGTTCAGAAGGATGGGCTGATTATTTCTCACCCTGACCAGGCTGTATTAATGAAATACAATTTCCTTAATGAAAAGGATTCGCCACAAGAGCTAAAAACCGTTACAGGTAAAATGACCAGAGGAGAAACCGGATTCACGGAGTATTACTTTCAGGGTGTAGAGAAATACATGGCATTTGCACCTGTACCAGGTGTTGAGTGGTCTCTGGCAGTCACGGTTCCGGTGTCTTATATTACAAGTCAGCTCTATTTTTTACCAGCATTTTTTGTTTTGATTACTGTCTTTTTTGGAGTAATAATGACCGTTCTGTTTAGGCAATGGCTGGGTGTTCCCCTCATACGGCTGGCGAAAATAACTACTGAAGTTACTGATAAATTAGAAGATGACAATGAGCATAATTGGTTTGAAAGCCCAGTGTCGGAGGTTGAATCTTTAACCGGAAACTTCCGAAGCATGGTAGCTGCGCTGAGAACAAATTTTCAACAACTCAAAGTGATCAATGCTAACCTAGAGGAAGAGATAGAGGAAAGAATAGCGATTCAGGAAAACCTTAATAGAAGCTATGAAGAGCTTGGGATGGCAGAGGAAAAATTGAGGCAAAACTACAGAAAACTTCAGGTAAATGAAAAAGCCTTACAGGAATCCGAGTCCAGGTTTAGGCTGATGTTAGAAAACGTACAACTCCTCACAATGATGATTGATAAAGATGGACGAATTAGTTTTTGTAATGACTTTATGCTGGAATTGACTGGATTTAAAAGGGATGAGGTAATTGGGCAGGATTTCTTTGATCTTTTTATTCCTATAAAAGTACGAAATGAAAATAGAAACAGATTAAACAAGCTGCTGGAAAATGGCGAGCTTTGGTTTCCCCTGACTAGCCATATTCAAACAAAGAACGGAGAAAACCACTTAGTTAATTGGAATAATACATTGTTATTGGACCATTCAGGTAATGTCATTGGTTTTGCTTGTATTGGAGAAAATATTACTGAAAGAAAAAAAATGGAGGAAAAGTTAGTATTTCAAAGTTTACACGATCCACTTACCGGCTTATTTAATCGTACTTATTTCGAAGAAAGATTGCGCCATATAGAAGAACATCCCATAGAACAGGTAGGTATTATAGTGTGTGATGTTGACGGGTTAAAATTTGTCAACGATACCCTTGGACATAGTATGGGAGATGAATTGCTTAAACTCGCTTCAAGTACTATAAAAAAATGCTTTCGAAAAGATGATGCAGTTTCCAGAATCGGAGGTGATGAGTTTGCAGTAATCCTGCCAAACGCTAATTTTTCAGCGGTGGAACAGTCATACCGTAAAATTATAAATGCCGTTGAAGATTACAACGTAAAGAACTCGGACCTTCTTTTGAGCCTTTCCCTGGGATTTGCTGTGGATGATACAAGAAATAGGACTATTAGTGACATATTTAAAGAAGCGGATAATAACATGTACAGGGAAAAACTACATCGTAGCAAAAGTACTCGCAGTGCATTAGTACATGCCTTGATGAAGGCATTAGAGGCGAGGGATTTTATTACAGAGGGTCATGCAGAGCGTCTCCAATACCTGGTGGTTGCTATGGGCAAATCTATTGGAATATCAGATCGGGCTCTCGTGGACCTGCGTTTACTAGCTCAATTCCACGACATCGGCAAAGTAGGTGTACCAGACCGAATACTCTTTAAACCAGCGGCACTTACCCGTGAAGAATTTACTGAGATGCAGCGGCATTGTGAGATTGGTCATCGGATTGCACAATCCGCTCCAGATTTAATACCCATTGCTGATTGGATTCTTAAACATCACGAATGGTGGAATGGTGAAGGGTACCCCCTTGGAATAAAAGGAGAAGATATTCCGGTAGAGTGCCGTATTTTGGCAATTACCGATGCTTATGATGCCATGACAAGTGATCGTCCTTACCGAAAAGCGATGCACCATGAGGAGGCCATAGAAGAATTAGGACGACAAGCCGGGATCCAATTTGACCCGAAACTGGTACCGGTATTTATTAATATATTTAAAAATCATGGTTTAAAAGAATGAAGGATAGACACTTGGGAGTAGGGACCGGGAATAGCTTTTGCTTTTTTGTATAATAAAGAGGTATCATGGAATTGATGTCGAAATATTTGGAAAAAAGTATTGAAAAGAGGTGCTTAAATTAAATAATCTCAATTATAGGGGGGATTTGCATGGCAGGTAAGATAATAAAAATGGTTAATTTAATAATTGAAAAAAGGGCAAAAGGCAGCGAAATTATTGCTAAGACAACTAAAGCCAAATTGGTGCTAAGTGGAATTGCACTAGATAATTATAATGAGACATCAGCAGATGATGAGGATGTATTAGCAAAACTAAGAGAAATAGCAAATAATATGGGTCTTGAAATAAACTTATAAGCTAGGGGGTATACATATGAGCGGCGTTATAACTGCATATTCAACCAATTTAAATGTTAACGATGCTGTAAAGGATATAAAAAATCAAATAGGAAGCTTAGATGCTAATCTGATATTATTTTTTGCGTCTTCTAATTTTGACCCTAATGAAATTAGTCGAAAAATGAAGGAAGCTTTTGTCAATGCGGGGGTTTTTGGATGTTCGACTGCCGGGGAGTTGGTAGATGATAAAGTATTAAAAAACAGCATAGTTGCCATGGCCTTTAATTCAAACGTAATAGGCGATTATAAAGTTGAGGTTTCAGCAAATGCTGGAGATGAAGAAAATATTGCAAGAGTCTTTAAGAGTTTTGAGGAATATTATGGGACTCCCATGTTGGAAATGAATCTTGAAGAATATGTAGGTATTGTCTTAACAGATGGACTTGATGCATCTCAGGAAAGATTGATGCAAAAAATTGGGTTTTTAACTGATATTACTTTTATTGGTGGATCAGCCGGAGATGACCTAAAATTTAAAACAACTTATGTATATGCAAATGGTGAGGCTTACACGGGAGCTACAGTGCTAGTCCTTTTAAAGCCAGCTAAGGGATTTGATATAATAAAAACTCAAAGCTTTAACATCACTGACCAAAAATTATCTGTAACTAAGGCTAATGCAATGAATAGAGAGGTTTTAGAATTTAATAATAAGCCGGCTACATATGCTTACGCAGAAGTCCTGGGGGTGCCCGTAGCTGATGTAGAAAAATACTTTATGAGCAATCCTGTTGGTCTAATCATTGATAGGGAGCCTTATGTTCGCAGTCCTCAACAAATAATTGGAGATACTATGGTATTTTACTGTAATGTTCTTGAAGGTATGGAGCTTTCTCTGCTGGAATCCACCGACATAATTAAAGATACTAAAAATGCGGTAGAAAGTAAACTGGCTGAAGTCGAATCTGCGGTAGCTATACTTAATTTCCACTGCATTTTGAGAACATTGGAGCTTGAAGCGAAAAATCAAACTGAGGAATATGGCAAAATATTTTCTAAGGTGCCCACTATTGGCTTTAGCACCTATGGCGAGAATTATCTGGGGCACATCAATCAAACTTCGACAATGTTGATTTTTAAATAAGTTATTAAGCAGAATAAATAGTTAGGAAGAATTCCAGTTCACCAAGCTGGAATTTTTTCGTTGTAGCCACTATTTTTTCGCTTTCCAAGACTAAACGAGCATCTTCAATTGCACTGGTGAAAAAAAGTGGGATAACTAAATCAGCAAATGGTTCTGAAATGGTTCTAGCATGGGATATTATTTTGCTAAAAAAGTGAGTGAGGTTAACTAATAATTTTGTTTCGTCCACCTCTGTGGGGGCTTTATTTGTTTGAAGGGCAGTTAGGTAAAGTGCCGCATTTTTAGTCATACGAATGAAAACGATACCATTTTCCTGGCCATAAAAGGGGGTATGGCCATAATAAATTAAATTAGAAAGATCATTAGGCAGTTGACTATCCTGTTCTGATATCTCTGTATTGGTAAGACTACTACAAACTTCTCTGATTGCCCTAGAAAAGCGTAGGTTTGCGGGCGGGATAACTCCGGTGATCTCCAGTATTTTTTTTGTTAAATCCTCAGAAGTAAATGGTTTAACTAGATAGTGACTAGCGCCTGCCTGGATAGCCATAATAATTTTTTCCCGGTCATTTTCAGTAGTAGTCATAATCACTGGAATATGTTTTAGTTGGGCGTCGCTTTTGATTTGAGTTAGAAATTTAAATCCGTCCATTAAAGGCATATTCCAATCGAGCAAGATAAGGCTAATTTCTACTTTATTTTCTCTCAATAAATTTAGTGCTTCTATACCATTAGTGGCTTCAAAAAGCTTTCCACCCAGAGATTCTACTGGTTTTTTAACTAATCTTCTTATTAAAGGAACATCGTCTACTATAAGGATATTCATATGTGTACTCCTCCTAATAAATCAAACTATAGTGTATTCCTGTAAAAAGCAGCACTATGGTACTTTTCTTGAATGAAGTGATCTTTATAATCTGGAAAAAGCTCCGAATTCCCCAGGAACAAGACACCATTGGGGGTTAAGGCTTGTGCCAACTTTTGAAACAATTGTTTTCTGAATTCTTGACAAAAATATATGGCAACATAACGGCAAAAAATAATATCAAATTTGCCAAGTAATAAAAAAGAACTTTTTAGATTTAATTGTTGAAAGGTAACCGCGTTTTTAATTTTTTCATCAATTACCCAAGTCCGATTCTCTTGCTTTAGGTACTTACTCCGAAATTCATCGTTCAAACCGCGTCCAATAGAAACGCTATCATAGCGGCCAGTCTTGGCATGTTGTAATGCGTCATGAGAAAGGTCGGTGGCCAATATATCAAAATCTGATAATGTAATTTGATGATGGTTATAGCTCGTGATAAAGTTATCAACGGCCATAGCAATAGAATAGGGCTCTTGGCCAGTTGAGCAGGCGGCACTCCATATTCTTACCTGGGTGCGTGTTCGATCTGTTAGCTCTTTAGTATAGACGGGCATAAGAACATCTTCCATAACATTCCAGGGAGATTTATCTCTAAACCAATGGGTCTCTTTAATAGTAATAGCATCTATAACTTTATTAACTAGTTCATTATTTTTTTTCGGCTCACGCAATTTATAATATAAATCAACAAAATTATTGATCTTGTATTCTATTAACAGTTTAGTCAATCTATTTTCAATAAGGTAAGATTTGTTTTCTGGAACTTCAATGCCACTGATTTCCTTAATAAAGCGTTGGAGAAGCAAAAATTCTTGAAATGATAGTTTTATACTCATAATATCAGTAACTCCTGCCTGACGTTATTTCCAAAATGCGGTTTGGGATTAATTCTAGGTTTTCAACTTTATCTGCCAGTCCAGCATCTACAATAATTTTAGGCATTCCATACACCACACAGGTCTTTTCACTTTGGGTTAAGCAGTAACAGGTGCAGTGTTCCTTAAGCTCTATTACACCAGCTAATCCATCGTTGCCCATACCTGTTAGAATAACTGCCATAACTTGCTTTCCCTTGTAGGTCTTAGCAAGCGAACTAAAAAGTACATCAGCTGCCGGTCTAGTGCCATTGACTGGGGGTGAAGGCTCCAATTTAATTACCTCCTCTTGGGATTTGTTTCTGATAACAGTCATATGCACACCTCCGGGTGCAAGTGTGATTTGACCAGGCTTAATTGAATCCCCTTCTTTCCCCTCTACAACCGGAAGAGAACTTTTTTTATTTAAGGACATGACCAGGTTTTTTGTAAATTCAGGAAGTGTATGCTGTACTACTAAAATAGGCTTATTAAATGTGCTGGGTAGGTTTTTAAAAATATACTCCAGAGCATTAGGCCCTCCGGTAGATGCAGCAATTACCACCAGATCTGCCTTAGTAAACACCGGTACTGAAACCACCTGTGTGGTTAATGCCGGCAATTGTTTTATCCGCACTTGCTGTACTTGGTCAGTTTGACTAGAAAGTTGTCCTGAGTAAATACCTTCAGTATATTGCCTGGTAATAATCTGGGCAAATAGTCCATGAAGCTGGCTTTGTATTTTATTTGAACCAGGCAGTTCTGTTTCTGGTAGTAAAATATAGTCAATTGCATTTGATTTAAGCTCATGGATAGTCTTTTTGATAGTGGCAGCAGAAGCTCCGGTTAAGATAACAAAAACACCAGGACTTTCATTTTTTATTCTTTCTACAATCCTAACAGTATTTGTATCACTCAGTGGAACTTTAAGCAAGATCACATCAATTGGAGACTGCTTTAATCTTTCCAAGGCAATGGTGCCATTAGAAGCAATGTGCTCTAATTGGCTTAGTCCGGAATTTTCAACTGCATGTAATAGTATTTTTTTTTGTTCACTTGAATTATTTACTATGAGCACCCGAAGCTTTCTCAAATTATCACCAACCTACAACGATTTTTTCTTAAAATTGCTTGAACAAGGCTTCTACATCAATAACCATAACAAGTTCGCCATCAAGTTTTACTACTTTGGTGATTAGTTTGTTGTCTATTTGGCTTATATTTGCCGGAGGTGCCTCCCAGTTGTCTTCATTAATATCAATTACTGAGCCGGCATGGTCTACTAAAAAACCCGTATAATCTAAATGAGTAGGACTATTTTTTAAAATAAGACAGATATGCTTATTGGTATGTTTGTATCCTTTTTCATAGCCTAATAACAAAGCCAAATCAAATAAAGTAACAACTTGGCCGCGCATGTTCATTAGCCCAATAATCTGGGGGGGGGCATCAGGAATTGGAGTGAATTCTATATTGCGGTTAATTTCTTTCACAATAATTATATCTAGACCAAACAGAGTTCCATTAAGATAAAAAGTCAATAATTTATTTTTAGAAGCACTGGTATTTGACATTTTAATCTACCTTTCAGTGTTAATATTTACCAACTATTTTAGGTCAGCAAGGCTAATCTTACTTTATTTCTCCCTTCGTGCTTGGAACGGTAAAGAGCTGTGTCGGCGGAAATGATTAAATCTTTAGCCGAGGAAAGTTGGCCTGGCGGAGCACAAACAACTCCAATGCTGATGGTAAGGTAAGTGCAAACTTTGGAATGTTTGTGCTCGATACATAGGGACTCGATATGGGTGCGCATGTTTTCCGCCACTGCCAGAGCCCCTTCTTGGTGAACGTCAGGTAAAATAACAGCAAATTCCTCTCCGCCGTAACGACAAATCAGATCTCCAGGACGTTTTAATATATTATTTAGAGCAGTTGCCACGGTTTTTAAACATTCATCGCCAGCCTGATGACCATAAGTATCATTAAATGCTTTAAAATAATCAATATCAATCATAATAAGGGATAAGAAAGTAAAATTTCTTTGTGCCCTTTTACATTCCGAATTAAAATATTCATCAAAACGGCGCCTGTTAGCAATCCCTGTTAATCCATCAATGGATGAAAGTAGGTTAAGCTTTTCCACAGCTTTTTCTAGTTGTTTAGTTAATTCAAGTAAATTTTGCTCTCGTAATTTGTTTTGGTCCATTTCCTGCTTTAACTTAAGAGCTGAGCGAACTCTAACCAGAAGCTCAATGCTGTTAATGGGCTTGGTTATGTAATCCATAGCTCCGGCTGTAAAGGCGGCCTCTAAATGTTCAATTTCGGTTAGAGCAGTAACCATAATTACTGGGATATCCCGCAAATGCTCTACCGACTTAATAATCCGGCAAACCTCTCTGCCATCCAGATCAGGCAGGACAATATCTAACAAGATGAGGTCAAGTTTTTGCCCTGTACTTGGGACATTTTTATTAAAGTCGGCCAGTCCCAAATTTTGAAAAGACTTTTGGGCAGAATCAGCAAATAATAAATTAGTATATCCGGCTTGGTTAAGAATATATTTTATAGTGGAGCGAATCGATGGTGAGTCATCGACAATCAATATATTCATAAAAATACCATCCTTCATAATAAAGTTGTTAAGTTTTGTTTTTACGCTATCTTAAACTTTGAATTTCCTGCTTAATGAATCTAAGTTTTCAAACATTCCTGCCAGCTCTTTGGATAACTCATTAGTTTCCTCAGCCCCGGCAGCTGCTTCGTTAGCTGCAGTACTTATTTCGCGAACACTTTTAGCTATTTCCGTAGCACTTTGGGAAATTTTCACTGAATCATTTGCTACTTGAGCTACCTTATCTGCTGCTGTTAGGGTATTTTCAGCTAGATCATTAGAAGCATGGGCTAGTTCGCCAGTAGAGCGGGCAATTTCTTGTACCCCTGTTGAAGCTTCGGCAATGCTTGAAGCCACACGTTGAGAATTGTCAGCTACTTCAGTAAGCTCTTGGGTAATGGTATGCACTTTTTCCGCAGCCAAAATAACAGATTTAGAAATCTCCCCGGTGGTTGCCGATTGTTCGGCTACTGCAGAAGCGATTGTGTTAGTAATCCGGGTACTTTCATCTATTACACTAGAAATAGTTTCTACTGCCATGACGGCACCAGCCATATTGGCCTGCATAGTTTCTATTTGCTGGCCGATTTCTTCAGTTGCCTCGGAGGTCTGTTTAGCTAGTTCTTTAACTTCATTTGCAACTACCGCAAAGCCCCTCCCCGCTTCTCCGGCACTAGCTGCCTCAATCGCTGCATTTAGGGCAAGCATATTTGTTTGATCAGCAATATCGTTGATTACGTTAATAATTTTGCCAATTTGTTTCGAAGAACTGTTTAATTTTACAATGATTTCTCTGGTCTCGCTGGCTCTTGTCTCAGCTTCATCGGTGATCTTGGTAGAACGCTCACAATTTATACTTACTTCGTTTAAGGAGATATTAATTTCCTTCACTGCTAAAGCAACACTGTTTACAGATGCGGACATATCCTGTGCGGAGCGGGATATATTATTGATAATATTTGAAATTTGAGAAACTCCTCCATGAACATGTTCCACACTTGCAGAAATTTGCTCTGATGCTGATGCTTGTCGCTGGATAGTACTGTAAATTTCCTCTATGGCAGAGGCAATTAAGTTGATATTACTACTAGCTTCCGCAGATGTAGTGGTGGAAACTTCCAAGTTTTTAGAAATTTTACTAACAGCAGTATTAACCTCGCTTATGTTTTGATCAGATGATTCACTTTTTAGGGCCATGGAGCTGGCGATACTTGCCATGTTCATTAGAGATTGGTTGAAAGTGACCGAATTTTCTTGGATATTGTTTATCATCCTGCGGAAATTATCTAATAGCTGGTTAAAGGAGGAGGCTAATTGTCCTATTTCATCATTAGAGGAAATATTCCCACGAACTGTTAAATCTCCTTGCTCCGCTTGAGCCATCAACTGTTGAATATTTTTAATGGGGTTGGTAATTACTTTAACTAAAAGTATGTGGGAAATTAAACCAGCGATAATAGCGGTAATCAAAGCAATAAGAAAAGCGATGACTGGCATAGAGGAAAGATGGTCTGAAAGCTCTGAGGTGGGCTGAGAAACAGCTATTCCCCAGGTAGTTCCGGGAACAGGAGTATAAGCTACATAGTTGTCTATTTCTTCAAAAACATAGCGACTTGAGCCATTCTCTCCCCTGGCAAGCTTGGACATGGCTTCGCGGAGATTAGAATCAAGGGTACTGTCGCTAATTAAATTAAGGGTCATGACAAAATTGTCATTAGGATGGGCAATTAGTAGACCATCTTCCTGGATTAAGTAAATATAACCATTTTCGCCAACTTTAATTGAAGCTAGTCGATTGGAAAGATCGTCTATTAGAATAGTGCTGCCTAAGATACCGTTAAACTGACCGTTTCTAGTTAGGGGGATGGCTACTACTACGACTTTTTTACCTGTAGCTCTGGATACTACCGGATTAGAGATAACTGGCTTGCCTGTTGTCATTGCCTGAATAAAGTAATCCCGGTCTTTAACATTGCCTGGGTCGCCGGTAGTTATATAATAGTCGCCTTTCTCATCGGCAATAAACATTGATTCATACAGGTTATTGCGCTCAACCTCCCCAGTTAAATACGGCAATCTTCTCTCCCGGGTATTTGGAAGTAGCTGGAGAGCATTTGCTACAGTGGTTATCTCTGCCACTCGGCCGTCCAGCCATAATCCTACTTCATTGCCGGTGGAAATGGCTAGCGTGTTAAGAGTTTGCTCCAGATTGGCAGTTAATTTCTGGTGACTAAAATAATAGCTAACGGAAGATGTAATAAATAGTGCTAAAACCAGAGTTATAATAGTGATTGCGGTTATTTTAAACTTAATACTTTTGAAAATGCTTTTCAATTAAATTCACCCCTTTTATTAATAGGTACCTTTTTGCAGAGCTAGTGCTACCTTCTCCAGCAATTTTTCTTTATCTAGCTTAATTTCATAAAAATCAAATCCTGCTTCAATACCCTTGTTAATACTGCGCTGGTCTGTTTTAGATGTAACGGCAATAGTCGGTAAGGAGGATAGCTTACTATCGGCCCGAACCCGTTTGATTAACTCATAACCATTCATTACTGGCATTTCTATATCACTAACTAATACATCGATAGAGGTTTCCTGCAAAATTTCCCAGGCTTGCCTGCCATTAACTGCTGTAAGCACTTGGTAACCAGCCTGCTCCAGGTATTGTTTTTCTACCTTGGCAAAAAAGTGCGTGTCCTCCGCTACTAATATTACTTTATCTTCAATAGCATGAAAGGGAGAGGCATCTTTGTGGTAATGTTCAGGGGCTACCATTTCATAAAGCTCATAAAGGTTAATAATTAGGCTAATGCGTTTATTCAGAATGGCCGAACCTACCAGTCCCTTTGTATTAAAATCTTCCTGATTAAAATGAATGTTGGTTTCAATAGTATCTAGTATGTTTTCTGCAAGAAGACCAATTGGATATTTTACTAATTTAGGGATAATCACAAATAATTTATCGCTAGTGCTTTCCTTGTTGGTAACTGGATAATAATTCTCAGGTCTAATCACTCTTAATGCTTCATTTCTGAACTGAATAAATTCTTTATCCCCTATACGTTCAATCCAACTACTGTTAATTTTCTCCACTCGGGCTACCATAGAAAGGTCGATGCTGAAAGTTTCTGGCCCGGAGCATTTAAACAGCAGGAGATTTTGAAGTTCGCTAATTACTTTTTGGTCTTTTAGAGCTAATTCAGTTGACTCATGATCTTCTTCTATAAATCTAAAGCCTGCCTTGACTGCTATTCCTTCAGGATCAAGAATCATGGCACTTTTACCATCGCCTAAGATAGTGACCCCCGAGTAGCATTTGCAGTTAATTAAGTACTTTGGCAAAAGTTTAACTAGAATCTCTTCCCCGTCATGAATGCAATCAACTACTAGCCCAAAACGTTTTGAGCCGCTTTTGATAACTAGAATCCGGATGACTTTGCCGGTGTCAAGAGGAGCATTTGTTAATTCCAGTACCTTAGCCAGTTGAATTACCGGGAGTAGTTTTCCTCTTAACCGAAATACTTGAGAATCTTGAAAGGTTTCAATTTTTTTAGTGTAATCTCCAGGTTTAATACGCACCATTTCCTGTAAGTTTACCTGTGGTAGAGCAAATTTTAGACCTTTTACTTCAACAATAATAGAAGGAATAATAGCCAATGTAAGAGGTAAAGTTAATCGTGTAGTGGTGCCTTGTCCAGGGTAAGTCATAATTTCCATTACACCACCGAGTTTTTCGATGTTTGTCTTCACCACGTCCATCCCAACACCTCTGCCAGACAAATCTGTTATCTGGGAAGCAGTGGAAAAACCAGGTCTGAACAAGAGTGCTAATAATTCCTGCTCACCCATTAAATCGGCTTCTACAGAACTAATTAGCCTATTTTCGATTGCTTTTTCTTTAATCTTATCTATATTTATTCCTCTGCCGTTATCAGTAACATCTATGGTAACTTGTCCACCTTCATGATAAGCCTTTAGAGTGAGGGTTCCCGCTCTAGTTTTGCCAGTTCTTTCCCGTTCCTCCGGTGACTCAATGCCGTGGTCTGCAGCATTTCGCACCAAGTGGGTTAGCGGATCTCCTAAAGCTTCGATGATGGATTTATCCAGTTCAACGTCCATCCCTTCTAACTGCAGTTCAATATCTTTAGCCATCTTTTTTGCCAATTCTCTAATAACACGAGGGAACTTATTAAATACCCGAGCTAGTGGCTGCATTCTGGTTTGCATAATCTTTTCCTGTAGCTCAGAGGTAATGTTATCAATATTTTGTAAGACGGTGTTTAAGCCTTGGGTTGTTTTACGTTGGTCATTCAGGAGACGCAACAGCTGGTTTCTGCCTAAAACCATTTCACTGGCTAAATTCAACAAATCATTAAGCAAAGGAACAGGAACACGAATAGTTTCCTCGGCTGTTATCTGTTGAATATTTTCATGAATACCAGTTACTTCCTCCATTATAGGCAAGACCAAGGGGACGTCGGGAGTATTTCCCTCGCCAAAAGTTATATTGGTGGTATTTTCCCGATAATGATCTATATCTTGCTCAACAATGTACTCTTCTGGTATACCAAGGGCTAAAGCGGTTAAAGATTTCTCTAGGACTGTGGCAATTAAAAATATTCCAAAGGATTTCGTAGGAATGGTTGACTCCATTTGACTTGTTAGACTAGTGCAAGAAAAATATGAAATAATTTGCCCGATGGAAGTGATCTTTTTTGTTATATCAGGAGGGGGCTCATTCTTCACGGCTGTCTCGTTGGGGCTGGTTTGACAATATATTTTTTGGATTCTTTGACCACGTTTGAAAGCTTGCTGAATTGCTGTTACCTGAGAACTGGTTAATTCAGGTTCTTGTTCAAGCATGCTTAAATTTGTTTGTTCCGTTTGGAATTGTTTCTGAGCTTTAATAATAAGACTATCGTCTTTACGGGACATAATCGCTTCCATTTTTGTTAAGTGAACAGAAAGGTCAATGTTCTCAGAGTTATTTAGATCGCCAATCATATTTTTAAGACAATCATTAGCTGAGAGAAGGGCTTCAACCATTTCATTAGTAATCGCCATGCTGCCTTTTCTAATCTCACCCAACAAATTCTCCATGACATGAGATAATTTCACAATATTCGTCAAGGAAAAAAAGCCTGCTGTCCCCTTAATGCTATGAACAGCCCGGAAAATATTATGGATAGTATCAGTAGTGATGCTACCGCTTTCAAGTTTAAGCAACCCTACTTCTACAGCTTCCAGATGGGTAGTCGCTTCTTCAATAAATTCTTTAATAAACTCCGTATTTTCCAAAATTGCTCGCCTCTTTCCAAAGCAACAATTTATTCGACATTTATCTGTATATTTCTATTTTTTCTTTGATTTTCCTGCAGAAATTTATCCATAATTAGTTTAAATTGGCAGGTAATTTTTTATAAAAATATCTTTAAAGATTAGAATCAGCAAGTGAAAGTAGTATGAACTTTTGAATCCGAACATTTTTTGCGAAGGACTAGCAAATTGTTTGTGAATTCAAAAATTTCTGAAAACAATTGACAAATTAAACTGTCCTTAGTATAATATGCTTACGCTAAGGAAATAACATAAATTGTTAGAGTACGAAGGCGGCCTGAAGAGTTCAATTAGCCAGTATGTTTGTCGGATGCAAAATCTTATGGAAAGGTATTTTACGAAGTTAGTAAAGTTCTATCCAGGTAATGGATTAAATGCACGGTAAAGATTAACTGGTAAAAGTCTGTAACAAAGCTAAGTAATTGGTTTTTTGTAAGGGCTGATTGAACAGGTAGGTTAGTGAAATTACTAACTGAAATTCAGGCAATGTTACAAGGAGGTTCTCTTAGTTGGAAAACCATTTTCAAGGAAAAGGGTAGGTCGTGTTCCTAAAGTAATTGAAGGAACACAAAGACCTACTCTTTTCTATATTTGAAAACTTTTTATAAGTTTGTCGATAAGATATAGAGTTTGCTTTATAGCATAAGAGTTATTATAAAGTTTGCTATCAGGAAAAAATATCATTAAAATGGGGATATTGATAAATAATTAAATAAAAACCCATATAATTTTGCTTATGATATAATGGACATATAGTAAAATCGCGATATATTGGGAGGCAAACCTGCCTTTGTCTCTAGGGGGTGTGGGAGAATGTCAGCATTTGTTATAGAAAAATTATGCATGGGTTGCCAGAGGTGTGTTGATGCCTGTCCGAATCGTGCAATTGGGGTTTTCGCCCGTTTGGCCACTGTTGATCCTGCTAAATGTGTAGAGTGTGAGGAGTGCATGGAAGCATGCATGCATGGGGCTATCACCTTTCGCAAAGATAAGAAGGAGGCTCAAGGATAATGGCTGAACATGATTCGGGTCAAGTAGAGAAGAAATTACAGGAAGTGGAAGCACAATTAAAGGATTTGAAAGCCCGCTGGCCTGCCCATTCCTTAAAGCCTGCCATGCTTTTACAACTAGAGGATTTAGAAGAGGAAAGGGATAGGCTAAGGCACTTGGTAGAGGGATAATAGATATGGGGACGTTTTTATTGATATTTTTAGGGACGCAGGGACAGGTTGAATATTGAGATAAGGGCCTTTTCAGGTGCCTCAATATTCTACTTGTCCCTAACTATATTATCGAGCAAATTAATTATTTTCCCATTTTTCAGCTTTACAATAGGCAGGTGAGGTGAATTTATATAATCCGTAAAACCTATTATTTCACCTTTTAGATTTTTGGGTAGAAATATCGACTCTCCTAATTTGAAATAGGTTGTGCGATGCATAAAAATATTTAAAATATTTTGATCGAATTTATTTTCCTTATTTTCGCAAACAACTTTCAATGCCTCTAAAGGATGAAGGCCTACTGTATAGTTATATCCTCCTACTAATTCATCGTAAGTGTGTGCCAGTAAAAGAATCCTTCCAAACAAACTAATTTCTTCACCTTTTTTCCCATTAGGGTATCCTTTGCCATTATAAAATTCGTGATGATCTAAAATACCGTATATAATAGATTTTTTTCTAAGAATAGGACAGTTTATAGTCATGTCAGAAAAAACTTCTAAATGCCTATTAATAGGCTCAAGATTTTTCTTTGGTCTTCTTAAAAACATTTTGAATTCGTCTTTCGGAATTTTTGTAAATCCAATGTTAGAGAATAATGCTGCAACTGCCAGATCGAGCAAGTCACTATTATCTAACTCAAGGGTTAATCCAATCATAAGGGACAGACAGGCTATATTTATACTGTGTATTAATAAGACATCATCATATTCTTTGATGACCATGAATAAATCAGTAAAAGTTTGATTAGTGACCATTAAATCTAATAATTCGCTTTTTACGCTATCTGCTCTGCTTTTAAGTTTATCCGATTCTAACTTATCATCCAAAGAAACCCATAAAGGGTAATTAGACAGTATATTTACAAAAAAATGATTCACTGAAGAATTATTCAAATTCAGTTCTTGAGGTATTCCATTAATTTCATTACTACTTTGCATAAAAGTATTAATGTTGGTTGGTGTGCTGGCAGTACTATTATATTCATTTACGACTTGCTCTAGGTCCTGTTTAAATTCGAGAGTATTATACTTCTTACTATTGGCAAGATGCTCTAATATTTCCGCTGATAATGTGACAAGTACCGGGGTAGTAGGAAATACATGCTTTTTAATAATTTTTATGAGTGAGGACGATAATTTTTTGTTTTTATTAATTAGCATAAGACCATCACCGCGGTAAATCGGATGAAGAAGAATATCTCCCGGAATAAGGTCTTTAATTTCTTTCTTTACATAATTCAATGTACTTAATTTCATATTATTATTCATTTGATCCATCCTCAAAAGATTAGTTTACAGCATTATTCTACTATAAGTATCAGAATATTGTACAGTATGACCTTGTTTTTATAAAATTAAAGGTTTTATTAGGAGCAAGCTTTAATAAAAAGTGTTCTGGTACTAATTAAGAAATAAAATAGAATCATATAATTTTGACTATGATATAATAATCATATATAACGAATCAATGGCTGAAGGGGAGTATTTAGAAGAGGAAAGAGATAGGCCAAGGCTAATAATTAAAATTCAAGAAGGACAAAACGAAATAAATATAAATGGGGGTTTAGTTGTGAGTAATTATCAATTTACTTATAATGAAAAAACGTATGAATTGGGTGAAGATAATTGTAGTTATCTCATGGATGATGAGGACAATCCAGTTGCTGGCATTGAGATTCCTGATATTTTAGAGCTGCTTAACCAGGCAGAAGAGGTTAATTTTGATCTAAAATATTACGGTCAGCCCTGCCAAAATTGCCGTGCAGGTAAAGAGGAAAAAGCAAAGTTCTTTAAGTTTCTTGAGTATCATTTTTATATCTTTACGAAGAACGGTGAATATGTAATGAGCAGTATATCTAAAGAATTCACCAATACGTCCTTTACTAGATTATTAAAAGAAGGAAAGACTGATAATAGCTTTATTGTAAGTGTAATGGTTTGTATCAACTGTGGAGAGTATTCTGTAGAGATTGAACAATGTGATGTTTAGGTAGTAAATACCTTCCCAACCAATAACTGATACGATAAAGTTATATAAGAAAAAAACTGCCCTCAACATTTGCTAAGGGCAGTTTTTTAACAATTAATAACTTCATCAAGAAAATGATCAGCTTCCTCTTGAGCCATTCCTTTAACTAATAAAAGTTCACTAGTTAAAATTTGCAGAGCATTATCCAACATAGTCTTATCTCCCATGGCGAGGGTCCTCTTTTTACCCATTTGTACTAAATCACGGATAACTTGAACTCCTTCATATATATCGCCACTTTTTAGTTTGTTCATATTACTGCGGTGCCTTTGGGTTGGGTTCGCGATTGGGCCAGATGCTTCATGACTAAAAACCGTTAAGGCGTCTTCTAATATTTCTAAATCGACAATTCCTCTGACACCTATTTTGCAGTTTAAAGGAAACATTAATTGCAGGTTTTTCATCATCATTACACAATAAAGCTGCTTGTTCCCTAATACTTCTCTTTCTTCAATCGATTCGATAACGCCGGCTCCATGCATAGGATATACAATTTTATCACCAATTTGAAATATTATTTCCACCTCCCAGTAGACCTTCTTAATAAGTATACTACATTATAAAATATTAAGCAAATAAATATGTTACCATATGGCAACAGTATATGTCAATACGAAATTGGCGGCAATTAGTATTGCTTTTTTGGAATTGCGATAAAATAATGCTTGCATATTTTTAAAATTAATGATAAAATGTTTAAGTTAGTTTATTCGTTGAATAAAGCTTGATAAAGCATTGATTGTAATCTTAAAAATTGGATTACATTTGGTCCAAGGGATATTAAATATGAATTATTTTATGCCATTTTTTATGATTAATTGTAATGATGTTTTGTACTGGATTCTTATCAATCTAAGTGCATATTTACAAAAAAAATAAATTAGTCTATTGGTTTTTAGATAAGTGATATTTGCTAACATGTTCTTCATGTTAGCTTTTATTTTTGGAATATATATAAATATCCGGCATAGCTTTAGAGGAATAGTACACTAATAAAAAAAAATAAGGAGATTGATTATAATAGAAAATGTCATATTTGCTCTGGTAGGCCTGTTTCTTATAACGGCCTTTACCAATATTCTAGCGACACTAAAAACAATTTTAATTTCTAAGAAAATTATGAACCCGGTTTATATTATGGTATTTATTGATGCTGTGATTTTTGCAGCAGTTCTTTCGAAGGTGACGAGTTCCGAAGGAGTTCACTTTACAATTTCGTATGCTTTAGGTAAGACGTTGGGAGTTTTCATTGGAAATAAAATTGAGGATAAGCTTGCTCTAGGCATTTTAGAAGTAGATGTATTTTTATCTAATAAAGATAAAATGATAGAGATAGCGCAAAAACTTAGAAACGAGGGCTATACTGTAAATAATTATTTAGCCCGGGGTAATAATGGAGAAAGACGGTACAAAATCGAAGTTGTAATAAAAAGATGTGAATTGAAAGTATTAGAGGATATTATGGTTAAATGTGGTGTAGATAACCCAACACTTAAGATTAAGAACCTTAGTAAGGTAAATGGAAAAATAACTACGACTAGAGTTAGTACTGTTAAAGAGATTATCCAAGCATAAGGTAAAAATGCTCTTAACATTTGTTAAGGGCATTTTGCATAAATACTAAGAGATCGACAAAAATTAAAAGAGTACCAACTGAGAAAGGAGGTGACTTTCCGTGCATTTTCATAGGAAAACTTTGGTGGCTTTTGTGCTAATGTTTGCTTTTTTTGCTGTACTAGGGACATTTCCGGTTCAGGCAAAAGCCCAGAATATTGATTCGCAAAAAGCAACTGTACAGTTAACAGAAACGCAAAAAAATGAGCTAGCTACCCTTCATAAGGAAATTCTTGCGAAGAAAAAAGAAGTCATTTCCAAATATGTTAAGTATGGGGTCATGTCTGAAGAAAAAGGGAAAAAAATAATTTCTCGGTTGGAAAAACGCTATGAGAGACTTGAAGGAAATGGATTTATACCAAAATGGGATAAATCCAAAAGGAAGGATTCCCATTAGCGTTTGAAAAAAGGGACTGACCCAAACCAATGGGTCAGTTTTTCTGAGATTACTGAAAAAGTCCAGATTTGTGTCATTCTGAATGAAACGAAGTGAAGTGAAGAATCTAATATCCTTCAATCGTTCCTCCCTCAGGATGACACAGCAATCACCAGCAATTATCATAACAATGACAATTTTGGCTATTGTATGACTTTGTCAGTGACCTAAGTTTTTCTGACTCTTTTGTGTTGTGGATAAACGGTTAATTTGATATTCCGGAAGTTTAGATACAGTAGGAAGTGAATTTCAGCTATAATAAGATGAAACCAGCATTAGCAAGTTTTTAATGTCTGGTGACGGTTGGCTATCCAGAAAAAATTGATAACATTTGGAATTAAGGAAGGTTAGTATATGAGCATTCTGTCTGTGGAAAATATAACAAAAACATATGGCGAAAAGATATTATTTAACAATATTTCCTTTACCATTTCCGAAAAACAGCGTATTGGCCTAATTGGGGTTAACGGGACAGGGAAATCAACACTCTTGAGGAGAATAGCCGGTTTTGAAACTCCAGAGGAGGGGAAAATCACTCATGCCAATCAGTTTCATATTGAGTACTTACCCCAGTACCCTATTTTCGCGGAGGAATTAACAGTTCTAGAGCAAATCTATTATGGTGATTCTCCCTTGATGAAGGTGTTAAGAGAGTACGAGCGTGCCGCAGGTGAGCTAGAGAATGACCCTCTAGACACCGAGAAACAAAAGAAGCTATCAGTTATGCAGGAAAAGATGGATCAATTAAATGCCTGGGAAGCTAATACTATAGCGAAAACAGTCTTAACCCGTTTGGGAGTAAATAATTTTTCTCAGCCTGTAAAGGAATTATCCGGAGGTCAAAAGAAAAGGGTGGCTATTGCAAAAGCCTTAATCCACCCAGCTGATTTATTGGTTTTAGATGAACCTACTAACCATTTGGATAATGAAATAATAGAGTGGCTGGAGGAGTATTTGACCCAGTATAGAGGAGCTCTTTTAGTAGTAACCCATGACCGCTACTTTTTAAATCGGGTCACTAACCGAATCTTAGAGCTAGAACAGGGAAAGCTTTATAGCTATGATGGAAATTATGAAGTATTTTTGGAAGGAAAAGCAGAAAGGGAAGAGCAGGAAATCGCTGGTGAACGGAAGCGGGAAAATATTCTCCGCAGGGAGCTGGCTTGGCTGAAGCGGGGGGCAAAGGCGAGAACCACCAAACAAAAGGCAAGGATTCAAAGAGTTCAGGTAATTCAGGAAGAGAAAAAAGACATTACAACTGAAAAGCTGGAAATTGCTATTGGCTCTAATCGTTTAGGGAAAAAAGTGCTGGAGCTTAAGGAAATAACCAAAAATTACGGAGAGCTGGAGCTAATCAAAAATTTTAGTTATCTAGTTGTCCCCGGTCAGAGACTGGGCATTATTGGACCCAATGGCACTGGAAAAACAACCCTGCTCAACATCATGGCGGGCTGTATCGAGCCTGATGGGGGCATAGTAGAAACAGGACAAACTGTAAAGATTGGCTACTATACTCAGGATTATGTAGATATGAACCCTGATTTAAGGGTCATAGAATATATTCGAGAAGGGGCAGAGGTTGTTAAAACTGTAGAAGGTCAGCTGATTACCGCAGAAAAGATGCTCGAAAGGTTTTTGTTTTCCCGTGGTATGCAGTGGACATATATTCGCAAACTATCGGGTGGAGAGCGGCGTCGACTCTACCTGTTAAGAATATTAATTGAGGAACCTAATGTTTTATTTTTGGATGAACCCACAAATGATCTAGATACCGAGACCTTAGGGATTTTAGAGGACTATTTAGAGCATTTTCCTGGTGTTGTGATTACCATCTCCCATGACCGTTTCTTTTTAGACAGAGTGGTTGATCATTTGCTTGCTTTTGAAGGGGAGTGTGTAATTCGGCCTTTTTTCGGAAATTATTCCGAATACTTAGAGCTAAGAAAACAGGAAAAAGCAGATAAAGCAATTGACGCGGAAAGAGATGATACCAAGAATACTCCGCAGAAAAAGGAGCGGGTTAAAAAGCTTTCTTTTAAAGAAAAACGCGAATGGGATGAAATAGAAGACCAAATTGCTGCTTTAGAAAATAAGAATACTGAGCTTAAAAAGGAAATAGACCTGGCAGGAGGGGATTTTGGCCGGATTCAACAGTTGCATCTTGAACAACAGCAGGTTGAAAAGGAGCTAGATGGGGTAATTGAAAGGTGGACGGAATTATCAATTTTAATTGAAGAAATTGAGCAAACTAATAATACATAGGAATTCGAGAAGAAAGTGGTGATGATTTGGATAATTTTCAGGCTTTGGGTATTAGTGCAAACCTAAGTGCAGCATTAAAAAGCCAAGGGATAACCGACCCAACCCCAATTCAAGACAGGGTCATTCCTATTGTCTTAAATAAAAGAGATGTGATTGCCCAGGCTCAAACAGGTACAGGAAAAACCTTTGCCTTTGTACTGCCAATTTTGGAAATGATAAATCCCCAAAAGGACGATATTCAAGCCTTGATTGTTACACCCACTAGAGAGCTTGCCCTGCAAATTACAGCAGAGGTGAAAAAAATGCTTAAAAGTGTAGAGGGTGTTAATGTTCTGGCTGTTTACGGTGGACAAGATGTTGTACAGCAGATGAGAAAGCTAAAGGGCGGAAGGCAGATTGTTGTGGCTACACCGGGCCGCCTGCTGGATCACGTGCGCCGAGAAACAATAACCCTTTCTAAAGTAACCATGCTTGTCCTCGATGAGGCGGACCAAATGCTCCATATGGGTTTCTTAAGTGACGTAGAAGAGATTATACACAAAATACCCTCTAAGCGGCAGACTATGCTTTTTTCCGCTACCATGCCTCAGCAGATTAAGAAATTGGTAGCAAAGTATATGCGCAATCCGGAGGAAATACGGATAAAAGGAACACAAATTACTTTAGATGAAATAAAACAAATAATTGTGGAAACTACTGATAGGGCAAAACAGGCAACCCTTTTTTCTTTACTTGATCAACATCGCCCCTACTTAGCTCTCATTTTCTGCCGAACAAAATTACGGGCAATTAAGCTCAATAGTGAACTACAGGAAAATGGTTATGATTCTGATGAACTCCATGGGGATTTATCCCAGGGTAAAAGGGAACAGGTCATGAAAAGATTCCGAGAGGCTAAGCTGCAGTTTCTAGTTGCTACAGATGTGGCTGCCCGAGGTTTGGACGTAGAAGGTGTTACCCATATCTATAATTATGATATTCCCCATGATGTGGATAGCTATATTCATCGGATTGGACGTACCGGAAGGGCTGGAGGAGAAGGTATTGCAGTAACTTTAGTAGCGCCCAAGGACCAGGGATATCTAGAAATTATTGAAAAAGGTATAAAGGCAACCCTGAAAAAAAGTAGAACAGAAGCCCAGCAAGATAAGAAACCAGCGGGTGAAAAGAAGAAGATTCAGGGCGATAAGGATAAGAATCCAAAATTTAAAAGGGGTGTAAAGACAGAAAAGACAAGTACTACAAGAAGAAGTACAGGAAAAACGAATACTACAAAAACGAATACTACAAGAACAAGTAACGCAAAGAAAAATACCACACAAACAAATACCACACAAAAAGATACAATAAAAAAGGATAGATTTAAAGCCAAGCCAACTTCCTGGGCAAAGGCTAGCAAAAAAGGCCACGGGACTAAAGGCCCGCAAAAAACTGGAAGATCTCGTTAATAGCTTTAAACTAAAAAAGACCTGCAAGGGTCTTTTTTAGTTTAAATGTTTCTGGGCACAGGGCACAGAGCAACTGGGACTCGAATATTATTTAGGTGAGCTCTAGATACTCATCATAACTCATCCGCTTATCAATGATGTTGCCGGCAGGAGTGATTTCTATAATCCTGTTGGCGATAGTTTGGATAAATTGATGGTCATGGGATGCAAATAAAATGTTGCTTTTATAGTCTCTTAAACCATTATTTAGTGCAGTAATTGATTCAAGGTCCAGGTGGTTGGTGGGCTGGTCTAAGATTAGGAGGTTTGCATTAATTAGCATCATTTTAGCTAGCATACATCTTACCCGCTCTCCCCCTGAGAGGACATTAAGCTCTTTTAATGCTTCTTCACCGGAGAAGAGCATTCTGCCTAAAAATCCCCTCAAATAGCTCTCAGCCTGGTCCTCAGAAAACTGTCGCAGCCAGTCTACTAAATTCATTTCATTTTCGTTAAAAAATTCTGAGTTATCCTTAGGAAAATAAGCTTTGTTAATGGTTATACCCCACTTGTACTGTCCGCTGTCGGGCTCCATTTCTCCCATTAATATTTTAAACAGGGTGGTGTTGACAATTTCATTGCCGCCAACAAAAGCAATTTTATCTCCCTTATCAACAGTAAAGCTGATATTATCAAGAATTTTCTCGCCATCAATTGTTTTAGTGATTCCATCTACAATGAGGATGTCATTCCCGACTTCCCTCTCCATCTTAAAGCCAACATAAGGATATCTCCTATTGGAGGGTTCAATGTCATCCAGCGTGATTTTTTCCAACACCTTTTTTCGGGAGGTTGCCTGCTTGGATTTAGAGGCATTAGCACTAAAGCGAGCAATAAATTCCTGCAATTGCTTAACCTTCTCTTCGTTTTTCTTGTTCTGATCCTTCGCCATTTGCAAAGCTAATTGACTGGATTCATACCAAAAGTCATAATTTCCAACATATAATTTGATTTTCCCATAATCCACATCAGCCATATGGGTACAAACTTTATTTAAGAAATGCCTATCATGGGAAACCACAATTACAGTGCCTTCAAAGTTGATTAAAAATTCCTCAAGCCAGTTTATGGACTTTATGTCCAGGTTGTTGGTAGGCTCATCTAGGATAAGAATACCTGGCTTACCAAATAGAGCTTGGGCTAAGAGCACCTTCACCTTTTCGCTGCCTTGAAGCTCAGACATTTTTTTATCATGGAGATCTGTGCCAATACCTAGGCCCTGAAGCAAAGTAGCGGCATCTGACTCAGCTTCCCAACCATCTAACTCGGCAAATTCGCCTTCTAACTCCGCTGCCTTCATACCGTCTTCATCAGTAAGCTCGGACTGGGAGTAGATCGCATCCTTTTCCCTAATTATTTCAAAAAGCCTAGGGTTGCCCATAATGACCGTTTCTAAGACCTGATTTTCATCATACTGATATTGATCTTGCTTTAGAATGGACATTCTAGAACCAGGTGCAACTATAACATCACCTGTATTTGCTTCGAGTTCGCCTGATAAGATTTTAAGAAAGGTGCTTTTGCCGGCACCATTAGCACCAATAACACCATAGCAATTTCCGGGAATGAATTTTAGGTTAACATCTTCAAAAAGCTTACGATCTCCAAACCGTAAGCCGACTTTTATTACAGTTATCACTTTATTACCTGCCTCTTCTAATTTTGTTTTTAGTTCCGCAACATTATAACATAAACTAAAACTTATTTCAGGTGGAATTTTTACCCTCAGGGAAGGCAATTCCATCTGAAGTCTAGTTGCACTTATCCAGGAGCATTAGGGCGGCTAGCTATCGGATAAATCAATTCTAATTTCAGCTGTAATAATTTGTTGGATATGTTTGACACGCAGGTTAAAATAATAGTATAAGGAAAGAGTGGTCGTTGGATCTAAGTAGAAAAAATCAGATTGTGAGAGGATTGTTATTATGGGTAAAAAGTTAGTATTAGCCGAAAAACCTTCCGTAGGTAGAGATTTGGCCAGAGTTCTCAATTGCACTCAGAAAGGTAATGGCTATTTTGAAGGTGGAAATTATATTGTTACCTGGGCCCTGGGCCATTTAGTTACCTTGGCGGACCCCGAGGAATATGACAATAAATATAAGTCCTGGCGGATTGAGGATTTGCCAATGCTTCCTGTCCCCTTAAAGCTTGTTGTGATCAAACAAAGCGGCAAGCAGTTTCAAGCTGTTAAAGGGCTAATCAATCGCAAAGATGTGGATGAAATCATTATTGCCACTGATGCCGGAAGAGAAGGTGAGTTAGTAGGTCGCTGGATTTTGGAGAAGTGTCAAGCAAAGAAGCCCATCAAACGGCTGTGGATTTCATCTATTACCGATAAGGCTATTAAGGAGGGCTTCAGTAAGCTTAGACCCGGCAAGGAATATGAAAATCTCTATGCTTCCGCTGTGGCTAGGGCTGAGGCCGACTGGCTTGTTGGGATTAATGCCACCCGGGCTTTAACCTGTAAATTCAATGCTCAGCTTTCCTGCGGTCGAGTCCAAACGCCTACAGTAGGGATGATTGCCAAGCGGGAAGAAGAGATAAGAGGCTTCCAGCCCAAGGCTTTTTATGGAATTACTGCTGTTAGCGACAATTTAAAGCTTATCTGGCAGGATGCTCAAACCAAAGAAACGAGAACCTTTGACAAGGTTAGATGTGATAAGATACTTGCGGCTATTCAAAACAAAAAAAGTGCGATAGTTTCTGAGGTCAATAAAGCCTACAAAAAAAGCTTTGCTCCTCAGCTCTATGATCTTACAGAGCTGCAAAGAGATGCCAATAGGATTTTTAATTTTTCCGCTAAGGAGACCTTAACTTATATGCAGCGGCTTTATGAAACCCACAAGGTTTTAACCTATCCTAGAACGGATTCTCGCTATATCTCTACTGATATTGTTGAGACATTAGCGGAACGGGTTAAAGCTTGTGGCATTGGTCCCTATAGTGGGTTAGCCGCCAAGGTATTGAGAGCTCCCATAAAAGCTAATCAGCACTTTGTAGATAACAGTAAGGTTAGTGATCACCATGCGATAATACCAACAGAACAGAAGGTGTCCTTAAGTGCTTTGAGTGATAAGGAAAGAAAAATATATGATTTAGTTGTCAAACGCTTTCTAGCAGTTTTATACCCTCCCTTTGAGTATGAGCAGACAACCATCAAGGCTAAATTAGGAGAGGAAGTATTTACTGCCAAAGGTAAAACCGTTATTTCCTTAGGGTGGAAGGAAGTTTTCCAAGGGGAAATAGAGGATACTGATAGTCAAGGGGAAATGCCAGAGCAGATATTACCAAAGGTTAACAAAGGAGATTCTTTGCCGATATCTAAAGTAATTCAAACTAAAGGTGAGACCAAGCCTCCGGCACCTTTTACTGAAGGAACTCTCCTTTCAGCCATGGAAAATCCTTCGAAATATATGACTGGAGAAAGCAAAGATTTAATCAAAACTCTTGGTGAAACCGGTGGCTTGGGTACAGTTGCTACCAGGGCAGATATTATCGAAAAGCTATTTAACAACTTTTTAATTGAAAAGAAGGGGAAGGATATATTTATAACCTCTAAAGGAAAGCAGCTTCTTGAATTAGCCCCTGCGGACCTGAAGTCCCCTGCTTTAACAGCGGAGTGGGAGCAGAAACTAGCCGCAATTGCTAAGGGTACCCTTAATAAGCAAGTGTTTATCAATGAGATGAGAAAATATGCCCAAGAGGTTGTCAAGGAAATAAAAAACAGTAAGGAGATCTTTAAGCACGATAACCGGACCAGAAGCAAATGTCCCGATTGTGGCAAGTATCTTTTAGAAGTCAATGGTAAGAAGGGAAAAATGCTGATTTGTGAAGATAGGAACTGTGGTCACAGAAAGGGTATTGCCAAAGTAACCAATGCCAGATGTCCGGACTGCCGCAAAAAGCTAGAGCTGCGAGGGGAAGGCGAGGGGCAAATATTTGTCTGCCAATGCGGCTACCGAGAAAAGCTTTCGGTCTTTAATGAAAGAAGGAAAAAGGAAGGTAGTAAGGTTGATAAGAAAGATGTTGCAAACTATATGAACCAGCAGAAAAGAGCAGATGATGGTCCAATAAATACAGCCTTGGCTGATGCCCTGGCTAAGCTCAAGCTTGATAAAAAGTAGTTTGTGGCGTATGAAATATGCTATAATGTGGTAAAAATATAAATATTACTTACTTATTGGGGATATTCCTGTCCAATATATGTGATAGGAGATTAATCAGGTGTGTCCCCTTTCCTTAAAAGGAGGAGAAAGCATGAAAAAAGCGATTATTGAAACAGAAAAAGGAAAAATGGTTGTGGAACTTTTTGAGAAGGATGCTCCAGGTACAGTTGCTAATTTTGAAAAGTTGATTAAGGAGGGCTATTATGATGGCCTGAATTTTCACAGGGTAATTCCTAACTTTGTTATCCAAGGTGGCTGTCCTCACGGCACAGGTACTGGTGGTCCTGGTTATAACATCAAATGTGAAGTAAAGAATAATCCCAACAAGCACGAGCGGGGAAGTCTATCTATGGCCCATGCAGGCAGAGATACGGGCGGAAGTCAGTTTTTTATAGCCCACAGTCCCCAGCCTCACTTAGATGGCAACCATACAGTCTTTGGTAAAGTTATTGAAGGTATTGATATTGTTGATGATGTCCGTCAAGGGGACAAAATGCTGAAAGTTACAATTGAAGAGGAATAGTAGGGAGCGACGCCCTCGTCGTTCCATCTACATAATAAACCAGTTTCAAGTTATATTAAAAACGGCGAAAGCCGTTTTTTAATTTCTTCTTTTACCTTAACCTAGCGGAACAAAGTGGAGAGAAACCTTAATCTAACGAAGTGAAACCTAAAAAGGTCCAAAAGGACCTTTTTATTCACCAATGGATTATAATTGTCTAGAGAATAAGAGTATTGTTTAATAAATCTTGGAATGGTATAGGGGAATGGGGGAGTTCAGATTGAGAAGGAAATATCTAATCATACTGTTACCTATTAGTCTTTTGCTAGCTAATATTTCTGCGTTTTTTCCAAATATGGTTGAGCGGATGTATTCTAACGGGTTATATCCTATTATAGGCAGGAGCTTAAGTATAATTACCGGATTCCTACCATTTTCTGTTGCTGAAGTAATAGTAATACTTTTATTTTTTCTAATTATCCTGAGTATTATTAGGGCAATTATTTTGCTGATAAGGGGAAAAGGAACAAGGAAAAAAACAGCCCTTCGCTATTTTGTAAATGCCTTAGCCTTAGGGAGTGTTATATACTTCGGGTTTGTAATCACCTGGGGTTTAAATTATAATCGGCAGCCTTTTGCTGATATTGCTAATTTTGATGTCAAGCCAATCACTGTTCAGGAGTTGGCTCGAGTATGTGAGGACTTAATCGATCGGACAAATGCTTTAAGAGAAATGGTATTAGAGGATGAAAATGGTGTAATGGGGGTTAGCGGGGGCAAAGCTAGTGTCTTTAGTAGGGCTAAAGTAGGATATGAGCTTGTGGCTCGGCAATACCCTGAGCTTGGTGGGAGGTATTGTCCTCCTAAAGGAGTATTTATTAGCAAACTCATGTCCTATGCAGGTATCGGTGGTGTGTATTTCCCTTTTACCGGAGAGGCCAATGTTAATACTTTAACCCCAGATTCTATGCTGCCAAGTACTGCAACACATGAGATGGCACATCAGCGGGGTTTCGCTAGAGAGGATGAGGCCAATTATATTGCCTATCTTACCTCTACTTTACACCCCGATCCTGATTTTCAGTATTCCGGAACCTTTCTGGCTTTACGGCATACCATGAACACCTTACGAAGATATGATCTAGACGAATATAATAGGCTAAGGGCAAAGTACAATGAGGGTATAGAAAGGGACCTTGCAGACATCACTGTTTTCTGGGAAAAGTATGAGGGATCCTTTGAAAGACTATCCACTGAAATAAATGATCTTTATCTGAAAAGCAATAGACAAGAGGAAGGTATTTATAGCTACAATAGAATGGTTGATTTATTAGTTGCTGAATATCGTGAAAAACTAAGGGCAGGAAACTAATTAAAGGTTATTTGCGTCTATTATATCAGGGGAGAGATAGACATAGACTAGTTTTAGAAAGGGGCATTATGAAATGTATAGAAAATTTTTGGTGAATGGATTATTTCTCATTTTAATCCTATTAATAACTTTTTTTGGTATAGGTCCTGTATTAATGGCTGACGGCTCCCTCCAAGAAAGAATGATAACCTTTTTCATAGTATTGTTATGCTATCTCTTTCTCTGGATTGGATATAAATATTTTAAAAAACATATTTAAAGAGAAATTAACAGGATATATATAATTATTTAAGAGAACTATTATTTGATAAAATATATGAACGAGGGGACTTAGGTCATCGCACCTGGGTCTCTTTTTGTAGTACGGGAAGTTTAAAAAAGCCATGCAATCGAGTCAACACATATATTTATATATAAAGATTAATTGACGGATAAGAATATTTAAAGTAGAATGGTAATACCCGCAGGGGGTATATAAATTAATCGTTAATGGATGGAAGTTTTAGCTTGATGGGACAATTGGGTTAGACATTATTGTTAAGGGGGGAAATAATTATGAGGAAAGTGTTTTACTGGCCGGGGAAGAATCTTGTTAGTGCAATACCTCTAATATTAATACTCGGCTTTATTACAGGATATTTTTTGGATACCTCTGGATTACAGCCGTATATTTTGTTTATAACTGTTTTAATGATTTACCCCACCATGATTGGCTTTAATATTAAAGAAGCGTTTAACTTATCCTACTGGCAGGTGTTAAGTATCAGCTTAATACTTAACTTTCTGCTAATTCCACTTCTGGCCTTTGGCTTAGGGAAAATATTCTTATCTAATGAGCCCCAACTATTTGCGGGTTTAGTATTAGCCTCTTTATTGCCGACTAGTGGGATGACCATATCCTGGACTATGCTTTTTAAGGGGAATGTGGCGGCTGCAGTAAAAATTACCGCTATTAGTTTAATCCTCGGTAGCTTTCTAGCTCCCTGGTATTTGAAAATTATGGTTGGTCAAATTGTACCTATAAATATTATGAAAACCTTTATTACTATTGCTTGGGTTGTATTTCTGCCGATGATTTTGGGTCACATCACATTCCAAGTTCTCATGAAAAAATATACCAAGGAGTATTTCCAAAAAAATATTAAACCGATATTTCCCAGTATAAGTGTTTGGGCTATGCTATTTTTGATCTTTATATCTATTAGCTTGAAGTCAAAGATGATTATTGAAAACCCAGGATTTTTATTACAGGGCTTGCTAGTATTAACTATCTTTTACACAGCAAACTTTGCAATAAGTACTATTATTGGTCGAACATTTCTCCATAGAGGAGATGCTGTCGCACTGGTATATGGCACAGTAATGCGGAATTTATCGCTGGCCTTGGGATTAGCGGTGACTACCTTCGGGCCTAAAGCAGCTATTTTGGTAACTCTTGCTTTTATTTTGCAGGTACAAGGGGCTGCCTGGTATGGAAAGATGGCCAGCAAATGGAATTGGTTAGGTGAAAAGGTTTAAATAAATAAAAACTAGGGGCCCCAGTGGGCCCTAGAATTCTTTCAAGTACTCCATCAGAGGAGTTTTAGTCAAAGCTAAAATTACAAAGTAAGCAATTACTAGGCCAATAACAAACTGTACGATATTCCAGGGGATACTGAAAATAGGTACAATAAAGCTTCCGTACATAAAGCCTGCTGCAACATAATAGCCGGTAACCATCCAAAGTCCAGCAATAAGCATCCCTAAGAGCTGGTCAACGCTAAAGAGCTTCTTATCAATCCGCCTCAGATAAACGGAAAGGCCAATGATAATTAAAGGGATCAATATGGCAGCCCATAAAAGCTGACTTTGTACCTTTTGACTTAATAGCAAAAGCTCTTCTATAGTAGAAATTCCATCAACTTCACCTATTAAATGCAGGGAGTTTTCTGTAATTGATCGGGCGATAATATTTCGTAAAATAGTGGTTAGTCCAAACCAGGTAATGGCCATAGTTACACTAAGCATAATTTTGGTTGTATTATCTCTCTCCATGGCATCTTTGGCAATCCAGCCTACTAATGCCCCCATGATAGTCTTGATGATTATGGTCGGAATGACCCAGTTAGCATAGCCCCCCAAAGCATCCGCTAGAGCAGAACCAACACCCCCCGCTATAGCTCCATATTTCCATCCAAGAAGAATAGCAGCAATGAAAATCATACTATCACCAGCATGAATGTACCCTTGAGTAAAAGGAACGGGAATTTTTATGCTGAATGTTGTTACAAAAACCAAGGCAACCATTAGGCCCCCGAAGGTTAATCTTTTTGTTTGGTTATTAGTCATTTTTTCCTCCTTGAAGTTTATGATTGATTTATATATAATTTAATACAAGAAGTGACCTTCTGAAAAGTGACAGATTTAAAAAAAATAAACAGGTCAGATTGGAGTGTTTAGATGCTGGAATTTTCCTGTGCACTTATTAAAGATAGTAAAAATCCTATTTACCTACAGCTTTATGAGTATATTAAAGAGGAAATTGCCGCCGGGAGAATTGAATATCAAACGAAGCTTCCTTCAATTAGACAGTTAGCAATTTATTTAAAAATAAGCCGGACGACCATTGAGGCAACATATCATCAACTGATGGTAGAAGGATATATTAATAGTAGGCCTAAGGCGGGCTATTTTGTTAATAATATCAATAACATAATTAATGTTGTTAAAATAGACAATGCCAAGGAAGAAGCAAATTCAAATACGCCAAATAAAGAAGTTGAATATGACTTTCGTAACGATTATATAGACCGGGAAAGCTTTGACTTTAACCTATGGCGAAAGTACCTAAATAAGGCGCTATTAGAAAATAATCAACGATATTTAACTTATGGGTCCCATCAGGGGGAGCTTGAGCTTAGAGTAGAGTTGGCAAAATACGTACACCAGTCTAGGGGAGTGGTATGCTCTCCAGAGCAAGTCATAATTGGTTCTGGTGGACAGCCGCTATTAAATATCCTTTGTGGAATTTTAAAAACCCATTACAAATCTATCGGTTTCGAAGAACCGGGCTTTAAGCAGGCTAGACATATTTTCAAAGACCACTTGTTCGAAATTATTCCAATTAAGCTGGATGATGATGGAGTTAATGTGGATTTTCTTGCTCAAAGTAAAGCTAAAATTGTTTATGTCAGTCCTTCGCATCAGTTTCCCATGGGTTCGATTATGTCAATAAGTAAGCGGGTTCAGCTTTTAAATTGGGCCCATGCCAATAATACACTTATTATTGAAGATGATTATGATAGTGAGTTAAGGTATTCAGGCCGACCTATTCCTTCTTTGCAGGGTTTAAGTGAAGGTTCCCATGTTATATATTTGGGGACGTTTTCCAAGATCCTTTTACCTTCAATCCGTATAAGCTTTATGATATTGCCTCCAAATATCTTGTCCACTTATCAAACAGAAAAAAAGAAGTATAATCAAACATCTTCCCAGATTGAGCAGATAGCACTTTCCCTTTTTATGAGGGAAGGGATGCTAGAAAAGCATATTAGAAAACTAAGAAAAATTTATGCCAGAAAGAACCAATTGTTAATTGAGACAATTGAAAGGACAATGGGGGATAAGGTAAAGGTTATGGGCACTGAAACAGGGCTACACATACTATTAGAACTCAATTCAAGCTATTCTCCTGTGGAGATTACCCTTCTAGCAGAGAAAGTAGGGGTTAAGGTTACTCCTTTGGCAAATTATTTTATCGGAGATTCAGAAAACAAAAATCCCTTAGTGCTTTTATCCTACAGCGGTATTCCCATGGAGCATATCGAGCCGGCAATTGGGCTTTTAAACCAGGTGTGGTTTAAAAGTAATTAAGGTTAAGGCTGAGGCTGAGGTTAAGTAAAAGAAAAGTCTTTGAATTTCTCTCAACCTTAGCCTAGCGAAGCGAAACCTTAACCTTAAAAAAACCTGCAACGCAGGTTTTTTTTAACGGGGTATGCAAATTGGCTGACCAGCAAAAAGCACGTTGGGGTTTGTTATCTGGGGATTAATTCTAAGTATAGCTTCAATTGTAGTATTAAATCTGATAGCAATATAATACAAGCTATCTCCAGGCTGAACAATATACACAAAACCACCAGGGCAAGGCTGTGAAACGGGAATGCAAAGGTTTTGACCAGGATAAATTAAAGCTGGATTCATTATTTGTGGATTTGCTGCAATTAGGCTCGGCAGGCTTATATTGAATCTTCTAGCAATAAGAAACATGCTATCTCCCGGGCGGACTGTATAGATAAAACCGCCGGGACAGCTTACAGTGGCTACTGGAACACAGATAACTTGACCGGGATAGATTAAGGCAGGATTCGGAATTTGAGGATTTGCTCTGATTAAGAGTTGAAGATTTATATTGAATCTTCTAGCAATAAGAAACATGCTATCCCCGGGCCGTACTACATACAAAACACCTCTACAGGGTGTTTGCCTATAGATGTCGTACATGTTGTACATTTTTTCAACTACTCCTTTCTTTTATTAGCTCTACCATATAATATGATTGAAAGGGAATAATTGCTCAGGCTGAAAGATAAGTAAAAAAAATCACCATAATATTTGGTGATTTTTTTCATATAACGTTAAGTACACTGCTGCCAGAAATGCCCCGGTTATATCGGCAATTAAATCCCAATTTGTGTCTTTAAGTCCGGCCTGGTTATTGGTTGAAAATATGGAGTCTTGGGCAAACTCAATTATTTCATATATTGTTCCAAAGGAGACTCCTAGCGCTAGAATGACTATAAACATAAACCACTTGGATTTGTAAATAGGGTTATAAAGTTTATTAATAATCGAGAAAGCAAAGAGGGTAAAAGAGAAGGTGCCGAAAATGTGTAATACTTTATCGAAATATTTAAGAGAATAAGCATTAAAAAAGTGACCTATTAGGTTGTTTGCAATAATGGTGAGCATAACGAGTATTCTGATGTGATTTTCCACACTTAGTGTACTTCTTTTTTCAAGGTAGATAAAAATATAAAAGATGACAAAAATCATTAAAGCTTCTAGAGCATTATTATTTTGCTTATTAATAAAAAGTCCCACTACTGTAAATGCCTGGATTATTACAAACCATAAATTTATTTTGCTGTATTTATTAGTCATTGTAATTTCTCCACTATTTACTTCATCTAGAATGTAGCTTTCCCAAATTTCCATAGAATAAAAGGTAAATACTGCGGAAAACAAGGTCTTGACACTAAGACAAACAATGGTGCATAATAGGATAAAATTAAATAAAATGGTAGAGGTGCGGATATTAATAGTATGTACTTTGAGTCGGTCGGACTGTGAAAGGTACAAAAAGGGATAACCGCCGAAGTAAAGGTTCTTGGCCAGAATGCTTTGCTGGTCCTATGGTGAATAATTATAGGACTGTCACCCTAAACTAAGGGTGGAGCACTATTTCGTAATTGATAATAAGGTAAAAGATTATTTTGCTACCTTTAACGGTTTACGGCATTTTGCTCGTAGCCGTTTTTTTATACAAAATTTTAGAGGAGGATTACTGTGGCAGAAAAAAAATTACCCTTTACTAAAGAGCAATTACAAAAAATAGTTGACCAATATGGTACACCTTTTCATATTTATGATGAAAAAGCGATTAAAGAAAATGCCAGAAAGTTGGCAGCTGTTTTTTCTTGGGCGCCAAGCTTTAAGGAGTATTTTGCAGTAAAAGCTACGCCTAACCCCTACATAATGAAGTTATTAAAAGAGGAAGGTATTGGGGCTGACTGCAGTTCACTGCCTGAACTCATTTTATCAGAAAAAGTGGGTATTACAGGTGAGGATATTATGTTTACCTCTAATAATACCTCAGCCGATGAATTTGTTAAGGCAATGGAGCTAGGTGCAATAATAAATTTGGATGATATAACTCATATTGCTTATTTAGAAAAGCATGCGGGTGTGCCGGAAGTTATTTCTTTTAGATATAACCCCGGACCACTACGCAAGGGTGGCAACGCAATCATCGGTAACCCGGAAGAAGCTAAGTACGGCTTAACCAGGGAGCAAATTTTCGAAGCATATAAAGTTATGCGGGATAAAGGTGTAAAGCGCTTTGGCATTCATACTATGGTTATCTCTAATGAACTGGACCCTGATTACTTTATTGAGACTGCCAAGATGATGTTTGACCTGATGGTTGATCTACATAAAGAGCTAGGGATCCGTTTCGAAGTTGTTAATTTCGGCGGGGGCATAGGTATCCCTTACCGTCCTGAACAAGCTGCTGTTGACTATGAGGTAATAGGACAAGGCGTCAAAAAGCTATATGAAGAAAAAATAGCAGCAAATGGTTTAGCACCCTTGAACCTAGCATTAGAATGCGGTCGTGTTATTACCGGACCCTATGGGTATCTTGTGACTACGACTATGCACACAAAAAATATTTATAAAAGCTATATGGGTGTTGATGCAAGTATGGCGGATTTAATGCGACCAGGAATGTATGGTGCTTATCACCACCTGACAGTTGTGGGTAAGGAAAATGAACCCCATGACCAGATTTATGATGTAACAGGCAGCTTGTGTGAAAACTGTGATAAGTTTGTCGTTGACAGAAACCTGCCGAAAATAGATATCGGAGATATCCTAGTTATTCACGATACAGGTGCCCACGGTCATGCTATGGGCTTTAACTATAATGGAAAACTGCGTTCTGCTGAGCTTCTATTAAAAGAGGACGGCAGTGTTGAGATGATCAGAAGAGCAGAAACAATCGAAGATTATTTCGCAACCTTAGACTTTTCGCGGCTGTAGAAAAAGGGAGCATTTGCTAAGCATTTGCTCCTTTTTAATTCAATTAGTGGTTTCTTAGACCATAGATTTCGCCCTTAACTTAAATACCTAATTAATCCTAAAGTTAATAAATGCACTGGGTAATAGCTATAAAATACATACTTGTTGATTGTTATGCCCTTCTTAAATTCAAAGAAAATAAAAGGAAGAGCTATTATAGAAAAAGCCTGTGTAGGAATATTATAGTAAACACTAAAAATAACTGTTAAAAAAGCCATAGAAAGTGCAGATTTAAATTTATTAGCTTTAAATATATAAAAACTATAAATCATTAATAAACCATAAATCCCATAATCAAAATCAGCAAAATAAATTAGTACTAATGGGAGGAGTCCGCCGATTGTATTTATTCTATCTTTTAAATAAATCATAATTAGCCCTATCAATAATGTGAAAAATATGTTTAGTCCATTTGTTAAAAATGCATAAGGAATCTGCGATATAATGCTAAATACAAAAAGTCTTAACATATACTTATAAATATTATTGGTTTTCTGGTAACCGAGTGTGATTTGATAAGCAAATATCGGGAATGCAATTCTTCCCATTATTCTTAAAAAAGTTAGTTGGGGGAAAAATAGCCAGCCAATATGATCTATTGTCATAGAGAACATTGCTATTATTTTTAATAGGTCATTTCTATTATTCATTAGGTCACTTCCAGTTAGAAATTTCAATTGCCTTACTATTATTTTTATTTTAGTATAATTCTAGCGTTGGATAAAAGCAAAATTTTAGGTTCTGCTACCGATATACTGCTAGATGAAATGAATAGAAAAAGGATGGATAGACGATTTGCGGATAGTTGCTAAATTTTGTGGTATACTTTTAGAAGATTATAGATGAAGGAGAAAAAGGTTATCTATGGAAAAAATAACTTTGATTGCTACTGCCGCTTTTGGGTTAGAAGCGGTTGTAGCTCATGAAGTAAAAAAATTAGGTTATCCCGAGATGCAGGTGGAAAACGGCAAAGTCATTTTTGATGCTGATCTAACAGCACTAGTCCGTGGCAATTTATGGCTCAGGACCGCTGACCGAATTAGGTTGAAGATGGGCGAATTTAGAGCAACAAGTTTTGAGGAGCTTTTTGAACAAACTAAAGCTTTACCGTGGGCACAGTGGATTCCCCAAAATGGTACCTTTCCTGTGGAGGGGAAGTCGATTAAGTCGCAATTATTTAGTGTTTCGGACTGTCAGGCAATAGTTAAAAAGGCGGTAGTGGAAAGCCTAAAGGGTACATATAAACAGGAATGGTTTGCAGAAACAGGACCCCTTTATAAAATTGAAGTAGCGTTACTTAAAGATATTGCTACTTTAACTATTGATACCACCGGACCGGGACTTCATAAGCGAGGGTATCGGGATTGGATTGGTCCTGCACCCTTAAAGGAAACTCTAGCTACTGCCCTTATTCAGCTGAGCTATTGGAATCCTGAGCGAGTTTTGGTTGACCCTTTATGTGGTTCAGGAACTATTCCTATAGAGGCAGCTCTAATTGGTATGAATATTGCTCCTGGAATGAATAGAACCTTTGCTTGTGAGGAATGGCCGATAATTCCCCGTAATATTTGGCGTGAGGCTAGGGCGGAAACCCACGATCTAGCCCAGTATGACCGGAAATTGAGCATAATGGGTACAGATATTGATGGAGAAATATTAAAAGTGGCAAGAAGAAATGCCCAGGAAGCTGGAGTAGCTGACAATATCCATTTTCAAGAAACCCCAGTGAAGGAATGGCGCAGTGCCAAAAAATATGGTGTCATTATCACCAATCCTCCTTACGGAGAGCGTATGAGTGAACGTCCGGAGGTAGAAAAGCTTTATCAGGAAATGGGCAAGGCCTTTACTGCCCATGATACATGGTCATATTATGTAATAACCTCCCATAAGGAATTCGAGAAATTCTTTGGGCGTAGAGCGGATAAAAAGCGCAAACTGTATAATGGAGCGATGGAGACCCAGTACTATCAATTTTTTGGACCCCGGCCACCAAGAAGGGAAACAGAATAACCATAAAAAAGAAGCATTACAGCCGTGGCTGAATGCTTCTTTTGCATTTTAGAGGAGTTTTATTAAACATTAGCAAGTATATCCCTTATTTTTTGAACAGTCTTACCCATATCCTGGGCACCTACAATTTCAGTAACTAGGCAAATGCATTTGGCACCCCGTTTTTTTACTTCAGCTATATTCTCAAACTTAATTCCCCCGATGGCTACCAATGGTATATTATGATTTTTTACGACATAGTCTAGATACTCTAAGCCTGCGACATTACCGATGTTTTTCTTCGTAGTAGTAGAAAACATTGGACCTACGCCGATATAATCAGCACCTCTTCTTGTCGCATCCTGGGCCTGTTCCGGCGAATGGGTAGAAAGACCGATAATCATCTCCGGACCCACCAACTTACGGACCTCCTCAATGGGTAGATCATCCTGACCAATGTGGATGCCATCCGCTCCTACTAGTATGGCAATATCGATGTAATCATTAATAATAAAGGTTACATCAGTCTCTTTAGTAAGCTTCCGAATTTCTTTACATTCCTCATATCGCTCTTTAATAGATTTACTATCTTTTTCCCGGTATTGAATTATTTTAATACCGGCATCAATCATGGCCTTTACAACTTCAATATTACTACGTCCCAAAGAATACTCCTCGGCAGTAATGCCGTAAAGATCAGTATCAAGCACAGGTTTTTTCATCTAATCACCAACCTTTCTACGTATATTCGTCTTTTCGTCAATTTCGCTAAATCGTCAACACGTCTTATATCATCAGTCTCTCAGATCCACCTGAAACTCCTAACACCCATTCCAAGATTACATCAGCCTGCTTTGCGGCAGTGATATTAACCCGAGGTGACATGGGTGGGCAGGTTGCAGTGACTTCAGAAACATCATCACCAACTAAATAAAATGTTGGGTTAATTTTTTTCACCGTCATCATATCACTGTTACCCCAGCCAGCAAGCCCTGAAGCGGCAACAAGTAATTTAGGGGAAGAGATATATGCTTCTATGATTAGCTTTTTAAATTCTACTCGGTCAAAGGCTTCAACTATTATATCACAGTCATCAAAAAAGCTGTGGATATTTTCGGATATAATCTTTTCGCACACTGCGGTCATATCAATATTAGGATTAATCCTTAGAAGATTTTCCTTTAAAGCTAATACTTTAGTTTTTCCTACTTGGTCTAAAAAGTAAAACTGACGATTGAGGTTAGAAAATTCGATGTTATCATAATCTACAATAGTAAAGTGTTTAAAGCCACTACGAACTAAGTTAAAGGCACAGTTAGAGCCCAATCCTCCAGCCCCTGCAATACCTATTTTGACTTCTTGAATTTTCGCTAGGCTATCTAGGCCTATATATTTGGCTAAAGCCTCTTCAAAATTGTTCATATTGCCACATCCCAATACTTAATTTATGCTAATTTCGCCCACAGAGAAAAATTTAATCTAGGAGATTAGGCTCTAAAAAGTGCTTGTCATTTTTAGAGATACTGCCAGTCCTTTAAAACCGGCTGATAGCCTTTGTTCAAAATAGCTTCTCTAACCTCAGCCACAGACCGGTTATCGGAAATCTCAAACTGTCCATCACTTTTGTTGTCCTGAGAATGACCCCCTACTTCAGTGGAAGAACCGGCAGACATTTTGGTTACCCCTAATTTCATCAGGTTATCCCTGAATTGGGCACTTTCCCTGGTAGAGATAGTTATGCCAACCCTGGGTAAAAATAACCTAAAGGCCAGCATAGTTTGGACCAAATCCCGGTCCTCGGGGGTGCTAACCGGCTGAAAGCTGCCTTTGTGGGGACGTAAACGGGGCAGAGAAATGCCGATTTCTACTCCGGGAAAATTATCCTGAAGATATTTGGCATGGAGCCCGGTGAGAAAGGCATCAGCGCGCCAGTCAGACAAGCCCAAAAGTGCTCCAATGTTGATGGATCTCATTCCGGCATTTCCTGCTCGTTCCGCTGCTTCCAACCGGTATCCGTAATCCTTCTTGGGTCCGGATAGATGTACTGCATCATACCTGGTTCTGTTATATGTTTCTTGATAAATAGTGATGCTGTCAACCCCAGCTTTAACTAATTTTTTATATTCCTCTGTTTCCATAGGATAAATTTCTATAGTTATAGATGTAAAATATTTTTTTAAGATTTCCCCGCATTCAAGCAAATACTGTAAATTGGCATGGTTTCTAGATTCGCCTGTTAGGACTAAAATATGCTTGAGCCCGGTTTTAGAAATTGCCTGGGCTTCCATTCCCACTTCCTTTAAGGTTAGGGTCTTCCTTAAAAATTTATTTTCTACATTAAAACCGCAGTAGGTGCAGCGGTTAACGCAGTAACTGGATAAATACATGGGAGTATACAAAAAAATTACTTTACCAAAGTTTTGGACGGTAAGTTTATGGGCTTTTTGAGCCATATTTTCTAAATAACCTGCTCCTTTAGGAGCTAGCAGTATGAGAAAATCCTTATCTGATAAGGATTGCTTATTGAGCGACTTGATTACCATTTCATCGGTAACAGTGCTCCAGAATTGTTGTAAATCGAATTGTTCATGCTCTAAAACTTTATCAAAAAAAGTCACTGCCATTTCTCCTATCTTAGAAAATCTGTAAGGGGAGAAGATGCTTCTCCATATAGTTGTTCGGCCCCGGGGCCGGCTAAATAGGCCAAACGGCCAGCTTTAACCGCTAGATTAAAGGCCTCCGCCATCTTTACAGCATCTTCGGCTGTAGCAATAGCGGTATTTACTAATACTGCATCAGCCCCCATTTCCATAGCCTCGGCAGCCTGGGAAGGCTTACCTATACCTGCATCAACAATGATGGGGAGGTCAATCTCAGCAATGAGAATGCGGATCAATTCCTTAGTTTGCAGTCCGCGGTTAGAGCCAATAGGTGCACCTAGAGGCATTACTGCAGCCGCACCTGCATCTACCAGAGCTTTAGCAACCATTAAATCCGGTGAAACATATGGTAGGACGACAAAACCGTCTTTGGCTAAAATCTCTGTGGCTTTAATAGTTTCATAATTATCAGGCAGTAAATATTTATTATCATTAATAACCTCGATTTTTATCCAGTTACCACAACCAGCCGCCCTGGCTATTTGAGCAATACGAACTGCCTCTTCGGCGTTTCTTGCTCCTGAAGTATTGGGCATAAGTATACAATCTTTACTTATGTAGTTTAAGATATTTTCCTGCTCCCCGTTTAAATCAACCCTGCGGACGGCAACTGTAACAACTTGAGTTTCAGAGCTTTTTATTACCTGGGGTATGATATTTTTGTTGGGGAATTTACCTGTACCCAAGAAGAGTCTGTTAGACAATTCTTTACCGCCAATCTTTAAGATATCCTCCATTTTAACCACCTCCGACAAAGCTTAATATTTCTAATTCATCATTTTCTTTAAGGATAATAGTAGCCCATTCGTCTTTTTTGATAATTTCTAGGTTATATTGAATAACTAGAGTATCGGGATCTAAATTCTTGAACTGAATAAGATCCATAATGTTTAAATAATCTACCACTTCCATTAGCAGGCCGTTGACCTTTATCTGCATTAATTTCCCCCCTTCAATATAAATAGCCGTAATTCTCGCAGGAGAATTACGGCTTTAATTTACCATAGCTCTTTCCTACGCCGGCATTACCCGGGTCAGGTCCAAAGGGTCGAAGACGTACTTCCTCTCAGCCTAAAAAGGCTCCCCTAGAGTAGTTAAACAATATAAGTATTATAAAAGCTTTCTTAACATTATGATATGTTAAGGGAGGTAAAATGTAAAGCAGAAGGATTTTATTATCATAGTCTTTTTTAACAAAGGTTGTTTTGTAGGATATAATGATTAATACTTAAATAAATTAGTGTTAGCTTAAATAAACAATAAAGAGGAATGAAAAAAGTGACCTTAAGGAAAAAGAACATTGAGCAGGAAAAGAGTACAATTGAAAAAATGATAAAAATCTACTGCAGGCAGCAGCATGCTTCTAAGCAAGGTTTATGTCAAGATTGCAGCGGATTATTGGAATATGCCCGGAAGAGATTAGACCTTTGTAAATATGGGGATAATAAGCCAACCTGTGAAAAATGTCCTATACACTGCTATAAGCCTGAGATGCGGGAAAAGGTAAAAAAAATAATGAGATATTCAGGGCCAAGGATGATTTTTTTCCACCCGGTAGAGGCTTTGAGGCATATGCTGAAAAATTTTTATAAAATAGGGTAAAATATATAAAAAAACTGAGTAACTAAGTTTTTAGGTTTCGCTGTGCTAGATTAAGATTTCACTTCACTTTGTTCCGTTAGGTTTGTAGTCTTAATATACTAATAACTAGCCACTAGACTCACATGATGTAAACCTAACAAGTAAAATCTGTAAAATGGTTAAATTCCTAGCTAAGTGTTTATCCGTGTGCCCCGGAGGGGCCCGTGGTTA